>JBJTCH010000406.1:0-10656 GCA_046091745.1 Opitutaceae bacterium
TCGGGACGGCATCGGCCGCTTTTCATCATCCGCCGTAAGCAGCCGCGGCGAAACCAAGCCCGGCTATCCGTGTTCATCGGTGTTTATCCGTGGTTGAGCCCTCGCGGAGCTGTTCGGCAACGCGTCACGATCCCACCGCCAGTCAGCCTGAACGATACTTCGGCTGCGGCGGAGCCGCGTCTTGCTCTCTCCCGCCCTCACCCGCCTCCCACCCCTTTTCCCATCCGTGGTTGCTCTCGCACGAAGCGATTCGGCAACGCCTTCGGCCGTCTGGCCCACCAACTCGTCCGCGGCTACCCCTCCCTCGAAAAGCTAACGCCGGGCAAGCAGCCGCGGCTACAATGGGACGTCTACCGTCTTTGCGACTTTTGCGCATTGTTGCGGCCATCGATCAGCTTGGCCTCCGGTGGATCGGACTCGGTGAACTCGCATCGGGCCTCCGCGCCCTCTGTGTCCCAACTCAACTCCTTTTCGGCCGCCGCGGAGCCGCTTCTCGACGGTCGAACCCGTCTGAAACGTCCTACTCCAGCCGCAGGCTGAAGACGCGGTCGTTCAGGAACTCCACGTGAAGCGTGCCCGTCTTGACGTCCGACATGTCGGCGACGCCCGGCTGGGGGCCGACGTTGCGCGTGCTGGAGATGCTCGGGCCACCCGGGGCATTCGGGGACAGCAGCCGGCCGGGTTGATAACGCGATCCCGGGTTGTTCATGCCCACGCGCATCGCGACGGTGTCGGACAGCACGATGTTCTTGTAGGTCCAGGTCTCCATGCGACCCTCGGCCGCCTCGCCCGATTGCCGGCGGTTCGGTTCGCCGAGCGCCAGATGAACCAGCTCCGGGCTGAAGCCGTAGTCGACCATTCCCTCCCGGATCAACGCTTGAACTTCCGGTGGCTGCGCCGCGAACAACTCCGCTTTCTCACGAATGCGAGTCGCCCGTGTGGCCTGGCAACCTGATGCCAGCCACGGCAAGGCGAGGAGCGCGAGGGCGACGACGAGACGCGGAAACATCGGGGGCCGTTGGGAACGGAGGAGATTTGCCGGAAGCGGCCGCCCAAAACCAGTCGGAAATCCCGCCGGGAAACGCCCGGCTCAGCGCACCTGCAGGGTGTCGCCCTCGAACCCGAGACCGAGCGACGGCACCACGACGGCCTTGCGGCCGCCCTCGCGGCGCACCTTGCCCGCGAGCCACGCATCGTAGCCCGTGACGCGCGCGGCCTCGATGACGGCGGGCGCCAGCTCCGGAGAAACGTAGGCGGCGAAACCGACTCCCATGTTGAACGTCGCGAACGCCTCGCGGAGATCGATCGGGCCCGCCTCCATCATGAAGCGGAACAGCGCGGGCACGGGCCGCGGCGCGGTGATCTCGTAGACGAACGGCTCCTCGAGGCGCATGAGCTTGCGCCAGCCGTGGCCGGTGACATGCGCGACGTAATTCAGCTTCAGGCCGCGCCGCTGGCATTCGCGCACGAACGCGACGTAGATGACCGACGGCGCAAGAAGCGCGTCGCCGAAGGTCCGCGGGTCGCCGTGACCGATCGGCGTCTGGTAGCCCTGCGGCAGGCGGCCCGCCAGCTTGCGGCAGAGTGAGAGCCCGTTGGTCTGCACGCCCGAACTCGCGAGGAAGATGATGGAGTCGCCCTCCCGCACATCGCCCGTGATGCGCAGGTGCTTCGGCGCGATGCGGCCGATCGCGGACCCCGCGAGCACGATCGCGGCGGGATCAATGATGCCGCCGAGCGTCGGAGTCTCGCCCCCGCCCCAGACCGCACCGGCCTGCCGGCAGCCTTCGGCGAAACCGTCCACCAGCGCCTCGCAACGCGCACGATCCGCGAACCAACCGGAGTCGCCCACCGCCGCGTGCATCGCGACCGAGATCGGCAACGCGCCGCAGGTGACGAGGTCGTTCACAATGGTCGCGACCGTGTCGATCGCGACCTCGCGGTACCACGTGCGGCCCGTCGCGGCCTGCACGGCATCGGCCACGAGATTCTTCGTCCCCAGGCCTTCCTCGACCTGGGCCAGGTAATGGTCCGCCGCCTCGATGAGGTAGGCGCTCTCGCCCCGCGTGGATGCCGGCTCCGCGTAACCATGCGAACCGAGCAGGCCGGCGGTCGTGCGCGCCGCGCGCTGGCAGGCGCGCTTGAAGGCGTCGAGCTGGTCGTAGCGGACCCCTGCTTCCTCGTAGGAAAGGCTCATGGCGACAGCGTCGGAGATTACGGGTCAGTAGGACCGCCCCTCGTTCTTCTCGTAATAATTGACGAACGCCTGGTTCACGACGCGGTAGCCGCCCGGCGTCGGGTACTTGCCGGTGAAATACCAATCGCCCCGGTGGTTCGGCACGGCGGCATGCAGGCTCTCCACCGTCTGGAAAAGGATACTGACCTCACCCTGCCATTCCAGCTGCTTGGGCCGGACCAGCTCGACGATTCGCCGCGAAATATCTTCCGGCGAGAACGGTTCGTAGATCCGGCGGACGTGGTTTTCCGAGCCGCCGCGCTTCACTTCGTCACGGCACAGTTCGTAGACCTCGTCGAGCAGCGCGGTGGCACCGCGCTCGTGCAGCAGTGAGACGGCGGCCTCGAAGGCGATGAATTTGCCGAGCTCCGACATGTCGATGCCGTAGCAGTCCGGGTAGCGGATCTGCGGCGCGGTGGACGCGATCACGATCCGCTTCGGGTTCAGGCGCGCGAGGATGCGCAGGATGGAGCGCCGGAGGGTCGTGCCGCGGACGAGCGAGTCGTCGACCACCACGAGGTTATCCACGCCCGGCCGCACCGCGCCGTAGGTGATGTCGTAAACGTGGCTCGCGAGGTGGTTCCGCAGGCCCTCCTGGCCGATGAAAGTGCGGATCTTGATGTCCTTGCTGACGACTTTCTCGCCGCGCGGCCAGTTGCGCAGGATGAGCTCGTCGAGCAGCGACTCGGTGAGCTTGCCCTCGGCGCTGGCGCGCAGGATCGCGGCCTTGACCTCGTCGCGCCGCAGCGCCCGCAGGGACGACATCAGGCCGTAGAAGGCGGTCTCGGAGGTGTTGGGGATGAAACTGAAGACGGTGTCGGCCCATTCGTGACCGATGAGCTTGAGCACGGGCGCCGCCAACTGGCCGCCGAGCGCCTGCCGCTCGCGGTAAATGTCGATGTCGTTGCCGCGCGAGAAATAGATGCGCTCGAACGAGCAGGAAGCCCGCGGCATGGGCGCGGTGAACGGCGCCTCGGAGACGGACCCGCGGCGCTTGATCACGACCACGTGGCCGGGGTTCACCTCCTTGACCTGCTCGAGGGCGAGGTCGAACACGGTCATGAGCGGCGCGCGCTCGGACGCGAACGCCACGACCTCGTCGTCCTGATAGTAGAAGCACGGGCGTATTCCCGACGGATCGCGCGCGACGAAGGCGTCGCCGTTGCCGATCAGGCCGCAGAGCACGTAGCCGCCGTCCCAGCGCTGCGCGGCCCGGGTGATCACACGGGCGACGTCGAGGTCCTCGCTGATGCGGCGGGAAAGGTCCTCGCCGGCCACGTCGCGCTTGCGGAGGAAGCGATAGATGTCCTCGTGCTCTTCATCGAGGAAGAACCCGATCTTCTCGAGGATGGCCTGGGTGTCGGTCGCGAAGATGGGGTGCTGGCCCATCGCGATCAGCGAATTGTTCAGTTCCTCGGTGTTGGTGAGGTTGAAGTTGCCGCAGAGCGCGAGATTACGCGTGGGCCACGGGCTGCGCCGGAAAAAGGGGTGGCACGAGGAGAGACTGTAGCCGCCACTCGTCCCGTAGCGGAGGTGCCCCATGAGCAGCTCACCGCCGAAGTCGAAGTTGCGCTTCACCGGGTCCGCGAACTCCGGGTGAATCACGCCGCCGGCGACGTGGTCGTTGTACTGGCCGAGCAGCGCGCGAAAGATCCGGTCGAGCGGGTTGGAATCGATGTTACGCTCGCGGAACATGAACGGCGCACCCGCCGGGGTATCGAGCTTCACGCAGGCCACGCCCGCGCCGTCCTGCCCGCGGTTGTGCTGCTTCTCCATCAGGAGAAAGAGCTTCGTGAACCCCCACAGCGGGGTGCCGTACTTTTCCTGATAGTGCGAAAGCGGCTTCAGCAGCCGCACCATCGCGATGCCACACTCGTGGGTTACCCGGTCAGACATGGGCGCGGAAGCGGGGACGAGCGCCACCCGCGAGGACCCGATACCGCGGAGCGGAGCGGGAAATGGCGGCGTTGGCGGGAAGCGTCGTCAATCGTCGCCCATCTCGGCAAGCCTCCCGCCGCGGTCAACGGCTTTCTCGAAAACGCGTGAATTCCGCCCTGCATCGACGCGTGGAGGTCAGAATGTTGGTCGTGAAGCGGAACGACACCACGGAGTTTTTTCACCACGGAGACACGGAGGCACCGAGGAGAAATGGAAACCGGAGAGCGGGAGTTCAGGACTCCGGCGCGATACGGTTCGAAAACGCCTTCGGGTGGGCCCACGGATCACGCGGAAAACGCGGAAGCGTGGAGGTCGCAGATTTTTCACCGTGTCCCCCATCGGCGATCATATGAGACCAATGGACTAACGGACCAAGGGACCAAGCGACCCAGGGCGGCCGGATGGCGCGCTTCAGGCGGGTGAACCCTCCTCAGGCGGGTGAACCCTCCTCCTCGCCAAGTCCACGGCGGGCAAGCAGCCGCGGCTACAGCAAGCCCTCCCTTATTCGTGTCCGTTCGTGTCCATTCGTGGTTGCACCGTCGCGGAGCTGTTCGGCAAACCCTCACGATCCAACGGCCAGGCAGCCTGAAAGACACTTCGGTTACGGCGGAGCCGCGCTGGAGCTGAGCCGGCGCGTCGGTCGCCTTGACCGCGCCGCGGGCGTCCGTGAACGTCGCCCGCGCCACCATGCTCATTCTTCGCGGTTCTCCCGCACTCTCGACCTTTCGCCTGCAAAAGCTGAGGCAGGACCTAGCCGGCGCCGGTGTCCCGGTCCGCCGCGTGAGCGCCGAGTTCGTGCACGTGGCTGAGACGGACGGCGATCTCCGGGCGGAAGAACGCGCGGTGCTGGAAAAACTCCTCACCTACGGCCCGCGACGGGCCGCCGAAACTGTCCGGGGACTTTCCTTGGTCGTCGCACCCCGACCCGGCACGTTGTCGCCCTGGTCCTCGAAGGCCACCGACATCGCCCGCAACTGCGGGCTGCGGGCGATCCGCCGCGTTGAGCGCGTCGTTCTCTTCACCCTCGACCTGGATGGCGCCGACGCGACGCCCCATCTGTCCGCGATCCGAGCGCGGATCCACGACCGGATGACCCAGTCCGTGCTGCCCGACCTCGCGGCCTGCGCGGTGCTTTTCCGCCATGAGCAGCCGCGGCCGATGACGTCGGTCCCGGTCCTCGCGCGCGGCCGCGCGGCGTTGGTCGAGGCCAACCGTTCGCTGGGCCTCGCGCTGGCCGAGGACGAGATCGACTACCTCGTGAAGGCGTTCACGGCACTCGGCCGCGACCCGAACGACATCGAGCTGATGATGTTCGCGCAGGCCAACTCCGAGCATTGCCGCCACAAGATCTTCAACGCCACGTGGGAAATCGACGGCCGCGCGCGCGAGCGCTCGCTGTTCCAGATGATCCGCCACACCCACGAGCGACACAGCGAGGGCATCCTATCGGCGTACAAGGACAACGCGGCCGTGATCGCCGGATCCCGCGGCGGACGGTTCTTCGCCGACCCCCGCACGAACGAGTACGGCGCGGTCACGGAGGACATCCATCTCCTCTGCAAGGTGGAGACGCACAACCACCCCACCGCGATCTCGCCTTTCGCCGGGGCCGCCACCGGTTCCGGCGGCGAGATCCGCGACGAGGGCGCGACCGGCCGCGGCTCGAAGCCGACGGCCGGCCTCGTCGGCTTCACCGTCTCCAACCTCCGCCTGCCCGGCGCCGTGCAACCATGGGAGAAGGACCACGGCAAACCGGGCCGGATCGTCTCCGCGCTCGAAATCATGATCGAGGGCCCGCTCGGCGGCGCCGCGTTCAACAACGAATTCGGGCGCCCCGCGATCAACGGCTACTTCCGCACCTTCGAAGCCGAGGTACCGGGCGCCGGTGGCCCCGAGCTGCGCGGCTACCACAAGCCCATCATGCTCGCCGGCGGCCTCGGCAACATCCGTGGCGAGCACGTGCGCAAGGGCGAGATCGGCGAGGGCGACAAACTCGTCGTCCTTGGCGGGCCCGCGATGCTGATCGGGCTCGGGGGCGGCGCCGCGAGCTCGATGGCCAGCGGCCACGGCAGCGAAGACCTCGATTTCGCGAGCGTGCAACGCGACAACGCCGAGATGCAACGCCGCTGCCAGGAAGTCATCGACCGTTGCTGGGCGCTCGGTGCCGAAAACCCCATCGCGTTCATCCACGACGTCGGTGCCGGCGGCGTTTCCAACGCCCTGCCGGAACTGGTCAACGACGGCGGACGCGGCGGCCGTTTCAACCTCCGCGCCTTGCCGTGCGACGAGCAGGGCATGTCGCCGCTTGAGATCTGGTGCAACGAGTCTCAGGAGCGCTACGTGCTGGCGATTCCCGCGGCGCGGATGGCCGAGTTCGCCGCGCTCTGTGAACGTGAGCGGTGCCCGTACGCGATCGTGGGCGAGGCCACCGGCGAGCGCCGGCTAGAGCTGGCCGATCCGCATTTCGGCAACACGCCGATCGATCTCCCGCTCGAGGTGTTGCTCGGCAAGCCGCCCAGGATGCACCGGGTGGAACGCTCCGTCGCGCGGACCCGCCTCGCCCTCGCCTTGCCCGCGGGCACGACCGTCGCGGAGGCGGCGCGGCGTGTCCTCGCCCACCCGAGCGTGGCCGACAAGACGTTCCTCATCTCCATCGGCGACCGCACCCTCGGCGGCCTGATCGCCCGCGATCAGATGGTGGGTCCTTGGCAGGTGCCCGTCGCCGACTGCGGCGTCACCGCCGCCGCCTACGATGTCACGAGCGGCGAGGCGATGGCGATGGGGGAACGCACGCCCGTCGCGCTCAACGACGCGGCGGCCTCGGCCCGACTCGCCGTGGGTGAGGCGTTGACCAACCTCGCGGCCGCGCACGTGGGCGACATCGGCCGCGTCAATCTAAGCGCCAATTGGATGGCCGCCCCGGCGGTTCCCGGAGAGGGCGCCGACCTCTTCGCGGCCGTGCAGGCCGTGGGCATGGAACTATGCCCGGCGCTCGGCATCACCATCCCGGTCGGCAAGGATTCCATGAGCATGTCGACCGTCTGGCAGCAGGACGGCGCCACGCGGCGCATGACCGCGCCCGTGTCGCTCATCGTCTCGGCCTTCGCCCCGGTGACCGACGTTCGCCTCACGCTCACGCCGCAGCTGCGCCAGGAGACGGGCACGGTGCTGCTGCTCGCCGATCTCGGGCGCGGCCGCAACCGCCTCGGCGGATCGATCCTCGCGCAGGTTTACTCCCAACTCGGCGAGGCGCCGCCGGACGTCGATTCGACCGCGGACCTGCGTGCGTTCTGGGAGGCAATCCAGGAACTCGGCGCCGCGGGTCGACTGCTCGCCTACCACGATCGCTCCGACGGCGGACTTTTCGCCACCGCGGTGGAAATGGCCTTCGCCGGCCACACCGGCGTAAGCCTCGACCTGCCGGCCGGAGATACGTTCGCCAACCTCTTCGCCGAGGAACTCGGCGCGGTGCTGCAGGTGCGCGCGGCCGACGAGGCCGCGGTACGGGCGGCCTTCGAGACCCGCGGCATCGGCGCGTTGATCTCCAGGATCGGCGGTCTGGCCGAAGGTCACCGTTTTATCGTCCGGCAGGGTGGCGGCGTGGTGCTCGATGAGGATATTTTCGCGCTGCGTGACATCTGGTCGGACGTGACGCGGCGGATCGCGGCGCTCCGAGACAATCCGGCGTGCGCGGAGTCGGAGCACCGGTTGCGCCTCGATCGCGCAGACCCCGGCATCACGCCGAAGATCGGCTTCACGGTTGAGGTGGGCCGCGATCTTTCCGGCCGGCCGCCGATCGCGATCCTGCGCGAGCAAGGCGTGAACGGTGAGGTCGAGATGGCGGCGGCGTTTCACCGGGCGGGCTTCCGCTCCGTCGACGTGCACATGTCGGACATCCTCGCCGGGCGCGTGAGCCTGCGGGATTTCCGCGGCCTCGCGGCCTGCGGCGGCTTCAGCTACGGCGACGTGCTCGGAGCCGGCGAGGGCTGGGCCAAGAGCATTCTTTTCAACGACCGCGCGCGCGCCGAGTTCGCGGCGTTTTTCGAGCGCGCGGACACCTTCGCCCTCGGCGTGTGCAACGGCTGCCAGATGATGAGCAACCTGCGCCCGATCATCCCGGGGGCCGATCTCTGGCCGCGCTTCGTGCAGAACGAGAGCGAGCGCTACGAGGCGCGTTACGTCTCGGTGCGCGTCGAACGCAGCCCGAGCGTGCTTTTCGCCGGCATGGAGGGCTCGGTGATTCCCATCGCCGTCGCGCACGGCGAGGGCCGGACGGAGTTCACGGATGAAGCCGCGGCGCGCCGCTGCAGTGAGTCGGGTTTGGTCGCCGCGCGGTTCGTCGACAACCGCCACCAGCCGACCACCGCCTATCCGCTCAATCCGAACGGCTCCCCGTTTGGCATGACCGCGCTCACGACGACCACCGGACGCGTGACGATCCTAATGCCGCACCCGGAACGCGTTTTCCGCTCGGCCTGCATGAGCTGGACGCCCGGCGGCTGGGGCGAGGACAGCCCCTGGATGCGCCTCTTCCGCAACGCCCGCCTCTGGATAAGCTGAAGCCGGTTCGCGGAGGCGAACCGGCTTCGTTCAACTACCGGAATCAGGCCGCGCGAAAAACGCGGCCTGGCGGGTTTCTCAGGGAACCTCGTATACCTCGATGAGCGCCACGCCAGTTGTGCCGCCCACGCCGGAGACCTGCGCCGTGTAGGCGCCGGGGGCGAGGTTGATCAGGATGGCAGAATCAGCGGCGTTGGCCGGGAGGGCAAACGCACCCACCTGGGTGGCGGCTGCGGCGATGGCGGAGGCGTCGGCGGAGGTGGCAAGACCGGCGTTCTGGGCGAGGACCGTCGCGCCCGAAGCAACGGAGAGCTGCGGGCGGGCCAACGCACCGGTGACGCCGAATTGCGTGAGCGCCGGGCCTACGCCGCGGATCAGCACGCGTTTCGGAACCGATCCGCCCACGTAGAAGCCGGCGATCAGGGCGTTGTCCCCCGTGCCCGCCGTGGCGCGCGTCGCGATGTTCACGACGCGCTGGGCGAGCGGAATCGAACCGGCCGTGGCATCGTACACTTCAACGAGAGCCACTCCAGAAGCACCAGACTGACCGGTGACGACGGCGGAGTAGGCGCCGGGGGCGAGATTGAGCACAATCGCCGCGTCACGGCTGTTCGCCTGCAGGGCGAAGGCGCCGACGCGCGCCGAAACCGCGGCGACCTCCGAAGGATTATTGGCGGCGGTGCCCCAGTCGGTTCCGACGGCGATCGACGTCTGACCGCGGAACACCTCCAGCCGCACCGCGGAAAGCGCTCCGCCCACACCAAAGCCCGCGAGGGTGGGACCGATGCCGCGGATGAGCACCGGTTTGGAATCCGTGCCACTGACCACAAAACCGACGATCAACGTATCGCTCGCGGTGCCAGTGAGGCTACGCGTGGAAACATTCAGCAGGCGCTCGTTCCGCGGATCGGTGGTGCCGACGTAGCTCGTCGCACCCGCGGTCAGCGAAAGGGCACCTTGGGCGATCGCACCCGTGATGTTCACGTTAGCCGCGGTCGTGACCGCGATCTTTCCGTCGGCCGCGACCGAACCACGACCGCCATCCGCCGTGCCCGGGCCGACGTTGACCACCAGGGCATCACCGGCCGGACCGACGAGCGTGAGGCTCTGGGCCGAACTACCGGCCGCCCCCGCCTGATAGAACCCAGCCACCGCGGAAGTGGAACCCGCGGAGGCTCCGGCGGGAGCGGAGAACGACAAGTTCAGGGAGGTGACGGATCCCGAGACTGTTCCGTCCGCGGCGATGACACCGGCGACGGAGATTTCGTTGTCGGCCGCCGCACGGGAAGGCACGTCCTCGCTGGTGCCGGCGGAGCCGGAGCGTTGCGTGAAGGAGAAGGCTCCCGTGGAACTGACCGTGAAGTCCTTGCTGAGGAGCACGGTTTTCGAAGCCGACACGTAGCCGAGGTACACCGCCGAACGGTCCGAGCGAACGAGCAGACCGAAAGAGCCGGCGCCGCCGCCGAACGAACCGAAGTAGGTTCCGGCGACAGGGGGAGCCCCCACCGTCAACGCCGCCGCATCGGAAGTCACACTGCCTCCGGCGTTCGTCACCACGACCGAGTAGCTACCCGCCTGGCCGGCAGTGACACCCGTCAGGGCAAGCGTCGCGGCCGTGGCACCGGCGATCGCCGTGCCGTCTTTGCGCCACTGGTAGGTGAAGGGACCAGGACCGGAGGCGGCCACGGAGAAGGTGACCGCGCCACCCAGCGCCACCGAAACCGAAGCCGGCTGGGCGGAGATCGTGGGCCCCGCCGGAGGAGCCGGGTTGACCGTGATCGCCGCCCTGGCGCTGTTCACGCCGCCGCCGGTGTTGGACACGTAAACGTAATAGGAACCAGCGCTAGCGGAAGTCGCCGAGCTGATCACGTAGGAAGCGGACTGGGCGCCGGAGATCGGCCGGTCATCCTTGAACCATTGGA
>JBJTCH010000407.1:0-7479 GCA_046091745.1 Opitutaceae bacterium
CTCCCTTCAACAAGGTCACCCATAGTCCCGCCGCCGGGAAACATGTCGAAGAAACTGCGCGCCATCGCCTCCCGGCTGAAGGCCGCCTCGGTCCCGAAGCTTCCCCACGGGTAACGCCACGTGTGCTCATAACTGATGTTACCCACCTGGAAGCGTTCCCATTCACGCTTGTTCGGGCCGTCCAGGAGTTCGTTGCGCCAGTCGAAGACGGAAAAATCGTTGATCGCGTCGTCGGCGTAAAACGATCCGCGCTGAATGCCATAGCGGGCGGCGGTCGCGCTGGGGAACCACTGGTCACCCTTGGTGATCGAGACCATGTTGGCCTGAAATCCGAGCGCGGGGTTGCCGCCCGGCGTACGCGGGACGCCGACGAGCGTGTTCCATGCCAGCATCACCCGCGCGGGGTTCGCGGAGGCCGAAGATTCGTACACCACGGCGGGCTGCGCGAACCACTCGCCGGGCGCCCGCAGGATGTCGCGTTCGATCAGGTTGAACTCCACCGCGGCGGGACTATGGGTGACCTTGTTGAAGGGAGCCGTCCACCAACGGGTGATGTTATCGCGCGGGGCGTCGCTGCGGGGACGGTTGGCGTCGATCGCACCCTTCTCCAGACTGGCGCGCAGCGCCCCACCCGGAAAAACGGACAAGCGCAAGGCGGCGTAGGCGCGACGATCGCGCTCGTAGGCAAACTTCTGCTGGAACTGCTCACGCTCATCCAATCCGGCGACCCGCACGCCGAAGCGCCCGGGAATGAGCACTCGGTCGACATCCAGCGTCTGACGCGCCGTCCCGAAGGAGCCGAGATTCGCCTCCACCCGGGCCGAGTTGCGCAACTCGGGCTGGATAAGCTGCGTGTTGATGATCCCGCCCGGGCTGCCCAGGCCGAAAAGCGTGGCGTTAGGGCCGCGGTTGATCTCCACGCGTGCCGTGTTGTAGCTGTCGAATACGGTGACCGTCGGGAAGTAATCCCGCGTGAGGTCAGCCCGCGCGAGCCCACGCACCCGGTTGTTGTTCTGCGGTTGGCGCGTGACCTCGGTATAGATCGCCGGACTGCCCAGAGCAGCCCCGGAGTAATTGCCCCCCACGCCGCCGGCCTCGGTGTTGGCGGTGTAGACGAGGAGTTCAACCGGATCGGTCGCGTGCACGTCACTCATAAACTCCCGCGTCACAACCGAGATCGGATTGGCGAGGTCCTTCAATTCCGTGCGGATGCGCGTGCCGGCCAGCGATGACGTCGCCGCGTAACCGAGATCCTTTTCGGACGTGATGACGAAGGCCGACAACTCCACCACCGCCTCACGCGGGGCGGCGGGAGGAGGGAGAGACTGGGCAAAAGCCGCGGCCGAGAGCAGCGGGAGGAACAACAGGGGCAGCAACGGGGTGGTTGTCTTCATGAGAGGGGTAGGAGGCGCACGGGTGGAGCCGCATCCACACGTGACGCTGGGGAAAAGCCGGGGGCGCGTCTAGTGCCCAAAAAAAGGGCGGCGGAAAGGATTCCGCCTCCCCTCGGGGAGAAACGAACGGAGCAGCTCAGAACCGGCCGTTGAAGCCGAACGTGATGGTCGTACCGGGGTAATTGAAATATTCCATGTTGTCGGTCACGCCGCGGTAACGGCGCTGCGGCTCGTTGGAGAGGTTGTCGACGTCGAGGGTGAGCGTGAGCGACGGGCGCAGCTGGTAGGACAGCCCCAGGTTGATGAGCGTGCGCTCCATGCGGTACAGGTTCCGCGCGGGCGAGGCGGCGCCGTAGGACTGCAGGAACTCGCCGGCGTAGTTCACGAGGAGCCGCGTGCTGAAGCCGCGATAGCGCCAGCTCAGGCTCGCGTTGGCGGTGCGCGGCACGAAGCCCGCGACCTGCCCGGAGCCACGATTAGCGGTACCGCCGTAATTCCCGTGGGTGTCGAGCACGGTGTAGTTGATCATGCCGCTCAAGCCCTTGAGCAGGCCGGGCAGGAAGGTGAACTGCTGCTGGTAGCTGAACTCCCATCCCTGCACGACCGCGGTGCCGGCGTTGGCCGTGCTCAGGATCGTCCAGCCGGCGTACTCGCCGTTGTAGCCGTTGTCGGATCCGGTGCCCACGGTGCCGGACTCGATGCCGCTCACGATGTAGTCGCGGATCTCCTTGTGGAACCAGCCGACGGTGAAGTTGCCGACCGGCTCGAAGTAATACTCCAGGGTCGCGTCCCAGTTCTTCGCGGTCTGCGGCAACAGGGAGGGATTGTTGATGGTGATGGCGCGCTGCGTCTCGTTCGGGGTCTCCGCGGGCGAGAGGTTGCCGAACGCGGGGCGGCCGAAGCTCGACGACCAGCTGAGGCGGGTCTTCAGGTTGGCCGTCCAATCGTGCCAGGCGTGCACGCTCGGAAACGCCTTGGTGTACTCGCCGTCGATCGACCGGCGGTTGTTCGCGTAATCGCGCGTCGCGCTGCCCACCGGGTCGGCGGTCTGCTGCGCGGCGGTGCTGAGCACCCGGGCCCGCACCCAACCGTCGGCCTCGTTCTCGGTCTTCTCCCAGCGCACGCCGCCGAGGAATCCCGTGCGGCCGGCCCAACCGTCGCGGCCGAGCTTGCCCTGCGCCATCAGGTACGGCGCGGTGACCGTCTCCACCACGTCGCGGTACGCGGTGTACTTGGTCGTCTGGCGGAAATACAGATCCTCGCGCCAGATCGACGGATCGGCGACCTCGCGGGACTTCATGAACCATGACGCCTCCCATTGCGGGATGGCGCGACCGGTCATGCGGCGGTCCATCGTCAGGAGATTCGGGTCATGCGGTAGCGCCGTCGTGCCGGTGTAGCTCCAGCGGCGCGACGCGCTGCGGACGCCCACGTGTTGCTCCCGCCAATGGACGCCGGCCTTGGCGAAGATCGGCGCGGCAACAGGCAGCGTGTAACGGCCATCGAGCCGGCCCTCCGTGACCTCGTGGATCTGCTGGTCGTTCTGGTTGGAGAGGCCGTTCGCGGTCGGGCGGTAATTCGCGGGGTTGGTGAAATCGAGCCCGCCGTTGGCCAGGAATTTCGGGTAAAGGTCCGACTCCGTGCGGTCGATGATCCAGCCCGTGCCGCTGATGCGGTTGGTGAGCACGGCGCCCTCGCCGTTGCCGATGTTGATGTGGGTCTGGGTGTACCGGAGGTTGCCCTCCAGTTGCAGCGGGCCCTTCTCGTGTTCGAAACCGGCGTCGACGCGGCGGAGGCGATTGAAGAAGTTGTTCGGGCCGGTCATGGTCACGTCGATCACCGAACTGGCCACGGGCCGCACCGTCGTGATGCGGGAGGTGTAGCCCGGGACGATGCTCGTGGTCGCGCTCGGCACGGTGTCCTGGGCCTGGCCGTTGGTGAACGCGCGGACGTTGTACTGGCGCCGGAAAACCTCCGAGTGGTCGATGTAGGTCGTGAGAAAAGAGACCTTGGTCGAAGGCGTGAGGCGGTAGTCCGCCTTGGCCGTGATGTTTTTCTGGCGCCGATGGTTGTAGAGGTCATCCCAGCGGTAGTCCCAGAGGAACGCCGGCGACGTCATCGTGTTCTGGTAATCGCGCGTGGTGAAGAACGAGCCGATCGCGGTCTCGCTGTTGAAGAGCGTGAGCGACACGCCGAGGTTCCGGCTGCCGCCAAACGCATCAAAGACCTCCTGGTAGCCTAGCGTGGCGAGCCCGTGAAGTCGGCGATCCTCGCGGCTCGGGATCTGCTGCGTGAACGACGGCGCGATCCGGCCCGTCACGGTGTAGGTGATGCGGCGCTTCTCGCGCATCGAGAGCGGCGAGCGGCTCTTGAAGTTGATCGTGCCGCCCAGCGAATCGGCGCCCTTGTCGGGCGTGTGGCCCTTCACCAGCTCCACCTGCTCGAACATCGCGCCGGTGATGTTGTTCACGAAGATCGAGCGGCCCATCCCGCCCTGCCCTGTCATCAAGCCGCCGTCCATCGTGACGCTGTTCAGGCCGGACGTCATGCCACGCACGGTGAAGCCGGACAAGTTCCCGCCGGCGTCGAGTTCGCCGTAAATGCCCGGCAGGCGGATCGCCACCTCGCCGGCGTTGAGGTTCGGGAGATTTCCGAACGAGTCCGTGGCCGCGAGGTTCTTCAGGTTCTCCGAGTTGCGGTAGGCGGTGATGGCGGCCGCGTCGCCCTCGCGCTCACCCACGACCTTGAACTGGTCCATCTTGTAGATCCCGGTGGTGAGATCGAAATCCTGCGCGACACGCTGGCCCGCCGCGACCGACACCTGCCGCCGCACAACGTCGAGGCCGATATAGGAAACCAGCACCTCGTGGTTGCCGGCCGGCACGCCGGAAAGCACGTAACGGCCGGTGTCGTCGGTCAGCGCGGCGAGCGTGAGCGCCGGGATCTCGACGCGCGCACCGGAGAGCAGATTGCGGGTCGCGGCGTTGCTCACGTTGCCAGTGATGACGCCGGCCTCGGCGCCGGAAACGGCGGCGACGCCGAAGCCGAGCGCGATAAAAACGAACGAAAAGCGCGACCGCAGGCCGCGCAGGGTTAGTAGTACTGACTGGTTTCGCATGGTTGGGGAGGGGTGAGACGGATCCCGGCGCCGATTGGTGTCATCCGTATTTCGCCTCAGCGACAACCCGAGAATTGCGGATGAGTTTTCACGCGATGCATCGGACGCTAGAGTTGTGGGAACAACCTACGAAACTTCGGCGCCCCAGCCTCCCAGCGAAGATCCGGGGAGAAACCGGAGGACGTCGGCCAACGTCCCAACCGTCTACTTCCGAACGGCCGGCGCCGCGTGGGTGGCGATCAGGTATTCCACGAGCGAGTCGATCTGCATGCGGTTGAGCGGGCCGCCCATGTCGGCGGAAAAACCCGGCATCAGCGTCCCGGGTTTCCCCGCCACCACCATCGTGCGCCAGTAGTCGCGGTCCGCGGGACGCTGCAGGTCTCTCAACAACGGCACGAACGACGCACGATGTTCCGCGTCGTGGCAGATTCCGCAGGCCGCCTTGTAGAGGTCCCCGCCGCTCAAACCGATTGTCGGTACGACATGGCAGCGGGCGCACTCCCCCTTGAAGACGGCCTGCCGGTCGGCCTTCGCGAGAGCTTGGTTGCGCTCGCGAGCTCCGGGGTCGGACGCCATCGCGGGGGCCGCGGGTATCCGGATGTTCATCGTCAGCAGGCGCCGTCCCCGCTCCGTTTCGACGACCGCGGTCTTGGTCTGCAAACCCGAGCGCCCCCGCATGTCGAAGGCCAGCTTCAGCTCCTCCGTCCTGCCGGGCGCAATGATCCACGGACGCGCCGGCATGCGCGCCACCGTGCAACCGCACGAAGTCTTCACATCCGTCACCACCACCGGCTGCGGCGAGACGTTGCGCAGCCGGAACGTGAACACGATCTCCACCTCGCCCGGTTGGGCCTCGTAGGATTGCTCCGTTCGCTCGGGCACCAACGCCGGATCATCCAACGCGGGAGGCGAAGGCGGCTGCGCCAACAGAAGACCGCTCGCCAGGAGGATGAGGGCACCGAGCAACGGCAGCATCCTGATGCCGCCGTTGCCTACCGATCGCCTGAGTGAAAGAGTCATGAAGAGAGTTAAATTTAGAAAACAACCCGATCCCCCGGCCGCAAGAGCCACGACCGAGCGTCTCATCTCGTCCACCACGGAGACGCCAAGGAACGGAGCAGAAAAAACCGTGGTTACCTGCCTTCAATCCAACCGCGATCAGAACGAATGAGGCTCCGCCTGATCCGACGACAAAACAGAGCCCCGCCAGTTCGCCCCGAGTTCCTGATCTCCAGATTCCCTCCGTTCTCCCCGGCTCCGTGCCTCGGTGGTCAAATGGCTCGGCCAACGCATCGGAGAGCCGGGATCGCAACACCTGTGCTACCGAACCTCGGTATCGTGTTTTCTCGCGAAGAATTCTCCGGGTCGCAGCTGCTTCGCTTCCTCATCCGTGTCCATCGGTGTCCATCCGTGGTTACTCACCCGCGAAGCGCGTCGGGAGTGCGTTACGACTTGAGCCTCGGGCCGGTGGATCGACTCGGATGGGGTCTATGTGCCCTCTGTGGTCCAGCTCAACCCCCCTTCGGTCCCGGCGGAGCCGCGCTGTGTTAGACGGAAAATACTGCTCGCCGGGCCACCGGCACCGGCGGAAGCGTTCGGCTGCGCATGAAACCACCCCGTCTGCCGCTCCCGCTGTTTTTCCTCCTCACGTCGCTCGGCGCCGCACCCGCGCCGGTCCACCAAGCGACCGGGTTAAAGCTCGTCGAGCCATCTGCTGACTCGGTGCTGGTCTGGACGCGCGTCACGCGCGATCCCGCGGCCGCCGGCACCGACCGCCCGTTGCCGAGGGTCACCGTCATCGACCCCGCCTCCGGCGAGGAGCGTCCGCTCCGCGACAACGCGATGTATCCGCGCGGCCGGCCGCGCGTGGTGTTTCCGGAAGGCGCCGACTGGGGCTCGATCCGCGGTGCCGCGATCGGAGCTTCCGGCCAGACGCGCGTGCGTTACCGCGCCGCCGGCGAAACCGTCTGGCGTGAAACCGCGTGGGCCGACGTGGACGCCGCCCGCGATTACACCCGCGTGGTACGATTGGAAGGACTCCGCTCCGGCTCACCCCACGAGGTTTTTGTGGAGGCTCGTCCGGCGAAGGAAGGCCCGGCCACGAGCTCGCTGCCGGGCGGTTTCGTGACGGCACCCGCGGCGACAGCCGACGCCCCCGCGCGTTTCGCCGTGATGTCCTGCCAGCAATACGAGGATCAGGACCGGCCCGACGGCCTTGCGATCTACCCCGCGATGCGGCGCGACGCGCCCGACTTCATGATCAATACCGGCGACGTGCTTTACTACGACCACGGACCGGTGCACGCGCTCAACGAGCCGCTCGCGCGCTACCACTGGGCGCGCATGTACGCACTGCCGACCTTGCGCGACTTTCACCGCGTGACCGGCGCGTTCTTCATGCGCGACGACCACGATACGCTCACCGACGACTCGCGCCCGGGGGACCGCACGGGTGATCTCACCTTCGAGGACGGCCTCCGCATTTTCCGCGAACAAACCGCCCTGCCCTCGCCCGGAGAACGCCGCGTGCGCTGGGGCCGGCACCTCGAGCTCTGGTTGCTCGAGGGGCGCGAGCACCGGAGCACCCGCGCGGCCGACCGCACCGCTCCGCCGACCGTGCTCGGCGCGGCGCAGATCGCCTGGCTGGAGCGGACCCTCGCGGAATCCGACGCGACCTTTCGGGTGATTGTCACCGGCACTCCCGTCGTGGGCCCCGACCGCGCGACCAAGGACGACAATCTCTCGAACGCCGGTTACCGCGCCGAGGGCGACCGGGTGCGTGCCATCCTCGCGCGACACCGCAACCTGTTCGTCGTGACCGGCGACCGCCACTGGCAATTCGTCTCCCGCGACCCGGCCACCGGCGTGGAGGAATGGAGCGTGGGCGCCGCCTCGGACCGACACGCCGGCGGCTGGAACGAGGACCAGCCGCGACCCGAGCATCGTTTTCTGCGGACCCGCCACGGC
>JBJTCH010000408.1:0-17727 GCA_046091745.1 Opitutaceae bacterium
GCGCCGCCGCGGCGCTTGCTCTCGTCGGCCGCCTCCATGAAGGCCATGATCTCGACGGTTTCCTCCGGCGTGACCGGCGCGACGCGGGTCTGGAAGAATTTCACGACGTCCTTCAGCAGCGGGCTGTAGTTCACCTTCAGCTCGGGCGAAACCACGGCGGTGGAACCGAACACCGTGAGGCCGTAGGCGCCCTTCGTGTTGCGGTTGCCGCGCATCGTGCCCACGCGGCCGTCGGACCACACGCCGGTGACGACGTCGACATTCGGCGTGCTGGTGCGGACGATCGTCTGGCAGCCGCGGCCCATGACGGTGTAGAGCGCCTCCACGGCGTGGATACCGTACCAGTACAGGTCGGGATGGTGCGGCTCGAGCTCGCAGGGGCCGAAGGTGCTGGCGCCGCGGAGCTCGCCGACCTTCATGCCCTGCGTCGCGATCTGCACCGACTGGCGCAGCGAGGAGGAGCTGAAAAGGGGCGTGTTGTGCTTCTTGGCGAGCGCGTAGATCTCGATGGCGTCGCGCAGGGAGCCGCCGACCGGCTTGTCGATGAACGTGGGCTTGCCGCTCGGCAGCACGTCGCGCGCGTACGCGAGGTGCGGCCGGCCGTCGACGCTCTCGATCATGACCGCGTCCACGTTCTTCACCAGTTCGGCGACGCTGTCGTAGAGTTTGACCCCGGGATACTTCAGCAGGTCGGCGGTGTAGCCTTCCACGCGGCTGGCGCTGGAGGGGATGTCCGCGCTGCCGCCCTTGAACACGGCGACGACGCGCGCGCCCGGCACATGGTCCTTGGCCGCGGGATCGTTGAGGGTCTTCGTGAACGCGATCACGTGCGACGTGTCCAAACCGATGAGGCCGACGCGGATCTCGGCGGCGCGCAGGGCCGGGGCGATGAGGACCGTGAGGAGCAGGGTGAGCAAACGTTGGGGAGTTTTCATGGAAGTCGGTGGAGATTCGTGTGGCGGGGCGGGGCGGAGCTTTGCGGGAAGCCGGTGAGATTGAAAACGCCGAAGTTTCCGCAAGTGCCGACCCGCGTCCGCGGCCACGGAACGATTTCGGCGGCGTGGATCACGCCAGCCAGCGGTCGAGGTGACGGGCGACGAATGCGTCGTCCACCAGCCACGGATGGGCCGCGGCGACGCGCGTGATTCCCCGCGCCTGGCCGGGCGAAAGCCGTTCGTGCGGGTCGAGGCAGACGTTGGTCGCGAACAGGCCCTGGCGCCGCAGCACCTCGTGAATGCCCGGCAGGCAGCCGGCGAAACCGTGGGCGGCGTCGAAGATCGCGGCGTTGGCGTCGGTGAGCGCCGCGTGGCGCCCGAGCCACGAGGTCGGGAGCGAGCCGCGACGGCGGGCTCGTTTCACCTCCGCAAGCAGCGCGACCGCGCGCTCCGTCCAGACGCCCCATTGTCCCAGCAGTCCGCCGGTGATGTGCCGCGTGCGGCCGCCGAAGGTGAAGGGAGTGAGGAGATCGCCGAGGATATGGTCGTCGTTCCCGGTGTAGAGCGCGACGTCGTCGCGGCCGACTTCCAGCACCGCGCGCACGACGTCGATCGTGCGGTAGCGGTGGAACGGCGCGATCTTGATCGCGACCGCCTCCGGGATCTCCGCGAACCGACGCCAGAACGCGTGGGTGAGCACGCGTCCGCCCACCGCCGGCTGCAGGTAGAAACCGACCAGCGGGATCTCGCGGGCGACCGCCCGGCAATGCGCGAGCACCGCGCGTTCGTCGTCGCGCGCCCACGCCCCGAGACTCAGCAGGCCGGCGTCATAGCCGAGACCCACCGCCGTGCGCGCTTCCTGGACCGCCTGCGGGGTCCGGCCGCACAGGCCGGCGATCAAGGCGAACGGCGCCCGTCCGCGGCGCCACGAGCGTGCCTCCGCGGCGGCGAGGGCGAGGACGGGTTCGAAGAGGCCGTGCCGCGGATCGCGGATCGCGAATTGCGTGGAGTGCACGCCGACCGCGAGGCCGCCCGCTCCCGCGTCCTTGTAATAACGTACCACGGCGCGCTGGCGCCGCTCGTCCCAGCGACGACTGCGGCCGAGCGCCAACGGCAACGCGGGGATCACCTGGCCCTCGAGCAGATGGGCGCGGAGCGCGGCGGGCATGACTCAGAAATGACCGTCGCGGCTCTCGAAGCCGGTTGGCTTGCCCCAGTTGCCGCCGCCGGCGAGCAGCCACGCCGCGATCCAGCGCTGCATGTGCCCGACCGACGTGGGCGGTGCGCCGAACCGGCGGTGCGCGGCGGCGGCGTTGTTGAGCCAGGCCGTGGGAGCCTCGATGCCCGTGAAACGCGCGGGGCGGCCGAGCAGTTCGCCGAAGCCTTCCGCGAGTTTCCGCACCGGGAGGATGTCCGCGCCGGTGATGTTCACCGGGGCCGGCGGCGTCGCCGTGAGATCGAGCGCGCGGATCACGTGATCCACCGCGTCGCGCTGCCAGATCACGTTCACCTGCCCGGTCGTCACGTCGACCGGCTCGCCCTGGAAAACCCGGCGGGCGATATCGACCAGCAGGCCGTAGCGGAACTCCACCGAGTAGTTCAGGCGGATCAACGCGACGCGCGTGCCATGCCGGCGTGAAACATCGGCGAACGACTCCTCGCGCCCGAGGCACGAGAGCGCGTAGTCGCCGACCGGCGCGGGCGGGGTCTCCTCGGTTGCGCCGCCGCTCGCCGCGGTCACGAAGGGATACACGCAGCCGGTGGAAAACGCCACGATCCGCGCGTGGCGGAAGCGCTCGCCCACGCGCCGCGGGAGCTCGACGTTGACGCGCCGCAGCCGTTCCGGCGCCGCCGCCGTGCCAAACTTCACGCCGGCGAGGAAGAAAACCGTCGCGGCCTCCGGCAGCGCGGCGAGCTGCGCGTCGTCCTCCAGGTCGGCCGCCAGGGTGGCGACCCCGTGCCGCGTGAAATCCTCCCGGTCGCGCAGCGTGCGGAAGCGCGAGACCGCCAGCAGGTCATCGGTGCGACCGAGCGCCCCCAACGCCCGTTGCAGCATCACGGAAAGATGCAGCCCCATTTTTCCGCCGGCGCCGAGCACGAGCACGCGGCCCGGCGCGCGCGCGAGCACCGCGGTGACGGCGGGCGAGGGTTCACTGAGGAAAGAGTCGATGTCCTCCGGCGCGCAGGGCAGACCGCGGTCGGCTGCGGCGGGATCGACGGACGGCATGGGCGCGAGTGGCTAGGTCGGGAACCCGCTCGCGCAAGCCGAATCTTCCCCGCAACGTGCGCCCATGCCGCGTTCGCCGGAATCCCCCGCCGCCCTGCTCGCCGCGATGGTCGCTCTCCCCAGCGTGAACCCGGGCGGCGATCCGGGCGGCTCCGTGCCCGGCGAGGCCGCGTACGGGGCTTGGCTGGCCGACCATCTTCGCGGGCTCGGCGCCGACGTCTCGGTGCGCCCCCTCGCGCCGGGTCGCCCCAACGTGATGGGTGTCTTCGAGCCGCCCGGCCGCGTTGAGGCGACCGTCGTCTTCGCGCCGCACCTCGATACGGTCGGCGTCGCGGGCATGACGGTGCCGCCCTTCCGGCTCACGCGGCGCGCCGGCCGCCTGCATGGCCGCGGCGCGTGCGACACCAAGGGCCCGACGGCCGCGCTGCTGTGGGCGTTGCGACGCTGGACGCGCCTGCCCGCGCACCGACGTCCGGCGGTGCGTTGGGTCGTTGCCGCCACGTCCGGCGAGGAGGAAGGGAGCGCGGGGGCCGCGGCGCTGATGGAGTCCGGCTTACGCGCGGATTTCGCGGTGGCCCTCGAGCCGACGGAGTTGCGCGTGGTGCACGCGGCGAAGGGTATTTTGCGCGTGTGGCTGGAGACGCCGGGCCGGGCCTGCCATGGCGCGCAACCGGAGCGCGGCGACAACGCCATCTACCGCCTGTTGCCGCTCGCGCAGGCGTTGCGCGACGAACTCGCGCCGGAACTCGCCGCGCGCCGCCACCGGGTCCTGGGCCGCGCGAGCCTCAACCTCGGCGTGCTGCAGGGCGGGCGTGACCTGAACATCGTGCCGGACTTCTGCCGCGCGGGGCTCGATATCCGTCTGCATCCGGACGTCAGCCCGCGCGAAGTGTTGGCCCGGTTGCGCGAACTGGCGCGGAAGCACGCCCCCCGGACGGTCCTCCGGGTCCACCGCACCGGACCGAGCTTCGTCACGTCCCGCGATCATGCGTGGGCCAGGGCGTTGCGTGGCGCCGGTCGCGGCTGGGCCGCGGCGGATTGGTTCTGCGACGCCAACGTGTTCGCCGCTGGCGGCATTCCCGCGGTGGCGTTCGGCCCCGGTGACATCGCGCAGGCGCACACACGCGACGAGTTCATCCGCGAGAGCGACCTGCGGGACGGCGCGGAGGCTTTCCTGCGGTTTCTCACCAACGGTGCACCCGGCAAGGAACGGGTTTGAACACGTTGGCGGGCATTCCTTTTCTCGCGCGCATGCCCCGCCCCACCGTGCGCCTGCTCGCGCGTCTCGCCCCGATTTTCTCGTGCGCCCTCGTGCTTGCCGCCGAACCGCGTGATCCGGCCAAGCTGGCCGCGGAATTCTGCGTGAGCTGCCACAATCAGAACCTGGTCGGCAGTCCCGCGCCCAACCTGGTCGATCTGCTGTGGACGCACGGCGGGAGCGACGAGGCGATCCTGCGGAATATCCGGCAGGGATTTCCGCAATCGGGCATGCCGGGTTTCGAGGGCGTGCTCACCGAGCCGGAGATGCTGGGGCTCATCCGCCATATGCGGGCGCTTTCCCGCGAGTACGTGGCGGGTCGCATCAAGCATCCGGTGCCGCCGGCCGTCCTGCCGCTGAAGACTGACCTGCACGGTGCGCGGCTCGAGACGTGGATCGACGGCCTGGAGACGCCGTGGGGCCTCGAGTTCCTGCCCGACGGCCGCCTGCTGGTCACGGAACGCGAGGGGCGCTTGCGCGTCGTGCGCGACGGTCGCCTCGACCCCGAGCCGGTGCGCGGCTTGCCGTCGATCTTCGTGAAGCAGGACGGCGGTCTGCTCGACGTCATCGCCCACCCGCGCTTCGCGGAAAACGGCTGGATCTACCTCGCCTATGTCGACACCGGGCGTGACCCCGCCACGTCGATGACCGTGGTGATCCGCGGACGGATTCACGAGGGCGCGTGGGTTGACCAGCGGGAGATTTTTCGCGGTCCGCCGGAAAGCTACGTGCCCGGGTGGACGCACTACGGCTGCCGCTTCCTTTTCGATCGGGACGGGCGGCTCCTTTTCACGATCGGTGAACGCGGTGTGCCCGACGCCGCGCAGGATCCCGCGAGCCCGCTCGGCAAGATCCACCGGGTGCTCGATGACGGCGGCGTGCCGACCGACAACCCGTTTGCCGGACGCGCGGGTGCCTGGCCCACGGTCTGGACGCTCGGCAACCGTCACGCGCAGGGACTCAAGTTCCACCCCGTCACGGGCGCCCTCTGGGAAAGCGAGCATGGCCCGAGCGGGGGCGATGAGATCAACGTGATCGTCGCCGGGGCGAATTACGGCTGGCCCCTCACGGCCCGCGGCACGGATCGCCGGCGCACGTTCGCCGCGGATGCGCCGGGGACGCGGCAACCGATCGTCGCGTGGACGCCCTCGGTCGCGCCGTCCGGGATCGAGTTCTACACGGGCGAAAAATTCCCGCGCTGGCGAAACCACCTGTTCGTTGCGTGTCTCGGCGGCGAACAGTTGAAGCGGCTGGAGACCGACGGGCAGCGCGTCGTCCGCGAGGAGATCATCTTCAAAGGCTACGGCCGCGTGCGCGACGTCGTCACCGGGCCCGACGGACTCCTCTACCTCGCCATTAACTCCCCCGGCCGCATCGCGCGCCTGGTGCCGGACTCCCCCCTCGCGACGCGTTGATTCGCCGCTCCCAAGGGGTCAGGGCGTTCGTTGTTTCAGGCGGGGCGCTTCCCGCGGTCAGAACGTTCGAGGCCTGAAGGGGGGTGCGGGGAGGAACTGGTTCAATTCAGCGATGCCACTTGGAGTGGCACGCGCGAGGGCTTCGGGACGGGGTTGTAGTACGCGCAATCGTGGCTGGCGCGCACAACGCAGCCGCCAGCCTTGGGATGGTCGCACCACAGCCATTCCGCGTAGGTTCCCGCCAAGGTATGTCCGTGGCGGCATTCCGGTCCGCAGGGCCAAGTCAAACCAGCCCCGCCTGAAGGCGGAAACTCCGCGATCATGGAACTTCCTTTCTCCCGGACCGTGGCGGGGCGGTTTTCCCCGCGGGACCGAGGTCAAGCGTTCACTGCCATGCTGTAAGCCCGGAAATGCTTCTCCGTCGTGGCGTGGCGCATTCCGAGATGTCGGAAGACGGCGAGGCAGAGCGCCTTGGCTCGGCCGTCATCGACGCCCGGCTTTTCCTGCAATAGCTCCGTGAGCCGGGCGAGCCCGGCGTCGAAGTCGCCGCGTCGCAGGTGGGCGATCGCGGCCAGGTAGTCGGCGCCGAGAGGTTGGGATTTGAGCGAGGCGGGGACGGCGAATGCGGCCGCGATGGCGCGCACGTTCTCGGCGTCACCCGACCAAGGGGAGCCCGCGCCGATCCGAGCGACGCTCTGCTCCGCGGCCTTTGGATCCTGAAACACCTTCGCGCGCGCGAGCAGCACCGTCAGCTCATCATCGCCGGGGTCGGCGGCGGCGAGCGGCGAGAGCAAGGCCGCGGCTTCCGCCGCCTGCCCCGCCTGCAGGTAACTCCGGGCGCGGGCCATGGTCTCGCGCTTCGGCGTGGGGAGATTTTCGGCGAGCCATTGCCGCAGGTGCGGTTCGGGCAGGGCACCCGAAAAGCGGGCGACCTCCGCACCGTGGTGAAACAGCCGCACGTCAGGGATGCCGCGGATCTGGAACTGCTCCGCGAGATCCGGGTGCGCCTCGGTGTCGATCTTCACCAACTCCCATTGCCCGGCCGCCTCGGCGGCGAGCTTCTCCAAGACGGGGCCGAGCATCTTGCATGGCCCGCACCAAGCGGCCCAGAAATCCACCAGCACCGGCACGCGCTGGCTGCGGTCGATGACGTCGGTCTGAAAGTCGGTGAGGTCGTGGTTCATCGGGTGGGCAACGAATCGAGGGCCACCGGCCCGCCGCAATATACTCCTTGGAGTTGGATTCCGCGAACGGCCCGCGCTCCCGTCACGACGATGACGACCGCTCGTGGCGTTCGATCAGGCGGAAAAGGACGACGGCGCCAACGGCGAGTCCGGCGAACCAGATCCAAGCGGACACGCCGGTGACATCGGGCAACCGCACCTTGCCGAGCGCGCCGACGGGAAGGATTTTCGCGGAGATCCACGGAAAACTGAACGCGTAGAGCACGCCGCCAACCAAGGCGCCGGCGAGTCCTGCGACCGCATGCACACTGCCGCCCGCGGCGGCGGCGATGGCGGTGCCGGGGCAATAACCAAGCACCACCATGCCGATGCCAAAAACGCCTCCACCCAGCACGATGCCGAGCAGGTTGGCCGCCTTGATGTGGTAATTCGCGAGTCCGGCGGAGTTCAGCGCGAGCACCCCGATACCTCCGACCACGATCGCGGTGAGCATGATCTTCAGCACCGTGAAGTCGCGGAACCGGAATTGGTTCACGATCACCGCGTGACACGCCACGCCGCCCCGGTGGAGCAGGAATCCGAAAACGGCGCCGAGCAGCACGGCGGCGACGAGCGCGGACGGACCGGCGACCGGCGGCACGGCCGCGGCGAGGGAAGCGAGCGCGTTCATGATCCTCCCTCCTTCCGACCCCGGCCGAAGAGCACGAGGCACGTGGCGATGCCCGAGGCGAACAGCGTGAGGAAGAATGTCCACCCGCCGACCGCCAGTTGCAGGCTGCCGCTGATGCCGTTGCCGCTGGTGCAGCCGTCGGCCATCCGCGCGCCGAACATGATCAGCACGCCCCCGAGAAACGCCCCGATGAGGCTGCGGGCGGCCGAAGGGCCGAATCGTTCACGCCACACTTCCGGCACGGTCTCCAAACGCCAGTTGCGCGCGAGCAGCGCGGACAGCAGGCCGCCGAGCGCGATCCCGCCGAGGAACAGCATGCCGTAGTCCCATTTGAAGACGTGCTGTTTCAAGTAGGCGTTGGCCGCGATGACGTCACCGCCCACGAAGGGGCTCGCGCAGGCGCCGGCGAGACCGGTGAGCGACGTGGTGACGCCAAGCGGTTTATCGACGAGGTAGAAGACGGCCCAGCAGAGAAGGCCGAGGCCGGCGCCGATCGCGTACGGGTTCCAGCGCGCGCGGCGCAGGAGGCAGGGGTTGGATTCGGGGGAGCTCACGCGAGGAAGGTGGCGCTTCGCGCGGGCGGAGAGAAGCGCAACCTGAGTGAACCCGCCGACGAGCCACGGGGGAATTCGCCTTGTGGGTTCCGGACGCGGCGGCCACGGTCGCGCCGCCATGGAGCCCGCCCCTGTTCCGGCCGCCGATCCCAGCCGTTTGCCCCGTCACGTCGGGGTCTGGAACGGAGGGCTGCTCCTCGTCACCGGCGTGATCGGCGTGGGCATTCTGCAGTCGCCCTCCGTCGTCGTCCGCAACACCGGCTCGATGGGTCTCGCCTACCTGGTGTGGGTGGTTGGAGCGGTGGTCGCGGTCTGCGGCGCCCTGGTGATGGCGGAACTGTCGTCGCGCATGCCGCGGTCCGGGGGCATGACGGTTTTCCTGCGGGAGGCGTTCGGGCCGAGGGTTTCCTTCCTCAGCTCGTGGTCCGTCATTCTGCTCGGACCGGTGGCGACGGCGGCGATCATGCTGGTGAGCGTGCGTAATCTCGGGGCGATTTTTGGAATCGGAGAAAACACGCAGACCCTGCTGGCCCTCGCGTGGGTCGGCGGGATCACGCTCCTCAACATGCGCTCAAGCCGCGTGGTGGCGCGCATCGTGGGCGGCGTCGGGTTGCTCAAGGTGAGCGTGCTTTCCGCGGTGGTGCTGCTGTGCCTCGTGGGTGGTCGCGCCGTCGAACCCGCGGTCGCGGCGCCGCTCGAGGTGGCGTCACCGTGGGTCGGCTTCGGTCTGGCCCTGACGGCGACGATGTTCGCCTACGACGGTTGGGACGGACTCTCCCTGGTCGCGGGCGAGGTGAAGGAGCCGCGGCACACGCTGCCGCGCGCGACCCTGCTCGGCATGGGCATCATCCTCGTGGTTTACCTCGCGGTGAACGCCGGGTTTTTCCGCGCGCTTCCCCTCGGCCAGATCGCATCCACGCCGGCGCTGGCCGCGACCGCTGTCGGCCGGGTGATCGGGGACGAAGCCGGCCGCTTCCTCACGCTCTTTGTGGCCTGCAGCGCGGCGAGCACGGTCTTCTCCTCGTTGCTTTGCAACCCGCGGGTCATGTTCGCGCTGGCTGAGGACGAGCCCTTTTTCCGGAAGGTCGCGCACGTTCATCCGCGTTGGCGGACCCCCGTCGTGGCGATCGCGCTCTACGGCGGCTTGGTGATGACCTACATCGCGTTCGGCGGCGGCTTCGAGCGCCTCACGCGGTACATGGTGCTCGGCCTGCTGCCGTTCTACGGGCTCGCGGCTTGCGCCGCCGTGATCGCCCGGCGCCGTGGTCTCGCCGGTCCGCACGGCGCATTCTCGATGCCGCTGTATCCGTGGCCCGTCGTGCTCATGCTCGTCTACGTCGCGTGCGGTCTCCTGAGCGGATTCACCGGCGACTTCTTCGCCGCCTGCGGCGGGCTGGTGATCATCGCCGCCGGTGCGCTGGTGTACGAGGCCGTGCGCCGGCGTCCCGCCGTGGCCAAGATGAGCCACCGCGAGTAAACGGCTCGAGGGTCCAACCACGGAGGTCGCGCGCGGACTCCGCCGGAAGCGTGATGACGGAATGCGCTCCCGACTCGCTCCGCGGGTGGGTAACCACGGATGGACACCAATGGACACGAATAGGAGGGCTCGCTGTAGCCGCAGCTGGCAGCCGCGGACCATTTCAAGGGCCGGACGGCCGAAGGCGTTGCTGAATCGCTCCGCGTTTTTGACCGCGGATTTCGCTGATGATGCGGATAGAGACCGGAAGCCGTTCGGCGTATCTGAATGACCGGAGCGAACGGGCGGAGTGGAACAGGAAGGCCGGGAAGATCGTGAAGGCGCGCGCTGCGGGATCTGTGATATCTGAGTTATCCGTGGTGGGTTTGCAGTCTCGTCCTCCGTCTTGTGCTCCGTGCGCGTGGTGCGGCCATGGACTGGGTTTGCCGCCAAAATGCACCGGTCGCGCAGGGGCGGAGATGGAGAGAACGGCCAGAATGCGCGGGGAGGCACTTCAGTCCCTCCACTCTGTGGCCTCTGTGCCCTCCTGTTCCAGGCCGGCCAAAAGCTCATGGGGAAACGGAGCATGGCCTTGCCGACAGGATAACAAAAAGCCCCGCGTTTCGGCGGGGCTTCGGATTACGCGGGCGCAGGTTATTTTCCCCAGCGACCTTCGATGAAGATGTAATTGCCGCCGCGGCGCTCCCAGCGCGGCTCGACCCATTGGCGATGGCCGTGGGGCGGGCGTTCGTAACGACCGGCGATCCAGACGTAGCGACCGCCACGCCAGGCCCAGTAGCCGTTGATCCAGAGGAAGCCGGGACCGGGCGGCGCGTAGACGACCTCGCGGCGCGGGGGTGGCGGGGCGTTGACGATCACGACCTGGCCGCCCGGCGGCGGCGGCGCCACCACCACCGTGGTGGGCGGGCCGGGACGCGGTGGCGTGGTGATAACCACGGCGTCGCGCCAGTAGCCGTCGACGTAGTAATAGCGTCCGTTCCGGTAGTCCCAGCGGGCGGCGACCCAAACCGCATTGGGACGCGGAGCCAGCGTCCAGCGGCCGCCGACCCAGAGATGCTTGCCGGCGCGCCAGCCCCAGTGCCCGCCGATCCAGACATGCAAAGGGGACGGGCGCTCGATGATGATCTCGCGCTGCGGGGGCGGCGGCGGAGTGGTGATCACAATCTCCTGTTGCACCGGCGCCGGCGCAGGTGCCGTGACCACCGTGGTGGCGGTGGCTGGCGGAGCATCATCCCAATAACCTTCCTTCAGCACCCAACCGTTGGACTGGCGCCGCCATTCGGACTGGTGCCAGATGACGTTGGTCTGCGGCGGAATTTCCCAGCGGCCGGGCTCCCAGACGTAAGCGCCCTCCAGCCAGCGCCAGTGTCCGGCCACCCAGTGATGCTGGGCCGAGGGTTGCTCTCCCGGCGCGTCGGACGTCGCGGGATCGAGCGGGCGCTCCATCACCGGGGCGGGCGGCACGGTGGGCGCGTTGGGGATCGCGTTGGCGGCGAACGTGCTCGCGGCGGAGAAGATCAGGAGCGCGACTCCGGGGGCGACGGTGTGGAACCGGCAGAAACGGGTGCTCATGGGGACATTAGACGCGAACTTTCCGCCGATGTTTCCTCGGTTTGGTCGGCGTCCAAACCGGGCGCCTCGGCGACGGTTCGCGCCGTGGAAGACGCGTTCCGGGCGCGGCTTGCGCGTCAGACCCGGATCTCGATCCGACGGCCGCCTTCCGCGGCCGAGCGGTAGATCGCCTCGATGATCACCATGTCGCGCCGTCCCATCTCGCCCGGGACCGGGGATTCGCGGCCTTCCTTCACGCACTGCGCGAAGTCGTCGATCTGCACCGCCTGCTGGCTCGGGGGAACTTCGCCGAGCACCGGAGCGCCGCGACTCGTGGCCACGCGTAGGTCGCCGTACTGGAACGCCGGCGCGAATTCCATCCAGCCACTGGCGGCCTCGGCGCGGAAACGGTCCATGCCCGCGTTGTAGCTCGTGGAGAATTCCCCCGCGGCTCCCCCGGCGAACTCCATGCGCCAGTCGATGCCCTCCTCGACGTCGCGGAAAAAGTCCGGCCGCTTCTTCGGGTGCTCGCGCGCCTGCACCGCGACCGGTGCGAACGTCGGGTGGTTGGCGCCGCTGGTGTCGGCCGCCATGCACGCGGCCTGGATGCAGTAGATGCCGATGTCCATCAGCGGGCCGCCGCCGGCCATGGCCTTCTCCACGCGCCAGACGCGGCGGTTGACGGTGAACGCGAGCCCGCCGGTGAGTTTGTTGAAAGGCCCGAACTCGCCGCCGCGGGCGAGCCGCTTCAGCTCGCGGTAATGCGGCTCGAATTGCAGCCGGTAGCCCACCGACAGTTTCACGCGGTTGGCGCGGCACGCGGCGAGCATCGCGTTGCATTCGGACACGGAGTTGGCGAGCGGCTTCTCGCAGATCACGTGCTTGCCGGCCCAGGCGGCGGCGATCGTGTGCTCCGGGTGGAGCGAGTTCGGGGTGACGACGTAGACGATGTCGATCGCCGGGTTGTCGATCAGCCGCGCCATCGTGGCGTAGGAGTAGACGTGGCTCTCCGGGAACCCGAAGTCCCGCGCCCACTTTCGACCCTTCTCGGCTGAACCCGTGATCACTCCGCGCAACTCGCAGTGGCGCGTGCGGCGCAGCGCGGGGGCGAGCTGGCCGGTCGCGTAATTCCCCAATCCGCAGAGGGCGATGCCGAGCTTGCGCTCCGGCGCGACGTCCGCGGCGGTGGCGCGCCGACCCAGGGCGAGCGCGGCCGCCGCGAGGGAGGAGGTTCCGAGAAAAGCGCGGCGGGTCGGCGGGAGATGCGGGGTCATGGGGGTGCCGGCAATGTGGCGCCGAGGTGGCGTGGAGGCAAGGGGCGGGCCGGCGTCGCGCGGCATGGCGCGGAAACATGAATCTTTGGGCGTCGACCGGACGTCTGCTCCCGCGCTAACCCTCACCGCATCGCTTTTCCCCCATGCGAACTCCCCTGTTCCTCCGCGCGGCCGCGGCCGCCATCCTCACCGCCGGCGCGCTCCTCGCCGCGGGCCCGTCCCGGCCCAACCTCCTGTTCATCGTCGGTGACGACATGGGCTACGCCGACGTGGGCTTCCACGGTTGCCTCGACATCCCGACGCCGCAGCTCGACGCGCTCGCCGCTTCCGGCGTGCGCTTTTCCAACGGCTACGTCTCGGGCCCGTACTGCTCGCCGACGCGCGCCGGATTGCTGACGGGCCGTTACCAGACCCGCTTCGGCCATGAGTTCAATCCGGGCGGCGTCGAATCGGGTCTGCCGCCCGCGGAGACCACGATCGCCAACCGCCTGAAGGCGGCCGGCTACACGACCGCGCTGGTCGGCAAGTGGCACCTCGGGTCCCGCGCCGACCTCCAGCCCCAGCGCCGCGGCTTCGACGAGTTCTTCGGCTTCCTCGGCGGCGCCCACAGCTACTTCAACACCACCGGGATGCTCCGCGGCGCCGAGCAGATCAAGGAACTCGACTACACGACCGACGCCTTCGGCCGCGAGGCGGCGGCTTTCATCGCGCGCAACCGCGAGCGGCCGTGGTTTCTCTATCTCGCCTTCAATGCCGTCCACACGCCGATGGACGCGACCAAGGAGCGCCTCGCGAAGTTCGCCGCCATCACCGACCCCAAACGCCGCGCGTACGCGGCCATGATGTCGGCGATGGACGACAACATCGGCCTCGTGCTGCGCCGGCTGCGTGAGACCGGCCAGGAGCGGAACACCCTTGTCTGCTTCATCAGCGACAACGGCGGCCCGACGATGCCCGGCGTCACGGTCAACGCCTCCCGCAACGCGCCCCTGCGCGGCTCCAAACGCACCACGCTCGAGGGCGGCATCCGCGTGCCGTTTCTCGTCTCGTGGCCCGGCCGTTTGACGCCCGGCGTCTTTGACCAGCCGGTGATCCAGCTCGATCTGACCGCCACCGCGCTCACCGCGGCGGGAATCGACGCCGCGGCGGAGCGCCGCCTCGAGGGCGTGGATCTCCTGCCTTTCCTCGCCGGCGGCAAAAAGGGCGCGCCGCACGACGCGCTCTACTGGCGGTTCGGCCAGCAGATGGCGGTGCGCGCCGGCGACTTCAAACTGGTGCGTTACGACGGCAACGCCGACACGCTCACCGGTGCGCGCAACCAGCCGCCCAGCGCGTTGAGGCTGTACAACCTCGCCGCCGACCTCGGGGAGACGCGGGACCTCGCGGCCGCGATGCCGGAGAAAGTGCGGGAGTTGCAGGCGAAGTGGGACGCCTGGAACACCGCTAACGTGAAACCCCTCTGGGGCGGGCAGCACTTCGACGACGACGGCGATGAACCAGGCGCCCCGAAGCGGCGCGCCAAGAAGAAAGCCGCCCAGCCATGAGCCGGGTCTGGAGGTTCCCTCTCGGTTTCGTCCTCGCGGCGGCCGCCTCGTCGGCGGCGGGCGAGCCGGGCATCGTCACATTCCGGAAAATCACGCTCACCCCGGAGTACCTCTGCGACGGGATCAACGCGGCCGACCTCGATGGCGACGGCCACGTGGACGTGATCGCGGGGCCGTATTGGTATGCGGGGCCCGGCTTCACGAAGCGGCACACCTTTTACGAGCCGGTGCCGCAGCCCTTGGAGGAGAAGCCGACGAACTCGATGTTCACGTTCCCGTACGATTTCAACGGCGACGGGCACATCGACCTGCTGGTGCTCGGCCGGGTGCTGTTCCACGAGGCGTTCTGGTACGAGAATCCCGGACCGGAGGCGGCGCGGCGCTCCGACGCGCGCTGGCGACGGCATCTGGTTTCGCCCCGCGTGTTCGGCGAGGCGCCGCAATTCCTCGACCTCGACGGCGACGGCCGGCCGGAGATCCTGGCGATCTCGGGCACCGCGGCCTCCGATAAGCTCAAGCGATGGGGTTGGTACGCGCCGGACTGGTCGGCACCGACGAAGCCCTGGCGATTCGTGGCGGTCACCGAGCCGGGCGAATACAATCACTACTACCACGGCGAAGGCGTGGGTGACATCAACGGTGACGGCCGCGCCGATCTCGTGCTCAACGAAGGCTGGTGGGAACAGCCGCCGAAATCCGCGCCGCCCGGAACGCCGTGGCGCAAACATCCCTTCGTGTTCAGCGACGACCGCGGAGGCGCGCAGATCCTGGTCGCCGACGTGAACGGCGACGGCCGCAACGACGTGATCACGGCCAAGAACGCGCATGGCTGGGGGCTTTCGTGGTTCGAGCAGACCCGCGACGCCGCGGGAGCGATCTCGTTCCGCGAGCACCGCATCATGGGTAACCGCGAGGAGGAGTCCCGCTTCGGCGTGGCCTTTTCCCAGCCGCACGCGCTCACCCTGGCCGACCTCGATGGCGACGGACTGCCGGACATCGTCACCGGGAAACGCCGCTGGGCGCACGGCCCGAAGGGCGACGTCGAGCCGATGGCCACCCCCGTGAATTACGCTTTTCTCCTCCGTCGCGACGCAGCGGCCCCGGGCGGGGCGCGCTATGTTCCAAGTTTGATCGATGAGGCCTCGGGGCTCGGCACGCAGGTGGTCGCCGTCGACGTGAACCGCGACGGCGTCCCGGATGTCCTCACCGCGTCGAAACTCGGCGCGTTCGTTTTCATCACGACGCGGAAATGATTTCTCCTCCCCGGCCCGCATGGCTCCTGCTCCTCGGTCTCGCCGCGTGCGCGCGTGCGGACGTGCGGGTGGAGCGCGGCTATCTCCCGCATGGCGCGGCCCCGAGCAGCTTCGCGGTCGCTTTGCCGGGCGGCGTGAATTTCTGCTTCGACCCCGTGCGCGGCGGCGTGAGCTACGTGTGGACCGGTGGATTTCTGGACCTCGCCCCCATGCGTCCGGGGCCCGGGAAGTTCATCCAGCCGGCGGGGTTGGAGGGCCGGCTGGTGCACCGCGAGGAGGGCGTCGCTCCGCTGCGACGCGGCGATCCCGCGAAGGTGCCGGAGGTTATCTTCACCGGCTACGCGCTGCGCGATGACGCGATCGAGTTCCGCTACACCGTGGACGGCGCGGCCGTGCAGGAGGAGGTGCGGGTGAAGCCTGGTGGCGGCACCCTGGTGCGGACGTTTCACTTTCCCGCCGGCAACGACACCCGCTGGTGGCGCGTGCTCGACGGGCGGCCGCCGGAGCGGCTCGTGCCGGGCGCGGATGGAAAGGTCACGCTGGAGATCCCACTGGGGAGAACCTCGCCATGACGCTGCGCGCGATCCTCGTGGCTTTGCTGGTCGCGTTTGTCCCCTCTGCAGTGCGGGCCGGCTACGTCATCGAGAATGTACCCCTGCCCGCGGAACTGCGCGGCGGCGTCGTGGCGGTGGCGTTCACGCCCGGCGGGTCCGCGGTGGTGGCGACGCGCCTCGGCGAGGTGTGGCTGCGGCCTGCCGCCGAAGGTGCGGCGTGGCGTCGTTTCGCCGGCGGGCTCGACGAGCCGATGGGGCTCATCGCGGAATCGGAAAGCGTGATCCTCGCCGCGCACCGGCCGGAGGTCCTGCGGATGACCGACCGCGATGGCGACGGCCGGGCCGACACCTTCGAGGCGATCGGCGGGCGTTGGGGCCAGTCGATCAACTACCACGAGTTTCTGTTCGGCCCGGCGCGGGACGCCGCGGGAAACCTGTTCGTCGCGCCCTCGCTTGATTCCACGACCTCGAGCGACGCCGCGCAGAAGGCCGCGTATCCGGGTCTGCCCGCGCGCGGCCCGCGCGACTTCTCGTTCCACGGTGAGGTGACGGGCCATAATTCGGAAACGCCGTGGCGCGGCTGGATCGTGCGGCTGGGCGCGGACGGCTCGTTCGAGCCCTGGGCGAGCGGATTTCGGCAGGCCAACGGCCTCGCATTCAGCCCCGGCGGCGAGCTTTTCGCCACCGACAATCAGGGCGACTACAAGGCCTCGACGGGTTTGCTGCACATCGCCCGCGGCGATTTCCACGGCCACGCGGCCAGCTTGAAGTGGGAGGCCGCGTCGAATCCGGAGAACGCGACGCCCGCGGCGTTGTGGCGGCGGCTCAAGACTCCGGCGGTCGTTTTTCCGCATGGGCCGATGGGGACGTCTCCCGGCCCGCCCGTGTGGGACAGGACGGGTGGACGCTTCGGTCCCTACACCGGTCAGGTGTTCACGGGAGATTACTCTCGGCTGGTGGTGCGTGCTTCGCTGGAGCAGGTCGCGGGAACCTGGCAGGGCGCGTGTTTCCCGTTCCTTGGACGCAACGAGGCGGCGCCGCACGTGACCGGCGCGCGCCTCAAGGGTGGCGGGACCCGCGCGGCCTTCGCGCCGGATGGCAGCTTGTGGATCGCGTGCACCGCGGGCTGGGGCGCGGGCGAGGACGGACTGCAGCGGGTCCGCTGGGACGGGCGCGCCGGGTTGGAGATCCTCGATATCAAACTCGCGCCGCGCGGACTCCGCTTGAGTTTCACGCGCCCGCTGCCGGTGGCTGAGCTGGCGCGCACCGCGGCGTACGAGGTGAACCGCTTCCGTTACTACTACCAATCGAAGTACGGTTCACCGCCGGTCGACGAGGCGCGGGTAGCGGTGACCGCGGCGCGTCCCGCGCCGGATGGCAGCAGCGTGGAGCTCGAATTCGGCGAACTGGCTGCGGGTTTCATCCACGAAGTCTCGGTGCCGACCTTGCAGGCCGCCGACGGCGAGCGGATCGCCAACCCGCTCGGCTATTACACCGTGAACGCGCTGCCCGATGGCACGCGGCCGGTGGGTGGAACGACGCGCCTGCCGCGGCCGGGTGAGACCGCGATGACCGCGCGAGACGCCGCGAACAAAGGCACCTCGCGCGAGGCGTTGTTCGCGGCCGGGGAAAAGATCTACCGCGCATATTGCGTCGGCTGCCATCAGCCCGATGGCCGCGGGGTCCCGGGCGGCGCGGCCAATTTCGTCGACGACCGGACCCGCCTCGCGAAGGAGGACGCCGCCCTGCTGGCGATCCTCGAGCACGGCAACGAGGCTAAAGGCATGCCGGCGTTCGGCGCGATCCTCAGCCCGATCCAGCGGCGGGCCGC
>JBJTCH010000409.1:0-5365 GCA_046091745.1 Opitutaceae bacterium
ATCAGCTGGGCGGTGATCTTCACGCGCTCCCCGGCGCGCGGCACGCTGCCCTCAACGACGTAGGCGACGTTGAGTTTCTGCGCGATTTCGGGAACCGGGAGATTCTTGTCCTTGAAGATAAACGCCGAGGTGCGTGCCGCCACGCGCAGGCCCGGGACCTTGGCGAGCACGTTGAGGAGCTCCTCGCTGATGCCGTCCGAGAAATACGCGCTGTCGCGTTTCTCGCTCAGGTCGGTGAACGCGAGCACCGCGACGGATTTGTCGGAAGGTCCGGCGGTGGGCGCGGCGGCCGGCAGGGTGGCGTTTGCCAGGGTGCCCGGTGGCTTGGGGCGAAGGACCAGATAGGCGCCGATCGCGATGAGGACCGCGGCGGTCGCTCCGATCGCCAGCCAACGACCGGGCCCGCGACGCGGGGAAGGAGACCGGGCCGGCGTGCCGGTGGAGCGCGGGGCCGAAGCCGCGGCTTTGGTGGGCGTCTCCAGAAGCCGGCGGACCTGCGCGATGAACTCCGCGGTGGGCACGCCTTGGGCGAGGCGGGTCCATTGGTAGCGCATGAACTCCTCCGGGACCGCCGCGCCCGCCTCCCGGGTGTCGTCGATCACGACCGGAACGATGAACGCCCGGTTGGCCGCCATGTCGTGCGTGCGATCGACCGCCAGCCGCCACTCGCGTCGGAAATAACCTTCGCTGCGCGCTTCCGTCTGCGCCGAGACGATGGGGACAAACAGCGCGCAGGTCCGGATCTGCGACCGGATCTTCTGGTCCCAGGTGTCGCCGCCGCGCAGCTCGTTCTGGTCGAACCATACCTCGATCCCGAAAGCTCGCAGGGCGTCGGCGATGCGCTGGACGGCCGCGCCGTCCTCGCGCGCGTAACTCAGGAAAACCGCGGGTCCGTTGGTGGGGGTAGGATCGGGCACGGGCGGAATATGCCCCGATAGTTGGAGGGCCCCTGCGAGGGACAAGAGGAGAATTGCGATCCGGGGTTGTGGTCGGTCACCCGTGACGCGAGCACGTCACATGGGATTGTTCGCGATGTCGTAAGGGCTGCCCCCGCGGAGGGGCCTTTTCCCGGAAAACCATTGCGGCGGCCGGAGGCGGGCGCTTCGTTGCTCCGCTTTATGAAGCTCTGGTCCCAGTTTTTCGTCCCGACCCTGAAGGAAAGTCCGGCTGACGCCGAGATCGCCTCCCACAAGCTGCTGGTGCGCGCCGGCCTTGTCCGGAAGCTGGGCGGCGGGCTCTACACGTACATGCCGCTCGGTCTGCGGGCGCTCCAGAAGATCACCCAGATCTGCCGCGAGGAGATGGACGGCGCCGGCGCGATCGAGCTGTGGATGCCGCACGTGCACCCGGCCGAGCTTTGGGAACAGGGCCCGCGCTGGACCGCCGCGCGCGAGATCATGTTCCGCGCCGACAGCGCCGGGGACGGCAAGCGCCCGGCGAAGGATCCCGAGTTCGTGCTCGGGCCGACGCACGAGGAGATCATCACGCCGCTCGTGAAGACGGAGATCACGAGCTACCGCGACCTGCCGAAGAATTTTTACCAGATCGCGACCAAGTTCCGGAACGAGATCCGTCCGCGCTACGGCCTGATGCGGGCCCGCGAGTTCATCATGATGGACGCGTACTCGTTCGATGCCACCGACGAGGGCGCGGTCCGCAGTTACCTCGCGATGAAGGCCGCCTATGAGAAGTTCTTCCGGCGCGTCGGCACGCAGGCGATCGCGGTCGAGGCCGACACCGGCGTCATGGGCGGCAGTTTCTCCCACGCGTTCATGGTGCCCGCGGAAGTGGGTGACGACGACGTGATCTACAACGAGGCCAGCGGCTACGCGGCCAACCGGGAGAAGGCCACCAGCTCCCTGGTGCCGGCTGATCTGGCCGACGCGGCGCCCGCTGGAGCGGTGGAGGAGTTCGCCACGCCCGGCGTGGTGACGATCGCGGCGCTCGAGGCGGCGCCGTTCAACGTGCCTGCCGACCGGCAGTTCAAGACCCTCGTCTATGTCGGCGACGGCAAGCCGTTCCTCGTGATCCTGCGCGGCTGCGACGAACTTGAGGAGGCCAAGCTGGGCAGCCTCGGTTTCACCCTTTTCCGACCGGCCACGCCCGAGGAGATCGTCCCGGTGCTCGGCGCGAAGCCGGGCAGTCTCGGTGCGACCCGCGGTTCGATCAAAGACCCCGGAGCACTCGCCGGCATCTTCGCTGACCATGCGATCCGATTGATCGGTAACGGCGTGACGGGCGCCAACAAGGACGGTTTCCATCTCCGCAACGTCAATGTGACGCGTGACCTCGCGATCACGCGTTTCGGCGATTTCCGTCGCGTGCGGGTGGGGGAGCCCGACCCGAAGTCGGGGCAGCCGCTGCAAGTGCGCCGCGGCATCGAGGTCGGCCATATCTTCAAGCTCGGCACCAAGTACTCCGAGAAGTTCAACGCGGTTTACACCGACGACCAGAAGCAGTCGCACCTGATGGTGATGGGATGCTACGGGATCGGCATCAGCCGGACGATGCAGGCGGTGATCGAGCAGAGCCACGACGCCGATGGCATCGTGTGGCCGTGGAATTGCGCGCCCTTCCAGGTGCTGATCTGCGTGCTCGACCCGCAGCTGCCGGAGGCGATGGACCTCGCGCGCCGGTTGGGCGCCGCGGCGGAGTCGGCGGGCGCTGATGTGCTCATTGACGACCGCGCGGAGCGTCCGGGGGTGAAATTCAAGGACGCCGACCTCATCGGTCTGCCGCTGCGCCTTACCATCGGCGGCAAGGGCCTGAAGGAAGGCGTGATCGAGCTGAAGTGGCGCGCCGCGAAGGAAGTCGCTAAGGTGCCCCTCGCCGAGGCCGAAGCCCGAATCGCCGCCGAAGTGCGCGGCGCGGCCGCCCGCGCCGGTTGAGCGTCTTCAACCCGCCGCCATGAACCGCATCGTCGCCCTTCTCGCCATGCTCCTCGGAACCGTGATCTCGGCCGCCGCCGCGGATGCGCCGTACCGCCACGTCGTGCTGTTCAAGTTCAAGGACGGCGCTCCCGCCGCCGACATCGCGAAGGTCGAGCAGGCGTTCGTCGCGTTGAAAAAATCCATCCCGGAGATCCAGGCGCTGGAGTGGGGCACCAACGTCAGCCCCGAGGGTTTGGCGAGCGGCTTCACCCACTGTTTCTTCGTGACCTTCAAGGACAAGGCGGCGCTGGAGCGCTACCTGCCGCATCCCGAGCACAAGCAGTTCGGCGCCCAGCTGAAGGGCCTGCTCGATAAGGTTCTGGTGGTCGACTACGTCGCCCGCTGAGCGGGCGGTCTCAGCCGGTGAACCTTCCGCGGTAGGCCCAGAGGCCGAGCGCGGGGTTCGAAATGTAAAAGATCCGCTCGCCGCCGGGGAGCGTGTTGAAGCCGTCCTTCAGCTTCGCCGGATCGTAGCGACGCGTCATTTCCGCAAGGTCGGCGTACTTGAAGCCGACGCCCTCGCTCTCCGCGCGGGTGAGGTGCCCCGGGCAGTAGGTGATGGAGAAGCGGCCCTCGCTGGAACCGTGGATGAGGTGTGCGGCCGCGCTGAGGTTGTTCTGCAGCTCCGGGTTGGCCTTGGTCGCCGCCAGCGTATGCGGCGTGCCGTGGTAACCGTACTTGCGGATGAGCCGGTCGATCTCGTGGTCTTCGCCGAACTCGCGCAGGCCAGGGGCGAGAATGATGAGTTCGCCGCGGTCGGCCATCGCCATGCGCGTGCGGTAAACCGCCTTGTTCCCGAGCCAGGTGCTCTTGAACTCGGACGGGTCGAGATAGACCACGACCTTGTCGAGCGGCGCGTCAAGCATCTCGAAATTGACCTCGAGTGAAAGTTTCGCGGCCCGGTTGAAGACCTCGGCATCGTCACCGATGAACAACCCGCGCACCTGCAGCACGCCGGCCGCGTCGCGGCTCACCACGGTGTGGATGTACACGATGGGAAGATGCGCGGTGAACTTTTCGCCGGCGTAGTTGAGGATGCGCCGCACCGGGGTGTCGGCCCGGCCCATCATCCGTTCCATGCCGTAGGCCGCGCCGACGAAGTGGCTCTTGTTGATGCCCTCGACGCCGCCGGTGCCGACGAAGATGTTCTTGTTGTAGTTGGCCATGCCGATGACCTCGTGCGGCACCACCTGGCCGATGGACAGGATGAGGTCATGGCCGCCCGTCGCGATCAGGTTGGCGACCTGGGCGGGCCACGGAAAATCGACCGCGCCACCGGAGACCTCGCGCACGAAATCGGCGGGAACGGTCCCGACCGTCGTGATGCCCGTGCGCCAGTTGTGGATACGGAAGAGGTCTGCCGGCACGGTCGGGAACATCTCGTGGATCTGTTCCGCGGTCATCGGCGAGTGCGTGCCGAGCGCGGGCAGCACATCCTTCAACGCGGCGCCGAAATGCTCGTGCACCAGGCACGTGAGGCGCCCCGCCTGCGAGTGGAAGCGGGTGAAGTCGGGTGGCACCGCCAGCACGCGCTTTCGCGGCCCGAGGCGGGCGAACGCGGCGGCGAGACCGGCGCGAAGGTCTTCGGTGGAGAGAGCGTCGGTGGCTGAGCCACGGGCGAAGAGGAGCATAAAAAAGGGCGGTTCGTGAAGAACCGCCCAGGGAGGTTTGGTAGGGCCGTGGGGCCGGTCAACGTCAGCGTTGGATGCGCGCCGAGCCGCCCTTGGCGAAGGCCTTCACCTGCTCGACCGTCGACATGGTCGTGTCGCCGGGGACCGTGGTGAGGAGCGCGCCGTGGGCCCAGCCGAGGTTGACGACCTCCTGCTCGGAAGCGCCGCTGAGCAGGCCGTAGATGAAGCCGGCGGCGTAGCCGTCGCCACCACCGACGCGGTCGACGACGTCGAGCTCGCAGGTCGGCGACTGGTAGGTCTTGCCGTTGACCCAGGCGACCGCGCCCCACGAGTGGCGGTTGGTGGATTGCACCTCGCGAAGAGTCGTGGCGACTACCTTCACGTTGGGGAATTTCTTCACCGCCTTGTCGATCATCGCGAAGAAGGCGGTGGGATCGAGTTTCGAGGCCGCCTCGACGTCCTGGCCCTCGATGCCGAGGCCCTTCTGGAGGTCCTCCTCATTGCCGACGATGACGTCGACGTTCTGCACGATGCGGCCGAGCACATCCAGCGCCTTGGCGTGGCCGCCCCAGATATCCCAGAGCTTGGCGCGGTAATTGAGGTCGAACGACGTGACGGCGCCGGCCGCCTTCGCGGCGCGCATGGCCTCGACGATGAGTTCGCCGGTTGTCTCGGAGAGGGCGGCGAAGATGCCGCCGCTGTGGAACCAGCGGACGCCGGGCGCGAAGATCTCCTTCCAGTTGAAATCGCCCGGCTTGAGCTGGCCGGCGGCCTCGTTGCTGCGGTTGTAGAACACCACCGGGG
>JBJTCH010000410.1:0-2678 GCA_046091745.1 Opitutaceae bacterium
CGCCGCTGCGCGCGTGCTCACCGGCGAGTTTCAGCGCCTGCGCGCGGACCTCACCGTCGGCATCGGCCGCGGCGCGCTCGACCGGCGCGAGGGCGGCGGGATTTTTCGCGGCGAGCTGGCCGAGGCCCCAGAGCGCGTGGAGGCGGGCGAAACGGGGTGCCTTCGCGTCGGCCGCGACGCCGGCGAGGGTCGGGATGCTGCCGGTGCCGCGGCCGGCGAGCTCGTACTGGGCCTCGAGGCGCACGCGCCAGTCGGCGTGGCCGAGGAGACGGGCGAGTTCGGCGGGGGGGCGTTTGGTCCAGTCGCCGCCGATCAGGGCCTTGGTCTCGAGCACGAGCGGGTCCTTCGCATGTTTCGGATCCGAGATCGCGTAGATGCGGCCACGCTTCGACTTCGGCCAGCCGGTGGCCCAGTCGGCGGTGTAGAGCCGGCCGTCGGGGCCGAATTTCACGTCGGTGGGCAGCGCGGAGGTGAGGAAAGGCTTGGCCTCGTTGATCTCGTACGAGGCGCCCTTGGGCTTGAGGGTGTAGGTGTAGACGCCGCTGCTCGAGGCCGAGCCCTTGAAGTGCGTCATGAAGAAATGCCCGCGGTACGATGGGTTCAGGCCGGTGCCCGGGTAGTACTCGATACCGGACGGGCCGTCCTCGACGTTGCAGATCGGGGGCACGATGTACGCCGGCTGGCCGGTGTGGCGGGGGTGCCAGATCTTTTCCGTGTTCCACGGGCCCGCCTTGCCGAGCGGTGCGAACTGGTAGCCGACGCGCCAGCCGCTGTCGCCGCCCTCGACGACGTGCACGAAGCGTTCCTCGTCCCCGTTGTCACAATCGTTGTCGCCGGTGAACAGGTCGCCGACCTCGTTGAAGACGAGCGACTGGGGGTTGCGGAGGCCGGTGGCGAAGAGTTCGAGGCCCGAGCCGTCGGGATTGCAGCGGAACACCGCGCCCTCGTCGGGCACCGCGAGCGTCGCGCCCTCCTTCGTCCGCACGGTCGCGCCGCGGTCGCCGTTGCTGAAGTAGATTTTCCCGTCCGGACCGAACACGAGGCCGTGGAGGTCGTGGCCGGTGAAGTTGAAGCGCACACCGTAGCCGCGGCTGATCTCGGTGCGGCTCTCGGCGCGGTTCGCGCCCTGGAACCGCCACACGCTCGGGATGTTGGTGAACCACACCTCGCTGCGGCGGGCGAGGATGCCCGAGCCGATACCGTCGAGAGGCGAGTTGAAGCCGTCGGCGTAGATCACGCTGCGGTCGGCGCGGCCGTCGCCGTCGGTGTCCTCCACCAGCCGCACGATCTCGCCCTCGATGGAGAGCTCCTTTTCGCCGGCAGGGCCGAAGGCGCGGCGGATCAGCGCGGCGCGGTCCTCGATCGTGCGGCACGCGAGCTCGTCCTCGAGCATCCACATGTAGTCGCGGATATCGAGGACGCTGCTGCGGTAGCGGTAAGTCTCGGCGACGAAGACGCGGCCTTTCTCGTCGAAGGTGAACGCCACGGGGTTGGCGAGCATCGGCTCGGCGGCCCAGAGGCGCGCCTCGAGGCCGGCGGGCAGGCGCATGCGTTTCAGCGCCTGCTCGCCCTCGTCGGAGGCGGGCGCGATGTCGGGCGCGGCCTGGCGGGTGCCGGCATCGCGGATACGACCGCGGTTGGGCGAGCGGTCCTCGTCGTCGGCATCGGCGGCGCGGAGCGCGGCGGCGGGCAGGAAGGCCGCGAGCAACGCGGCGCGAAGGAGGCGGGGAGCGGGCATGGGGAAGGGCGCGCAGCGTAGGGCCGCGGGGGATCGAGGCAAGGCGCCGGCGGGCGCCGGCCGGGAATGAAAATCAGGCGAGGATCTCGCGGACGACCTTCGCCTCCTCGACGCCGGTGAGGCGGACGTTGAGGCCGCGGAACTTGGTCGTGAAGCGCGCGTGGTCGATCCCGAGGCAGTGGAGGATGGTCGCGTGCAGGTCGCGCAGGTGCACCGGCTTCTCGGTGATGTTGTAGCAGAAATCGTCGGTGGCGCCGTGGTCGAGGCCGCCGCGCACGCCGCCGCCCGCGAGCCAGACGGTGAACGCGCGGCCGTGGTGGTCGCGGCCCATGCCGGGGTCCCCGAGCTTGCCCTGGCTGAAGACGGTGCGACCGAACTCGGTGGCGAACACGACGAGGGTGTCCTCGAGAAGCCCGCGCTGCTTGAGGTCCTTCAGGAGCGCGGTGGTCGGCTGGTCGACGTCGCGGCACTGGTTGGGCAGCTGGCGGGTGATGGCGATGTGCTGGTCCCAGCCGCGGTGGAAGAGCTGCACGAAGCGCACGTCGCGCTCGAGCAGCCGGCGGGCGAGGAGGCAGTTCGCGGCGTAGGTGCCGGGCTTGCGCACTTCCGGGCCGTAAGCCTCGTGGGTCGCCGCTGGTTCCCGGCTGATGTCCGTGAGTTCCGGCACGGAGGCCTGCATGCGGAACGCCATCTCGTAGGCGTCGATGCGCGCGAGGGTCTCGGGATCGCCGAGTTCAGCGCCGCGCCGGTGAGTGAGCTCGGCGAGGTCGTCGAGGAGGGCCCGCCGCTGGGCGCGGTCGACGCCGGGCGGGTTGTTGAGATAGAGGACGGGGTTGGCGCCGGCGCGCAGACCCACGCCTTGATGGGAGGCGGGCAGGAAACCGCTGCCCCAGAGGCGGGAGAAGATCGGCTGGCCGGGGTTCTTTCCGGTGCCCTGGGA
>JBJTCH010000411.1:0-4764 GCA_046091745.1 Opitutaceae bacterium
ACATAGTAGAGGAATCCGGTGGTCGCTGAAGCGACGCGGGCGATCCGTTCGTCGGGCGTGGTGGGCGCGATGATGAAGACGGTGTCGACCCCGTGACGCTTCCCGGCCGCCAGCACTTCCCCGGCCTCCTCGGGCGGCAGGTCGAGCGTCAGGATACCGTCCACCCCGGCCGCGCGCGCCGCGCCGAAGTACGCGTCGACGCCGTTGGCGAACACGAGGTTGTAGTAAGTGTAGAAAACCACGGGCGCATCGCTGAACTCGCGGATGCGACGCACGAGTTCGAACACCCGCGCCGCCGTCATCCCGCCCTCCAAGGCCCGCTGCGCCGCCAGTTGGTTGGTGAGACCGTCGGCCAGCGGGTCGGAAAAAGGCACGCCCAGCTCAAGGATATCGACACCGTTCGCCAGCAGCGCGCGACAGACCTGCACGGAGGTCTCGAAATCGGGATCCCCCGCGCAGACATAGGCGACGAAAGCCGCGCGGCGCGCGGCGCGACACTGGGCGAAGACCGGCTGGAGACGGGACATGAGCCGGCGAAAATGGCCGCTCGTCCGCGCGAAGCACACCCCAATTCTCCGCCGCGTGCCGGACAGCAGCCGGACCGCCCTCAGCGCCCGATCGCCGGCACCGCGAACTCCCCGGGCGGCAGCGGCTGGTTCACCGAAATCCTGTCGAAGGTGATCGTGACCCGTGTGTCCTCGCCTTTGGCGTTCTTGGTGATGGTCACGATGCTGGCCGGAAAACGGATTCCGTTCACGACGGTCGAACCCTGCTCGCGAATCCGGCCGCCACCCTCGGTTTCGGTGAGCACAAGCCGGCCGGTCGCCACCTCAAAGTAACGGAAGAAGATGATCCCCGCACCATGGAAGAACGCGAGTTTACGGCAGGCGACCCCCTCGACGTCCGCGGCGCCCTGATCCTCGATCCGCCCGCCGCGCGATTCGACGCCGCGGAAGTACGAGAGGTTTTCCCACGTGTTGGCCCGGAGCCGCTTGATCTGGTCGGGCCCCAGCAGCGTCTGACGCCACTTGGTGGGATCCGCCGGATCATGGACCCGCTGCCAAGCCTCGTAGCCGTCGAGTCCGGTCACCTCGACCATCTTCTCGGAACGGACGGAGATGCGCTGCCGGTCGGGCCGCTGGAAGATGATCTCCATCGCCGCCTTGGTTTCCTTGCCCGGGTTGGCGGGGTCGGGCGCGATCAGCCAGCCCTCGTAGCGCACGGAATTGACTGCGTTGAGCGCCTCGTCGCTGCCGATAAAAGCGCGAGCTTTGGAGATGATCCCGGGCTCGTCAGCCGCGCGGGAAACCGCGGCAGCGGCGCACAGGCAAAGCAGGCGGAAAAACGAGGACTTCATGGTGAATTGGAGGGTCACTCCCACTCGATCGTGGCGGGCGGCTTGGAGCTCACGTCGTAAACCACCCGGCCCACGCCGCGGACCTCGTTGGTGATGCGGCTCGAGATGCGCTGGATGACCTCGTGCGGCAGCTTCGCCCAGTCGGCCGTCATGGCGTCGGTGCTCTCCACGATGCGCAGCGCGACCACATAGTCGTACGTGCGCTCATCGCCGAACACGCCGACGGTGCGCACCGGCAGGAAGACGCAGAAAGACTGCCACACCTTGTAGTAATAACCGGTGCGCATCATCTCCTCCTGGAGGACGGCGTCGGCGTTGCGCAGGATCTCCAGACGCTCGGCGGTGATGTCACCCATCATGCGCACGCCCAGGCCCGGGCCCGGGAACGGCTGGCGCCAGACGACCTCGCGGGGCAGGCCGAGCGCGGCGCCGACTCGGCGCACCTCATCCTTGAACAACTCACGCAACGGCTCGATGAGCTTGAGCTTCATGCGCTCGGGCAGGCCGCCGACATTGTGGTGCGTCTTGATGAGGGACGCGGGATTGCCGCCGATCGACACGCTCTCGATCACGTCCGGATAGAGCGTTCCCTGCCCGAGGAACTCGGCCTTGCCGATGGATTTGAGCGAACGCTCGAACACCTCGACGAACGTGCGGCCGATGATCTTCCGCTTCTGCTCCGGATCGGTCACGCCCTTGAGACGGCGGAGGAACAACCGCGAGGCGTCGACCACGCGCAGGTCGATGTTGAAGTGGTCGCCGTAGAGCTTCTCGACGAGCTCGCGCTCGCCCTTGCGGAGCAACCCGTTGTCGACGAACACGCAGGTGAGCTGGCGCCCGATCGCCTTGTGCAGCAGCGCCGCCGCCACCGAGGAGTCCACACCGCCCGAAAGTCCGAGCAGCACGCGGCCCTTGCCGACCTGGGCGCGGATGCCCTCGACGGCGTGGCCGATGAAATCCTTGGCGGTCCACTCGGCCTTCACGCCGCAGACGCCGAGCAGGAAGTTCCGGATCATGTCCACACCGCGCTCGGTGTGGAACACCTCCGGGTGGAATTGAATGCCGTAGAAACCGCGACGCGCGTCCTCAACCGCGGCGAACGGCGAGTTCTCGGTGGTGCCGATCGCGCGGAAACCGGGCGGCAGCCGCGTGATCTTGTCGCCGTGGGAATTCCACACGCGCACCTTGCGCGGCAGCCCCTTGAACAGTCGTCCCGGGCGGCGGACGGTGAGCACGCCGTGCCCGTACTCCCGGGCCTTGCTGTGCGCGACCTTGCCGCCGAGGAAGTGGCCCATCAACTGCACGCCGTAGCAGATCCCGAGCATCGGCACGCCGAGCCGGAAGATCTCCGGGTCGGGGTGCGGCGCGTTGGCGGAGTACACGCTTTGGGGGCCGCCCGAGAGGATGATGCCGGCCACCCCGTCGTCCCGCAGCTTTGAGGCCGGCGTCGAGTAGTGGTAGATCCGGGAGTAGACCTCGCACTCGCGGATCCGGCGCGCGATGACCTGCGTGAGCTGCGAACCGAAGTCCAGAACGGCGATGACTTGTGGCATGAGGACGACCGGGAAAGTGAGGCTTGGAAAAAGCGAAACGCGGAGCGTGCCCACCCCGCCGCCGCGGTGTCAATGCCGCCTCAGCGGGTGTCGAACCACTTCGGATCACCCGACGGCGCGGCACCGGATTCGATGGCGGCGAAGACGTCGGGCACGCTCGCGGCCACCCGGAAAAGCTCCAGGTTGGACGGCCGGAAAAAACGATCGGCGAGCATCCGGTCGAACAACTGGAACAGCGGATCGTAGAATCCGTCCTGGTTGAGAAACACGCAGGGCTTACGCACCACGTCGAGCTGCCGCAGGGTGAGGATCTCCGCGATCTCCTCCAAGGTCCCCCACCCGCCCGGCAGCGCCACAAAGGCGTCGGCCCGCGTCTCCATGAGCAGCTTGCGCTCGCGCATCGTGATGACCGTCACCAGCTCGTCGGCCTCGTCGTAGGCGAGCTCCTTGACCTTCATGAACTCGGGGATGACGCCCACGACGCGCCCGCCCGCCTCCTTCACCGTCCGCGCCACGGCCCCCATCAGCCCGGTGCGGCCGCCGCCGTAGACGAGCCCCCAGCCGCGGGCGACCATCAGGCGGCCCAATTCCTCCGCCGCGGCGACGTACTTGGCGTCGATGCGGTCGCTCGAGGCGCAGTAGACGCAGAGAAGCTTGGACATGCCCCGACGAAGCACGATTGCTCCGCCAGCGTAAGTCTTTTCTCGGTGGCCGACCGCCGGCGAAGGCGCGCCGCGGGAAAAGCCTCCCGCGACGCGGTCGCGAAACCCTTACTTCGCGGCGAGCGCCGCGTTCACCAGCTCGACGAAGCTGCGCGACTCGAGCGCGGCGCCGCCGATGAGGCCGCCGTCGATGTCCGACTGCGCGAGCAACTCGGGCGCGTTGGCGGGCTTCATGGAGCCGCCGTACAGGATGCGGACCCGCTGTGCGACGGGCTCGCCGAAGAGCTTCACGAGGAGGCCGCGGATGAACGCGTGCACTTCCTGCGCCTGCGCGGTGGTCGCGACCTTGCCGGTGCCGATCGCCCAGACGGGCTCGTAGGCGATGACCAAGCTCGTGGCCTGCTCGCGGCTCACGCCCTCGAGGCCCCGCTCCATCTGCGTCTGCACCACCTTCAACGTGGAGCCCGCCTCGCGCTCGGCGAGAGTCTCACCGACGCAGAAAATGGGCCGCAGCTGGTTGCGCAGCGCCGCGGCCACCTTGCGGTTCACCACCTCGTCGGTTTCCCCGAAGAGCGTCCGGCGCTCGCTGTGGCCGAGGATGACGTACGACGCGAAGATCGCGCGCAGCATGGGCGCGGAAACCTCACCGGTGAAGGCGCCGTTCGCCTCGTGGTGCATGTTCTGGGCGCCGAGGCGGACCTCGGAGCCCTCGAGCACGCGGCCCACCGCCTCGACGGCGGTGAACGGCGGGCACACGACGACGTCGACTTCGTTCTGTTTGCCGACGGCGGCGACGATCTCCTGCGCGAGCCCGACGGCGTCGGCGGAGGTCTTGTTCATCTTCCAGTTGCCGGCGATGAGCTTCCTGCGGGTGTTCATGGTAAGGGGCGGGGCTGGTTTCAGGATTCGAGATAAGCGACGCCGGGGAGCACCTTACCCTCGAGGAACTCGAGGCTGGCGCCGCCGCCGGTGGAGCAATGGGAGACCTTGTCGGCCACCTTGAAGTTCTTGGCCGCGGTGGCGGGGTCGCCGCCGCCCACGACGGTGGTGGCCCCCTGGGCGGTGGCCTCGGCGACGGCGTCGGCCATGGCGCGCGTGGCGCCGGCGAAAGCGTCGAACTCGAAGACACCCGCGGGGCCGTTCCAGACGATCGTCTTGGAGGAGAGGATGGCCTTCCGGTACAGCTCGATCG
>JBJTCH010000412.1:0-3904 GCA_046091745.1 Opitutaceae bacterium
CCAAGGCCCCGACGCCCGACATGGACGGCGCGTCGATCGGCGGCAGCGTGAACCTCGTCACGAAGAGCCCCTTCGACAGCAAGGCGGGCCGGGTCTTCACCTACACGCTGGGCCTGGCTGCGCAGCCCACCTACGCCGGCCCCGTGGAGGCGAAATGGAAGCAGCCGATCCGCGGCTTCGGCCCATCGATGAACTTCAATTACTCGGACGTCTTCGGCGAGAAGCGCAACTGGGGCGTGTCACTCACCGGCACGGTGCACAGCCAGCCCGCCGGCGGCGCGCTCATCGCGAGCAGCTACGAGCGTCGCAACGAGCCCGGTCCCGCGTTCGCCAACAGCATCAGCCGCTACATCGTGAACGGCGCCACCCGCTCGCGCATCGCGACCGGCGCCAAGATCATGTACAAGTGGAGCGAGGAGACGACGATCTCGCTGAACAACGTCATCAACTTCTTCCACGAGAACAACGACACCCGCTTCCACACCCTCAACTCCGCGGTCGGCACCGGAGCCAACCTGCCCAGCCTGCTCGCGACAGTCGACGCCGCCGGCCGGCGCACCGGCGGCGGCTTCGTGAAGCCCGGCTACACCGAGACCCTGACCCAGATCTTCGCCAGCCCGGTGGAACCCGCCACCCCGGGACCCGGCGCGCGCGACACCGCCTACTTCACCTCGCGGTGGACCAACCAGGGCGGCACCGCGAACCTCAACGTCGCCTCCAACGACAAGTCGGGCCGCACCTACGTCTTCTCGCCGAGCGTGCGCCACCGTTTCCCCGGGCTCTACATCGACTACAGCCTCTCGTACTCGGATTCGGCCACATACTACGACGTCATCCACGACCACGACAAGTACTCGGCCCGGCCGACCGGCACGGTGTTCCTCGAGATCCCGAACCTCGGCTTCGCGATCGACCGCAGCCAGGACGCCAAGGTGCCGACGGTGCGCCAGACCGAGGGACCCGATTGGCAGAACTTCGCCAACTACAGCCGCCTCCGTCTCGACCAGACCGACCAGCGCGGCTACGACAAGGTGTACTCCGCCAAGTTCGACCTGCGGAAGGACGTCAGCTACCGCATCCCGTTCTATTACAAGACCGGTTTCACCGCCCAGCGGCAGACGCGCCACCTCTGGAACAACCCGCGCCGTTATTTCTACACCGGCCCCGACGGCATCCTGAACACGGCCGACGACAACCAGGGCATCGCGATCTTCAACGCGTTCCCCAAGGACTACACGTGGGACGAGAAGGAGTACTACCTCAACCGCGGCGGCGTCCCCCCGTGGGTCGACCCGTACAAGGTGGCCGCCCACCGCCGGAGCAACCCCGGCCTGTGGAAGGAGGACGTCGAGCTCAACTCCCGCCAGCGCCTCACCTCCGACCAGGAGATCCAGGAGGACATCCGCGCGGCCTACTTCCTCGTGAACGGCCGCCTCACCCGCCAGCTCTCGCTGCTCACGGGCGTGCGGGTTGAGGATACCCAGGTCGAGGGCGAGGGCCCGCTCAATTACACCTCCCCGCAGGAATTGGCGCGCCGCGCGGCGTGGGTCGGGCCAATCACCGATTCCGAACAGATCCGCCGCAACACCGTGCAGTACAGCGGACGCTCCACCAACCGCGGCTCGTACCGCTTCTTCCTGCCCGGCGTGCACCTGAAGTACCAGACCACCGCGGGCTGGGTCAACCGCCTCAGCTGGTCGACCGGCGTGGGCCGGCCGCCGTTCGGCAACATCATCCCGAACACCACGGTCAACGACTCCGCGCAGTCGATCACGGTCACCAATCCCAACCTCAAGCCGCAGTACGCGCGCAATTGGGACTTCAGCTCCGAGTACTACTTCACGCCGCAGGGCATGATCTCGTTCGGCGCGTTCCACAAAAAGATCAGCGACTACATCCAGAGCGACAGCAGCCCGTTCGTCGCCGCCGGCCAGAACAACGGCTACGACGGCCAGTACGCGGGCTACCGCATCAACACCTCCGTCAACAGCGGCTGGGCGCAGATCCGCGGCATGGAGTTCAACTACCAGCAGCAACTGAGCTTCCTCCCCGGCTGGGCGAAGGGCCTCGGCGTCTACGGTAACGTCACCAAGCTCTGGACCAAGGGTAACAACTCAGCGTTCGTCACCGGCCCCGGTAGCAGCGCCGGCGGCACCCTCGCCGGCTTCCTCGACGTCACCGGCAACCTCGGTCTCAGCTTCCGTGGCTACGGTTTCGACCTGCGCCTGCAGGCCGTCTACCGCGGCGAATACCTGATCTCCAACTCAACCACGCCCGCGCTCGTCACCTGGCAGCTGCCGAAGACCTCGTGGACCTGGAAATCGCGCTACGCGTTCACCCGCACGCTGAGCGGCTTCGTCGACGTCGAGAACTTCACGTCCACGCTGCTGGATAACCGCTACGCCGCCTACCGGGACCGCCCGAGCTTCTGGCGCACCTTCCACAGCAAGGTGGTGTTCGGCGTGACCGGCCGGCTCTGATCCCGGCGGTCACCCGACCGCGCCTCCCCTCCCCACCTGCCCCCGCAACGGGGCGGGTGTTTTTTTCCCGCGGACGGAAGGGAAGAACGAGAAGCCGTTGGAGACTGGGGAGACTGGGGGGACCATGCTTGAACAGGAAGGACGGGAAGATCGGGGAGGTTCCGACGGCTTCTTCATCCGCGCCATCGGCGAAATCCGCGGTCAAGTTCGCTGCGTTAGGGACAGCCTTTAGCCGTCGCGCAAGCGGCATCCTCCGCGGCGAACGGACGCGGCTACATCGTACGCCACCCTGGATCGTAGCAACGCCAGGTACCCGGTACGCCTCTTCCCGCGTTCCTGATTTCCACATTCTCCCCTGCTCGACCTATTCCCGTCCGAAATCAAACCCGCCACTCCTCCGTGTCCTCGGTTCGCTCCTCCGCGACCTCCGTGTCCAAAGCCTTGGCCTGTGATTGAACCCGGCATGGTCCGCGGCTGTCAGCCGCGGCTACATCCCACGCCTTCCCGAATCGAAACGGCGTCAGAAGCTTGGCACGCCTCGTCCCGCTTTCCTGATTTCCTCATTCTCCCCGGCTCGCTCTGTTTCCGCCCGAAACAAAAACCGCCCCTCTAACGGGGGCGCACGCGGTGAACGGCTTCACCACGCGGCGCGTTGCCTTCGCCGCGGCGGCGAACTCGACTGGAGCCACCATGCCCCTTTTCCGCCGTCGCTCCGGCGCCCTGCCCCTCGCCTTCATGCTGCTCGCGGTGGTTTCGCGCGCCGCGGAAAACCCGGTATCCTTCGGCGGCATCCATCCGCATCTCGCGATGTTCAACGACGAGAGCGAATGCGGCACCGGCGCGGTCGTGCCGTGGGCGGGCCGGCTCTGGGTGATCACCTACGCGCCGCACAAGCCGCAGGGCTCGACCGACAAGCTTTACGAGATCACGCCGGACCGGCGGCAGATCATCCGCCCCGAGAGCATCGGCGGCACACCCGCCAACCGTTTCATCCACCGCGAATCAAACCAGCTGTTCATCGGCCCGTACGCCATCGACGGCGCGGGTGGCGTGCGCGTCATCCCGTATTCAAGGATGTACGGCCGCCCGACCGGCACCGCGCGCCACCTCACCGATCCGGCCAACAAGGTCTATTTCGCCTCGATGGAGGAGGGCTTCTACGAGGTCGACGCGCGCTCGCTGGCCGTGACCGAGTTGTTCCGCGACGAGCAGCTCAAGGAGCCGTTCCGTCGTGCCAACCTTCCCGGCTACCACGGCAAGGGTCTCTACTCCGGGCAGGGCCTGCTGATCTACGCCAACAACGGCGAGCACGGGAAGGAGGCCCAGACGCGGCCCGACATCCCCTCCGGCGCGCTCGCCGCGTGGGACGGCCGCGCCGACACCTGGACCGTGGTCCGTCGCAACCAGTTCACCGAGGTCACCGG
>JBJTCH010000413.1:0-7918 GCA_046091745.1 Opitutaceae bacterium
GGCCGGCGGCGGAAGCGAACTCAACGCCGCCGCCAAGCTCGCGACCCCCGCGGCCCCGGCCGCCCCGCCGCCCGCAGGCATGGGTGCCGAGGCGCCGCCCGGCGATCCCGCCGCCCTCGGCCGCATCGTCGGCCGCCTGTCCGCGGCCACGAAGCCCGCCGCCCGTGACTGGGCCGAGCTCGCCGGCGAGACGCTCACCTGGGGCTCGCGCCTGCAGTCCCAGGGGCAGCCGGTGCTACCCGGCCCCGTCCACGACGCGCTCGCCGGGGTGAAGCTGGGCGAGAAGCTCGACGCCAAGGCCGCGGACTGGGGCAAGTTGCGCGGCGACCTGGAAGCCCTGCTCGACGAGAAGGAACGCGAGGACAAGAAAGAGGACCAGAAGAAGTCCGACGAACAGCAGAAGCAGCAGGAGCAACCGAAGGACCAGCAAAGCGAACAGCAGAAAAACGACCAGCAGCAGCAACAGCAGCAGAATCAGCAGGACAAATCCCAGGAGCAGAAGGATTCCCAATCGCAGCAGCAGGATCAGGCGCAGCGGAAACCGGACGAGGAGTCTTCGCTCGGTGATATGACCAAGAAGGACCAGCCTCCGCCCCCGCCGCCGGAAAACATGCAGCAGGTCGGCGGCGCGCCGGAGCGCAAGCCCGAGGACCAGCAGGAGAAGGCCGACCCCGCGTTGGCGCTGCCGCTGCAGAAGCTCGACCAACTCCGTAACCAGGACTCCCCCGCGCAGCTTTTCCAGATGATGGAGGGCGACCGGAAGGGTGAGCGCAAAAACACTCCCCGCACGGGCAAGACCTGGTGATCACCATGCGCCTTTTTCGCCTTCTCCTGTCCGCTTTCGCCCTGATCGCCGCCGCCGCCGCGCAGACCGCCCGGTGGGAGCAGGCCGAGGGCGGCCTCGGGACCAACCTCGCGCTCGTCTTCGAGAACTGCGAGCCCGACGGCCAGCCCGCCCTGCCGTCGATCCCCGGGTTGGCGTTCGCGTTCTCCGGCCGATCCGAGAGCGTGAACATCGTGAACTTCCAGATGACGCGGAGCGTCACGCTGGGCTATGCGGTGCGCACCCAAGGCAACCAGCCCCTGCGCATTCCCGCCTTCATGGTGCGCACCAACAAGGGCGACGTGCGCGTGGAAGCCTTCGACGCCGCGCGACCGGCCGTCGCCATCGACTCGCTCGCGAGCTCCCGGCTCGCCCCCGAGCGCCGGAGCGTCTGGGCCGGCGAGGTCTTCGGGCTCAACTACGAGCTCTCCGCCGCACGCCGCACCAATCCGCAGATCAGCCCGACCTTCGACTGGAACCCCGCGCCCCTCGTGGCCGAGGACTGGTCGAAACCCGAGGTGACGGAGCGCAACGCCGGCGGCGAGCGCCGCGTGAACGTGGTCTTCCGCACCCGCGCCGTGGCCCGCGTGCCGAACACCCTCAAGCTCGAGGCCGCCACCCACCTGATCAGCGTCCAGACCGGCACGATCGGTTTCGGCATCATCTCCCAGCCGCGCATGGAGCAGGTGTCGGTGACATCCGACCAGCCCACGCTCGAGGTGAAGCCCCTGCCCGCGGGGGCTCCGGCGAGTTTCGGCGGCGCGGTCGGACAATTCAAACTCACCTCCAAGGTGGTGCCCGAGAAGGCCGCCGTCGGGGAGCCCGTGACCTGGACGCTGGAACTCACCGGCACCGGCAACTGGCCCGACATCGCCGGCCTGCCGCCGCGCAACGTCTCACAGGACTTCAAGGTCGTGCAACCGAAGGCCCGCCGGACGCCGGCGGAAGGGAAGCTTTTCGACGCCACCCTCACCGAGGACGTGGTGCTCGTTCCCTCCAAGCCCGGCACCTACACGCTCGGGCCGGTCACGCTCGCCTATTTTGACCCGCAGAGCGGCACCTACCGCACCGTCACGACGCCGAAGACCTCCCTGGTGATCACGGCTCCGGCGGCCCCGCAGTTCAACGTCATGCCCGCCCCGTCGGCCGGGGCCGGCGAATCCGCGCAATCCGCACCCGCCGACACGGTGCCGCCTAAGCCGGTCGTCGCGGCCGCGGCACCGGGCGGCATTCCCCGGGACCCGCTCCCCTCCGCTCCGCCCGCCCGCGCGCCCTTCACCACCCGCGAACTCGCCCTTGCGCTCGCGACGCCGTTCGCGCTCACGCTGTTCCTCTGGCTCTGGCTCGCGCAGCGCCGCGCGCGGGAAACCGACCCGGCGCGACCGCAACGCGAGGCGCGCGCCCGCCTCGCCGCCACCTTGCGCGACGTCGACCTCGCCCCCGCGGACCGCAAAGCCGCCCTGCTCGTGGCGTGGCAACGCGACACCGCGATCCTGTGGGGCGTGACGAAGGCCGCGCCGTCCGCCGGCGCCATTGACTCGACCGAGTGGACCACGCTCTGGCGCGAGGCCGATCGCGCGATTTACGGCAAGCAAGGCGGCTTGCCGGCCGACTGGGTCTCGCGCGCGCAGGAGGCGCTCGCGCGCAAAAAGCCGGTGCCGTTCCGTTTCCACCGGCTGTTCCTGCCGCGCAACCTCATGCCTTTCGCCGCATCGCTGGCGCTGATTCTCGGCGCCACGCTCACCCTGCGCGCGGCGTCGGCCGACGCCGGCGTCTCCTACCGCAAGGGGGACTTCGCCGCGGCGGAAAGCACCTGGCGGGAGTCGCTCCGGAAAACGCCGCTGAATTGGAGCACGCGTCACAACCTCTCGCTCGCCCTCGAACAGCAGGACCGCGCGGGCGAGGCCGCCGCCCACGCCGCGGTGGCGTTCGTGCAGAACCCGGCCCAGCCCGCGGTTCGCTGGCACTTCACCCGCACGGCGGAGAAGCTCGGCGCCGCGGCGTCACCGCTCGCCGGGTTCATCAACCCGGGTTTCATCCGTACCCTCGCCCGCGACGCCTCGCCCGCCGACTGGCAGCTCCGCCTCATCGGGGCGGCCTGGCTCCTCGCCGCCGCCCTCGTGATCCAGTTGCTGCGTGCTTACCGCGGCGCGCACGGCGCGTGGAAATGGATCGCCGGCACCGTGGGCGTCTCCGCACTCGCCTTGTCCGCGTTATCGGTGAACGGCATTCTCGCCTACGGCACCGCCGCCCACCCGGAATCGGCGATTGTCGCGCGCGCCACCACGCTGCGTTCGATTCCGACGGAAGCCGATACCGCGCAGAAGACCACCCCGCTCGCCGCGGGCGGCCTGGCGCTCATCGACCGCTCCTTCCTCGGCTGGCACCGGCTCGCCTTCGAAGGCGGCCAGACCGGCTGGGTGCGCAAGGAGGACGTCGTTCCGCTCTGGAAGTGATCCGCCGCGGCGGCGATCCGGATCAAACGTCGCAGATCCGGATCGAATCGGCGAGCGAGGCGACCTTGTCCCGCCGCGGGATGAACTCCTGCCCGACGAAGCCTTTGTAGCCGGTCTCCACGATCGCGCGCATGATCGGAGGGTAATTGATCTCCTGCGTGTCATCGATCTCGTTGCGCCCGGGCACGCCGGCCGTGTGGTAGTGGCCGATCCAGTCCTGGTGCCGGCGGATGCGGGTGATCACGTCGCCGTGCATGATCTGCACGTGGTAGATATCGAAGAGCACCTTCACGCGCTCGGAGCCGACCCGACGGCAGATCTCCACCGAGCGGTCGATGTCGTCGCAGAAATAATCCGGGTGCCCCTTCATCTCCTCCGCGACACGCGAGTTGAGCATCTCGAGGCAGAGCGTGACGCCCTTCTGCTCGGCGTGACCGGCGATCTTCTTCAAACCGTCGACCATGTTGCGCATCGCGACGTCGTCGGAAAGACCCCGCCGGAAACCCGAGAACGTGATCACCGCGGGGAAGCCCGCGGCCGCGGTGGCGTCGATGCGCCCGCGGAGGATCCGCAGGCACTCCGCGTGTTCCTCCGTGTGCGCGAACCCCTTCGCGAAGCCGTGGCTGCTGGTGAGCGCGCAAACCAGGCCGCGCTGGCGCAGCACGGGAAACTTGTCCGGCGTGACCAACTCCACCGAGCGCAACCCGAGCGCCACGGAGTGGTCGCAAAGTTCCTCCAAGGTCATCGGCCGGAAGCACCACGGGACGACCGACTGGTTGATGCGTCCATTCCGGACCGCCCGACCCGGTGACTTCGCGGAATCGGCGGCGGCAGCGACGCCAGTGACAGCCAGGCCGGCGGCCAAGGTACGGCCGACAAACGCACGGCGCGATGTGAGCGGAACGGGGCGGGGTAAGAAAGAGTCCGGCATCAGCCGACCCAAACAGGTGGCGGCGGCAGGCTGAAGCCCGAACTCGCGCGAACGCCGCTCAGCCGGCCTTCGGCTCCGTCGGCGCCGGCAGTTCGAACCAGAACAAGGCGCCCTCACCCGGGGCGCTTTCGACGCCGACATTTCCGCCGAGCCTTCCGATGATACGCTGCACGATCGAAAGGCCGAGCCCGTGGCCCTCTGCACGATCGCTGCCGATCCGCGAGAACGGCACGAAAAGCGAGGCTTGGAGATCAGCGGGGATGCCTTGTCCGCAGTCCTTGACCCAGTAGCGCACCCGCCCCTCTCCGGGAAACTCGCGGTAACCGATCGAGATCCGCGCGGCGGGTCCGCCGTACTTGGCGGCGTTGCTGAGAAAATTCGACCACACGTGGCTGATCCACGGGGTGTAAGCGACCGCGGGCGGCAGAACGGGCGGCGGCGCGACCGCCGCCTCGTGCCGGCCGAAGACGAGCTCGCAGTTCTCCAGCGCCTCCGCCAGCGGACCGTTCATGTCGACCCGCGTGGCCCTCACCGTCGCCTTGCGCACCCCGGCGAGCACCAGCAACTCGTCGATGCTGGTGGAAAGCCGGTCGGCGGCCTTCGCGGCCAAACCCAGATTGACGTCGACCTTGGCGCAATTCCCTTGGGCGGAGGAGATCGCCGCAAGCTCAAGGCGGCCCTTCAGCAAGGCCAGCGGGCCCTTCAAATCGTGCGCGACCGTGTGCGCGAACGAATCCAGCTCATCCAGCAACTCGCGCCGCTCCAACCGCGCCAGCACCGACTGCACCAGTTCCTCCCGGGTGAAAGGCTTCGTGATGTAGTCGTCGGCACCGAGCGCCATGCCCGTCCGCACATGCTCCCGCGAACTGAAGCCCGACACCACGATCAGAGGCACCCGTCGCAAGGTACGGTCCGACCGGAGTTCGCGGATCAGATCCAGCCCCGATTGCCCGGGCATCTCGATATCCGTGATGACCAACTGCGGCTCCCGATAGCGGGCCGCGGCCAGCGCCGCTCGTGGCTCCTCGAACGCGACCACCGGGAAACCACTCGTGGTAAGAAGATCCACGATCAACCGCCGGATTCCCGGGTTGTCCTCCACCACCATGATCTGGGATCGGGCCGAAACAATCATTTGAAGCGGCCAACCAAAACGCGTTCGGAGGAAGCGCAACGCGTTTCAAAGAAACGGGAAATTTTCCCGCTACCCGTCGTAAAACACCCTAGTCGCCTCTTCCTGATTCTCGGGGAGGCTCGAGCGGGACGTCCGGCCGGAAAAGGTCCGCGTGCCGGGCGACGAAGCGGAAGATCAACGTGAGAGCCACGGTCAGCACCGCGACCGTGCCCGCGAGTGCGCGGCCGCGCCAGAGCCCCGCGAACCACGCCTGGAACTCGGCCATCGTGACGTTCGCCGTGCCGCCCATAACGCGCAGCTCATGCATGTGCTTTTTTTGCATGAGCAGGTTGCCGAGCGGATCAGCCGGCTCCGCCTGGGGCGAAACGTACAAAAAAGCCGCCGCACCCAAACCGAGTACGAGCAGCCCGGCCGAGATGCGGTTGATGCGTCGGGAATCCAAAGCCCCGGACCGCTACCCGCGGACACCGCCGGACACAACGGCTTTCCCCGGACTCCGCGCCCGGCGGCTCACGCCGCCGGCGGATCGGCGGGCTTTTCCGGCTGCGGACCGCTGGCGACGGGCGTGTTGGACGGCGGTGTGGCGGACCCGCGCACCGGACGCAGGCGCGAGCTCAGTTTTCGGAACGGGGACACCAGCGCGGCGCTGACCCGTTTGCGTTTGGCGGCCGGCTTGGCGGCCGCGGGGGACGAGGAAGGGTTATTGGCCATGGGACCAAACTCTACCCGCCGAGCCAGCCGCCCACCATCGGTCGGCCGGCCGATGCGCGCCCCCACTCCACCGACGCAGATCCATCTACATCCTTTCGATCGCCACCGCGACGCCCATGCCGCCGCCGACGCAGAGCGCGGCGATTCCGCGGCGCGCGCCGCGGTCCTCCAACGTGTGCAGCAGCGTGACGAGCACCCGCGCCCCGCTCGCGCCGAGGGGATGACCGAGCGCGACCGCCCCGCCCCGGGTGTTCAGGCGCGCAGCGTCCAAACCGAGTTGGCGCGCGCAACCGAGCACCTGTGCCGAGAAGGCCTCGTTGATCTCGAAGTGGTCGACCGATTCCCGCGCCCAGCCCGTCTCCGCCAGCAGCCGCCGGATCGCCGCGACCGGGCCCAACCCCATCGTCGCCGGGTCGCAACCGACCTCCACCGCACCGACGATCCGCGCCCGCGCCTTGAGGCCGTGACGCGCGCGGTTCTCCTCGTTGGCGAGCAGCACCAACGCGGCGCCGTCGGCCAGCGAGGACGCGTTGCCGGCGGTCACGGTGCCGTCGCTTCGGAAAACAGGCGCGAGTCGCGCCAGCTTCTCGGCTGAAGTGTCGGAGCGCGGCGCCTCATCGGCGGCCAGCAAACCGTCTGCTCCCTGCACGGGCACAATCTCCCGCGCCAGTTCCGCGCGCGCGGCCACCGCCCGGCGATGGCTTTCCAACGCGTGCCCGTCCTGCTCCTCCCGGTAAATCCCGAGCAGGGCGGCAACCCGCTCCGCCGTCTCGCCCATCGCGAGACCGAGGACCGGATCGGAAAGCCCGTCGGCCGTGAGCGCGTCGATCAACGCGCCGTCGCCCAGTTTCCGCCCCCACCGCACGTCCGGCGCGTAATGCGGGGCGCGGGTCATCGACTCGACGCCTCCGGCCAAGGCGAGATCCCCGGCCCCGGCCGCGAGACGATCAGCCGCCAGGAGCACGGCCTTGAGCCCGGAGGCGCACGCCATGTTCACCGTGAAGGCCGTCGTCTCCTCGCGTAGCCCGAGCCGCAGGGCGAGCTGCCGCGCCCCGTTCATCCCGCCGCCCGCCGGCAGCATCTGGCCCAGCACGACCTGACCGATCGCGGGACGCAGTTCATCGGGCACCAGCGCCCGGCCGACCGGCAGCGCCAGTTCCACCGGCGACAGTGCGCGCAACGCGCCGCCGAAACGCCCGATGGCCGTGCGCCGCGCGTCCACGATGAAGATCGGTTCGGAGTAAATCATGGGAGGAGTCGGAATCGTTCAGCCGGGCGGCCGCGTGAAACAATCGGCGGGCATCGGCACCGGCGAGCCCGGCAGGGGCCCGAACTCCATGCCCGGCCACAGATCACGCGCCGGATCGATGCCGGGCGCCACCTCGGTGAGATGCAACCCGTCCGCGCCGAGCGTGAAAACCGCGCGCTCCGTCACGTAAAGCACCTGCTGCCCGCGGGCCGCGGCCGACGGACCGTGGAAACACACCTGCTTCACGCGACGGACAAACTTCGCGATCGCGCCGTCGCGCGTGATCCGCAGCCGGCCGCCCCCGGTCTCCACCGCGAGGCCATCGGCCCGGAACGGACAGCAGAACACCAGCCGCCGCGCGCTGTGCGCGATGTTGATGAAGCCACCCGCCCCCGCGAAACGATCGCCGAGCAGGCTCACATTGACGCTGCCGTCCTCCCCCACCTCGGCGGCGCCGAGCACGGCGACGTCGAGTCCTCCGCCGTCGTAGAAATCAAACTGCGCCGGCTGGTCGATGATCGCCTCCGGACGCCGGCTGCACCCGAAGCTCAGCCCGCCCGCCGGCAGTCCTCCGGTCGGCCCGCTCTCGACGGTGAGCGTGAACTCGCCGAGC
>JBJTCH010000414.1:0-3673 GCA_046091745.1 Opitutaceae bacterium
CTGGAAGATGAAGCCGCGGCGCTTCGCGAGCGCGACGATGGCGTCCATGGACACGGCGGAGGAGGCGGGTTCGGCTGACATAAGGAGCGGGAGTTAGCCGCCGCCCCGCGGGCCGGTCAAGGACGCGGGCGGGGAAGAGGAGGAAGACGTCGAAGACGGAGGAGACGGGGTGAGACGTTGAAGACGGGAGAGACCGGGAAGACGGAGGAGATGGAAGGCGGGGCGACCACGACAGGCACGGTGCTGTCGGCGAAATCTGCGGTCAAAAATCAGGCAGTGCCTGTCGGCCGGGCCCTGAGTGGGCCGCGAAGAGGCTCAGGAGGCGCAAAGCGTGGGTTTAACCGGAAGACGGTGGGGCTACGTCCCCGTCCCAGGTTTAGGCGCTGCCTCGGTTGTTTGCGCGCCTGAGGCGGGTTGCCGCGGAAAATGCGGCGCGCCGGGTTACTTCTTTTCCTTCGCGTAGCGCTCGTAGGCGGCGGCGACCCCGCCGGTTTTTTCGTCGCCGGCGTGGAGGTAGAAGCGGTGGCGCAGGACGAGCTTCTCGCCCTTTTTGAGCGTGTGCGGGCCGTTGGGGTCGGATTTGTCGAGCGTGCCGAAGCAATTGGCGGTGAGCAGGCCGTAGGTGCGGGCGTGCCAGCTTGTGGGGTGGCGGAAACTCGAGGGGTGGTTGAACAGGGCGACGCCGACGAGTTCACCGTCGACCCGGCCGGAATACGACGCCCACGTGGCGCGCGTGCCCCAAGCGGCCGCACCTTCCTTGCCGTTGGCCAGCACCAGTCGGCCGCCCTGCTTCGTGTCGACCGCCATCGAGGAGGGAACGCGGATGTTCACGCCGGCGTCCTTCATGTCGCCAAAGACCGCGTCGCCCTCGGACGCGATGAACTCCTGGTCCCAGTCAATGAGGCGAGCGTTGGCCTCGGCGCGGAAGGTGAGGCGGCGGATTTCCGTGAGGTACTTCCTGCCCTGCGCGTCGAGGTAGTCGTTTTCCGAGACGAGCACGGCGCGGTCGGGACCGGAGGTCAACTCGCGGAAAGCGCGGTGCCGGACGGAGCCGAGATGCGGCAGGGCCTTGGCGAGGGCGGCCTTCTGCTTGGCGTTGAGCTGGTCGTCGGGCAGGCCATTGGTGGAAGTGCCGCGCTCCGTCCAGGAGTTGACGCCGTTGATGTTCTCGTGGCCGAACCAGATTCCGCGGTGATGGTAGTGGTCGAACTGCTCACCCTCGACCTTCCGCATCGGGTAGGCGCGGGTCATCGCCTTGCCCGTGGGGCCGAACACCGGGAACAGGTAGGGCTTGTTCGCCTCGCCGATCACGTATTCGGCGAACGGCTTCCCATCGTGGGTGATTTTCACGCCGGCGGCTGATTTCTCGGCGGTGAATCCCGAAGCCGCCGCGACGCGCGTGGCGGCGACGAGGGCGAGCGCGGCGAACGAAAGCGCGAGATGGCGGCGGAAAGGGCGGAACGTGGTCATCGGTTGGGGTGTTGCGGTTGAATGAAAGGTTGGGCGCGAAAAACCTGCCGAGCTGCGCCCGCCCGATGCGAGGCAATTGTGCGGCCGTGGCGTGTCCGTTCCGGCGCGACTCGCCCGCAACCAAAGGGGAGTTGAGTTGGAACACAAAGGGCACAGAGGCCCGCTCCAAGTTCACAGAGTCGGATCGGGAAAAAGCGGGAGACGGGTGAGAGCGGGTGAGAGCAAGAAGCGTAAAGGCGCGGGGATTCATCCGCGGTCACGGTTTCCCTCATCCCTCCGAGTGCGGCACAGCCCGGACGATGCTTCGGATCCGGCGGAGCCGCGCTGGGTTATCCGCGGTCGAATGGCTGGCGGCGGACTACTGGGGCCAGGAGAGCCGGATCAGCCGCAGCTTGGTGCCATCCGCGATCGGGCCCGTATTTCCCCGGCGCATCCCCGGTCCGCCCGGAGGCCCGCCCGGCCCCATCATCGGGCCACTCCGCGGGCCCATCGGGCCGCCGCCTCCGCCGCCGGGTCCCATCATCACGGGATTCTCCACCTCCGCGAGGATCCGGTAGTCGAAACCGGGCGGGAGCATTTCGTCGGCGACCTCGAGGGAGCGCACGAGCCAGAACACCGGCTTGTCTCCCGCCCAGACACGCAGGTCGGCCCACACGCGGGCGCGGCGCGCCGTTGGGTCGAGGCCGGCGTATCGGTCGCGTTGCGCGGGATTCTTGTCGCGCTGCATCGGGTTGGGGCCGTCCTCCGCGAACGGGCCGTCGGGCCCGCCGGGTCCGCGCGAGCCGGGAAAAGCGCCGCCGCCGGGACGATTCGGCGAGCGTCCCGCCGCCGGGCCGCGGGGGCCGGCGGCGACGGCTCCGCCGGGGCCTCCCGGGCCGGGACCGAATCCGCCGACGAGGCTCTCCTCCGCGAGCTTCCATCGTCCGGTCGCGTCGAGGCTCTCGGCGAGCTGGCGCTCGACCACCAGCACGCTGCCGGCGGGCGCGTGTTTTTCCGCGACTTCGCGCACGCGCGCCGCGGCGGAGAGGCTCGCCCGGCCCGCGGCGAGCACCTGCGCCGAGCCCGCGAGGCCGATGATGATCTGGATCGCGGCGAACGCGACCACGGCCGCGAGGCCGGCCGCGCGCTGGTGGTGGGCGATCCGTCCGAGGAGCCAGGCGGCGGCGACCGCCAGCAGGGGGAAAACCGGGATCAGGAAACGCAGGTTGCCCGCCGCCCCGCCCGGTCCGCCTCCGCCGAAATAATACGCCATGTAGAGCAGCACGAGCGGTGCGGTGACGCCGGCGAGCAGCGCGCCGGTGACGCGGCGGCGGTCGTCGACGCACAACGCGGCCAGCCCCGCGGCGCCGAACGCGAAAGCGAGGCCGAGGCCCTGGCCGCCGAGCGCCTGCAGGTACGGCACCGCGTGGCCGAGGAAATAGCTCCAGCCGAAGCCGGTCTGCTCGCCGGTGAGCGCGTATCCTGTTTTCCAGAACGCCCCGTAGGCGGCGGCGTTATGGATGCAGAGCGCGACGATCGGCACCAGCGCGCCGGCCACCGCCGGCCAGGCGCGCCACCACGGGCGGAACCGCCACAGGAGCCAGCCCGCGACCGCGATGCCCGCGAGGACCTCCGGATAACGGATCGTCGGCACGATCCCGAGCAGCAGGCCGGCGGCGAGGCCGGCGCCGGTGCCGCGGGTCTCGGCGAAGCGGAGCAGCAGGAGGGTTCCGGCCGTGAGGAAGAACGCCGCCGCGATGTGCGCGTCGGCGTCGAGCGCGTGCTGGTTGAAGACGGGTACGAGCGCCACGACGGCGGCGGCGAGGAGCGCGTGGGCCGGCGTGGTGATCCGGCGCGCGAGAAAAAACGTCAGCAGCACGGTCGCGCTCGCGAGGAACGGGTTGATCCAGAGGGCGGCGGAAAGGCCGCCGGCTTTCCAGGCCGCGGCGAAAAGGAGCGGCAGCCCCGCGGGGTAGCGGCTGTGGTAGACGCCGGATTCCGTCCGCAGCCAGTGCATGCCGATGTACTGGGCCGGGGACGCGGGGGCGAACCCCGTGCGTCCTTCGTCCGCGATGAGCCGCGCCTGCACGACGTAGCCATTGGCGTCGGGGCTCATGATCGCGGGCGCGCGGTGCCAGCCGAGCCACAGGAAGTGGAGGAGCGTGAGCGCGACGGCGGCGTACAGCGGCCAGCGCGGGGCGGGCGGCCGCGGGGTGAAACGGGG
>JBJTCH010000415.1:0-10277 GCA_046091745.1 Opitutaceae bacterium
GGCAGTTCACACCGCGACGGCTCCGGCAATTCGGCAAGCGCGGCGTCGATCGCCGCCATCCATGCCCACGGCGGCGCCTCGGGACGGAAAAACCCCGCGAACCGCGCCAGCGACGACGGCAGCGAGAAATAATCAGACGCCGTCATGCTGTGGAAACCGATGCCCCCGCCCCGCGACCGAGGCAAACGAAAGCTCGTGGACATCAGCGAGACGAACCCGCCGGTCGCACCCACGTCCCACCATTCCGCACGTTTTCACGGCCAAATTCCGGAATGGCCGCAAAGAGGCGCATAAGGCGCAAGCGGCGGAGCAAAGGAGCAAACGGAGGTGACGGGGGACCCACGAGACGGGCGAGAGGAGGTCACCACGAAATACACCAAAGCCACGAAAAGGGGGGGGCTGGCGGAATGGTGCTTCGTTCACGACAGCCCGCTACGACCCGATCATCCGCGGTATCCGAGCTATCCGTGGTCAAAAACCAGGGCGTTCGGAGTATCGTGACAAACAGAGATGGGTTGCCCGCGGAACACGCGGAAAAAGGACCGCCAAAGGACGGACCTCTCCACTACCGATCCCATTCCGCTCCGTTCAGCCGGGCGTGAGGATGACCTTCATGTAGCGTCCGCCGTCTTCGGCGCTGAGGCGCGAAAACCACGTCGCGCCGTCCGCCAGCGGCGCCACGGTCTCGATCATCGGCCGCACATCGATCACGCGGCGCGAGATGAGATCGAGGCACAAGGGATACTCACCCGCGCTGGCGCAGGATCCGAGAAGCGTGAGTTCCTTCGTCACCACCGCCTGCAGCGGAAAGTCCTGCGTGCGCGGAGCCAGGTTGCCCACCAGCACGCACGACCCGCCGCGTTTCAACACGCCGAGCGCGAGGTTCAGGGTCGGACCGAACCCGACCACCTCGAATGCGAGGTCGGCGCCGAGGCCGTCCGTCAGCCGCGCGACCTCCGCGGCCGCGTCGGCGGAACCGGAATTGATCGTGTGCGTGGCGCCCAGCTTCCGGGCGAGTTCCAGCCGCGAATCCGCGAGATCGACCGCGATCACGCGCGTGGCCCCGGCCCAACGCAGCGCCTGGATCACGAGCAGCCCGATCATGCCGCTACCGATCACAACCGCGGTCGCGCCCGGCGCGATCGGCGCGCGTTTCACGGCATGCACCGCGATCGAGACCGGCTCCACCATCGCCGCCTCGTCGTAAGGCAGGGAGTCCGGCAGCCGGTAGAGGATGCGCGCGGGAATCGCCAGATACTCGGCGAACGCCCCGTGTTGACGGAATTCCTTCGGTGCCACGCCCACGACACGGCGGTTTTCACAAAGGTTCACCGCCCCCGTCGCGCAAAAGCGGCACGCGCCGCAGGAGATCGTGGAATCAAACGTCACGCGGTCGCCCTTCCGCCAGCCGGCCACGCGCGGTCCCGTCGCGGCGACCTCGCCCGAGGCCTCGTGACCCATGATCAGCGGCGGCTGCCGCCGGCCGGTTGATCCGTCCCAACCGTGGATGTCGCTGCCGCAGATCCCGCAGGCGTGGACGCGCACCAGCACCTCATCGTCGGCCGGATGCGGCTCGGGGAAATCAACGTACTCGAGACGCGACGAAGCGGTGAGGAGAAGGGCTTTCATGACGAGGGATTAGGAAATGGGGTCGGCAAAGAAGATCTCTGGTTAACCACAGATGGACACGGATAAACACGGATTTTTGATACCGGCGCGAAACTACCGCCGGCTTGGAACAGGAAGAACAAGAAGCACGGAAAGGGCTGAGTGGCCCGTGGAATTCAACCGAAGCGCCATAGCGCTGCGGGACTCTAAACCGAAATAATCCGCGGCTGCCAGCCGCGGCTACAGCGAGGCCGTTGAAGTTGGAAGTAGAGCTTCAAGGGAACTTCGGCCGAACGCGTGGACCGAACCTCAACCTGAACCCTTGACTTCAACCCAGCCGCAACGGCGGACGCATTCATCCGTGTTAATCCGTGTCCATCCGTGGTTACTCACCCGAGGAGCAAGTCGGTAGAGCGTTACAACCTGGGCCTCGGGACGGTGGATCGAACGCTGTGAGCTCGGATCGGGCCTGCGTGCCCTCCGTGTTCCAACTCAACTCCCCGTTGGTTGCGGATCCGCCGCTCCAGGCTCGTTCGTGACCATTCGTGGTGAGTTTCCTCGACGCCGGTCACGCGCGCACCGCGCGTTTGATCGCGAGCAGCTCCTTCATCACCGGCGCCAGATCGGCGGAGCGGTCGACGCCGCCGAAGGCGTCGTGCACGCGGCGGTAGAGCGCGTACAAGCGGTCGTAGGCCCGGCGGTTGGCGGGGATCGGACGATAGCGTCGCAGGCGCACGCGGGTCATCGCCCGTTGCGCGGCCGGGAAATCGCGGTGCGCGCCGGCGAGCACCGCGGCGCTCACGGCGGCGCCGAGCGCGCAGGCCTGCGAGGAACCGGCGACCTGCATTTCGCAGCCGGTGATGTCGGCGTAGATCTGCATCAGGAGCGGATTTTTCTCCGCGATGCCCCCGGCGCAAACGATCCGCTTCACGGGAACGCGGTAGGCCTTGATCCGTTCGAGGATCGCCCGCGCGCCGAAAGCGGTCGCCTCGATCAGGGCGCGGTAGATCTCCGCCCTCGTCGTGTAGAGCGTCTGGCCCAGCAGGAGCCCGGTGAGCAGCGGGTCGACGAGCACCGTGCGGTTGCCGTTGTTCCAATCGAGCGCGAGCAGGCCCGACTCGCCGGGCCGCTGGCGCGCGGCCTCGCGGGTGAGCGCGGCGTGGGTCGCAGCATCGCCGCCGCAGACCACCTCGACCCACCACTTGAAGATGTCACCCACCGCGGATTGCCCCGCCTCGATGCCGTGGAAACCGGGCAGGATCGCCCCGGGCACGATCCCGCAAATCCCGGGAATGTCCGGCACCTGCCGGGCGGACGACACCACCGCGCAGTCGCAGGTCGAGGTGCCGATCACCTTCACCAGCGTGCCTTCGGCGACGCCGCAACCGATGGCACCGTAGTGCACGTCCATCTCGCCGATCGCGATCGGGATGCCGGCCGGCAGTCCCAGCCGGCGCGACCATTCGGGGCACAGTTTGCCCGCCGGGGTGTTGGCGTCATGCGCACGCGCGTAGAGCCGGTCGCGCAGCTCCGCGAGCGCGGGATCGAGGCGGCGGAGGAACGCCTTGTCGGGCAAACCGCCCCACTCCTCGCCGTAGAGGGCCTTGTGGCCCGCGCAGCACACGCCGCGCACGACGTCCTCGGGTCGGCCGACACCGGCGAGCACGGACGGAATCCAATCGGCCAGTTCCACCCAAGAATGCGCCGCGGCGAAAACGGCGGGCGCTACGCGGCGGCAATGGAGGATCTTCGACCAGAACCACTCCGAGGAGTAGGTGTTGCCGCACTTGGCGATGAAGCCGGGACGGATGCGCGCGGCGAGCGCGGTGATCTCGGCGGCCTCCGGGACGCTGGTGTGGTCCTTCCAAAGCCAGCACTGCGCGTCGAGGTTGCGCCGCCACTTCGGCTGCGACGCCAGCGGCCGGTTGGCGGCGTCAACGGGGATCGGGCTCGAACCCGTGGTGTCGACGCCGATGCCGACAATCTTGTCGGACGAAAAACCCCTTCGGCGCGCGGCGGCCGCCAGCGCCCCGCGCACGCTGTTTTCCAATCCAAGCAGGTGGTCTCCGGGGTGCTGGCGCGCGAGATTATGGTCGCGAGGATCGAGCAACACGCCCTGGTGCCCGCTGGGATAAGCGAAGACCGCCGAGCCGAGCTCCGCGCCGTCGCGGCAGCGGACGACAAGCGCGCGCACCGAATTGGTGCCGAAATCGATGCCGAGGGTGAACATGGGGAAACGGGGTGAAGTTAAGGAGCAGGATGCGGGAAAAAATCAGCCACGCGGCTTCTCCGCCCAGACCACGCTGCGATCCGCGACGGTTTCCCGGAAGCCGAAGCCGGTGAATCCCGCTTCCGCCAGCAGGTCCGCCATCTCGGCCGTGCCGTAGCAGCGTCCCTCGGTGATCGCCATCAGCAGCGCGGAGTAGCGCGCGACGGGCAGCGGCCCGCTCTTGTCGGCGTTCAGGTGGGCGTCGTGGATGACGATCACACCGCCCGGCTCGAGCGCCGCGAACGACGCCACCAGCAACGCGCGCACGCCGGCCACATCCCAATCATGCAGCACGTTCGAGAACAGGTGCGCGTCGTGACCGCGCGGCAGCGGATCGCGGAACATGTCGCCCGCAGCCACCGCGACGCGCGAATCCCAGCCGCGCCGGGCGACCATGGTGCGCGCGATCCCGTCGACGGGGGGCCGCTCGAGCACCGTCGCCCGCAGGCCCGCGTGGTGCGCGACCAAGGTGCACGCGTACACACCTGATCCTCCGGCGATGTCGAGCAAGCTGCGACGTCCGCCGAGCGGCGCGGCCTTCGCGAGCGCCGGTCCGAGGTAGGCGCCGCGGCAGTCCATCGCCGCGGTGAACGAGGTCGCGAACGCCTCCGTGCGCATCGCGTCGTCCCACGGCTTCTCGTTGCGGTAACTGCCCCAGTTCGCGGCGTGTCCGGTGCGCAGCACCACGCCGTAGTCCCGCGCGACCGGGCGGTCCTTGAGCGAGGCGTAATACGGACCGAGGAAGAACGGCGAGGTGCTCACGAGATGCTCGCGGGCCCGCGCCGTGAGCCGGTAGCTCGCACCGTCGCGGCGCAGGAAACCGTCCGCCTTGAAAAGCGTCAGCATCACGTCGAGCGGACGCGCCGCCAGTCCCAACCCGTGGGCGATCGCGCCGGCGTCGCCGGGGTGGGCGTCGAGCCACGTGAAGAAATCGAACTCGCAGACCGCCGCCGTGAGCAGATCCACGGCGTAGAGCCCGTCGCGGTAACGGTAGATCTCGAGCGGATCGGTGTGGGGGACGCGGGTGAGGTCCTCGGGGGCTTTCATGCGGCGATCTCCAATCGGGCACGGCGCGGCGCGTGACGCAACGCCCGCGAGCGACTCACAGCCAGCGATCCAGCCACGAGAACGCCTCCTCCTGCATCGCCGGCGTGAAGGAATGCGGCACGTCGTGGAAACTACCGCGGAAACGCTCCGGCAACCCCGCCTTGGCATAGACGCGGCTGATTTTCTCCACCGCGGCCTCCATGCCCGGCAGCGGGAACAAGTGGTCGCGCCGGCATTGTTGCACCAGCAGCGCGCCGGGGGCGTGCAAGGACGCCACGTCGGGCAGGTCGAGCGCCCGCCGCAAACCGGGTGTGAACACCATCCACGTGTGCCGCAAGTGATGGGGCAGCAAATCCGCGAATCCCGTCATCCAGCCGGTCACGCACGCGGCCTTGATCCGCGGATCGGCGCCGATCGCCATCGCGGTGCGGAATCCGCCGCCCGACAACCCCGCGCAGCCGATCCGCGCCGGATCCACGTCGGGCCGCGTGCACAGGTAGTCGATCGCGCGGCGGTCGTCCCAAACGTGGATGCCTCCCCATGTGGCGCCGGTCGCCGTGATGGCCTTCGCGGTGAGGTGCTCGTAGAAACCGCAGACCTTGTTCACCGCGGCGGTCCACTCCTCCGAGCCCGGGCTGGTGCGCCGTACCGCCGCATGCGCGTCGCGCACCTCCGGAAAGACGCGCGCCGGGTCGAGGTCCTCCACCCGCAACCGGCGTTCGCCGAAATAAAACGCGTCGATCGCGATCACGACATAGCCGCGCCGCGCGAGCTCCTCCGCCCACGGTCGCGCGTAGGTGCCGTCCCGGAAAGTTGTCAGGAACGCGGGCTCCCCCGGCGCGGACAGCACCTTCTCATGTCCCCACGTGTAGCGTCCGCTGTGGCAATGCAGCGCGAGCACGGCCGGACGGCGCCCCGCTTTGCCGGACGGCACCAGCACGCGCGCGGGAATGGAGTACGCCTCGGTGGCGTGGATGCGCCCGACCTCGACCGAAAAGCCATCGCGCTCCTCGCGCCGCACCAATTCCGCGCCAGGCGGACGCGCGGCCGGCTGATAACCCAGCCGGTCGAGCAGCACCTCGCGCGCGGCGGATTTCCATTCCTCGAGCGATTTCCAGCGCGCGTCGAGGAACGACATCCGCGGAGCGTGTTCGCGCGCCATCGTCTCCAAGAGCGGGTGCAGGTTGACGAGATCCGGAACCGGCGAAACAGGTGAGGACATGGGGGCGGAGGTGGGAGAAGAGGCGGCGCGAGCGACGAACCCGGGCGCGAGGGAAAACGGGAGGGAGGCCAGACCGAGGATTTCGAGCGCGCGACGGCGCGGCAGGCGACGCTCAACGGCGCGGGACTCGCGGTCTGGCGGGGTCGGGATCAAGCGACCCTTACCTTTGGTTGAGGACGAGCCGGACCAATCCAAAAAGCGCACCACGCCCCTGCGTATCGTTCTGACGGTCCGTCTTCCACGGGGATTGCAGGTCGCGGCCGCCGTAAGCGAATCTCTATCCCTTTCCCGCACCCCGACCAATCCCGCGACCTTCCGCGAAGTGTTGCTGGAGAGGTTGCTGCGCCGCCATGTCAGCTTCCGCCTTCCCCTCCCTCCCCGCCTCCGGGCGCCGCCGCTGCGCGATCGTCGGCCTTGGTTCGCGCCACGAACTTTACCGCGACGCCATCCTGGGCCGCCACGCCGACACTGCGGAACTGGTGGGCCTGTGCGACCTTAACGCGGGGCGCATCGAGCTCAGCCGCGAACGCTGCCGGAGCAAAGCCGGCCCGGCTCCCACCGGCTACCTTGCGGCAGACTTCGACCGCATGCTCCGCGAACAACGGCCCGAGGTCGTGATCGTGACGACGCTCGACTCCTCGCACGACGATTACCTTGTGCGCGCGATGGAGGCCGGCTGCGACGTGATCACGGAGAAGCCGATGACGACGGACGCGGAGCGCTGCCGCCGCATCCTCGACGCGTGCCGGCGGACCGGCCGCCGCTGCCAGGTCACGTTCAATTACCGCTATTCGCCACCGCGCTCGCACGTGAAGGAGCTGCTGATGTCGGGTGAGATCGGCGACGTGCTCTCGGTCGATTTCCACTGGCTGCTCAACACGCATCACGGCGCGGACTACTTCCGGCGCTGGCACGCGCGAAAGGAAAACTCCGGCGGGCTGCTCGTGCACAAGGCCACCCATCACTTCGATCTCGTGAACTGGTGGCTCGGCGCGATGCCGGTCTCGGTCTTGGCGACGGGCAAGCGGGACTTCTACACGCCGGCGTTGGCGCGGCGGCTGGGTTTGTCCGGTCCGCACGAACGCTGCCTCGACTGCCCGGAGGCGGGGGCCTGCGCGTTCCGCCTCGACCTGCGCGCGAGCCCCGGACTGCGCAGCCTCTACCTGGAGCAGGAACGGCACGACGGTTACCATCGCGACCGCTGCGTGTTCCGTCCCGACATCGACATCGAGGACACGATGAACGCCATCGTGTCCTACGACAACGGCGCCTCCCTCTCCTACTCCCTGAACGCCTTCAACGCGTGGGAAGGCTACACGGTCGCGTTCAACGGCACGCGCGGACGGCTCGAGCACAGCGTGGTCGAGTCGGTCTACATCAACGGCACCGAAAGCGCGCAGGGCGCGATCGTTCCGGACAGCGTGCGCATCCGGGTGATTCCCCTGCGCGGCGCGGCGCGTGACATCAAACCGTGGAGCGCCGAGGGCGATCACGGCGGCGGGGACCGGTTGATGCTGGAGGATATCTTCTCGCCCGGCGCCACTCCGGATCCACTGCGGCGCAAGGCCGACCAGCGCGCCGGAGCCTGCTCGGTGCTCGTGGGCATCGCGGCGAACCGGAGCATCGCGACAGGCGCGGCCGTGCGCATTGCGGATCTGTCCGGCGCCTTGGAGCGACCGGAATTCGCGACCGCTCCCTCCGCCAGCAGCCGCGTGCCGATGCCCGCGGCCACCGCGCCGGTCGCCGCCTAACGCGCCGACAGGAAGTCGCGCACGTGCAGCGCGACCTGCGATTTCGGCACCTCGATTTCCGAGCGCTGCGCGAGATCGCGCACCTTCACGACGCCGCGCGCGACCTCGTCGCCGCCGTAGATCAGCGCCAGCCGCGCGCCCGACTCGGAGGCCGCCTTGAACTGCTTGCCGAACGCGGAGTCGCGCAGCGGATACTCGACGCGGAACCCCGCCGCGCGCAGCGCGTGGATATCGGGAAACGCGGCCAGGCGGCCCGTCTCGCCGTCGATGACGCAGAAAACATCCGGCGCCTGCAGGATCTTCGGCATCAGCCCGCGCTGCTCGAGCAGGAGCGCGAAGGTCATGTCGCCGATCGCGAAGCCCACCGCCGGCAACGCGGGCCCGCCGAGTTTCTGCACGAGATCGTCGTAACGACCTCCACCCGCCAGCGCCCGCAGGTCACCCTTGCGATCAAAGGCCTCGAAGACGAATCCCGTGTAATAGGCGAGGCCGCGCACCACGCCGAGGTCGACCTCGACGTAGCGTCCCAGGCCCATGGCCTCGAGGGCGCGCAGCAACCGACGCCAATCGGCCAACCGGGCGGCGAGGCGTTCATCGTTGATGCCCGCGAGGGTCTGCTCGAGCGCGGACAGCGAGCGGATCGAAAGAAACGCCATCACCCGCTCCTTGATGTCGGGATCGAGCGGGCCGAATTGCTCCGAGTAACCCGCGAATGCCGCGTCGCCATGCTTCTCGTGCCGGTCGACCGCCGTGAGCACCGCGCGAATCCTCTGCTCGTCGAGCCCGAGGGCACCGAGGTAGTGCAACCACAGGTTCCGGTCGCTCAGCCGCACGTAGAAGTCCTGCTCCGTGAGTCCGAACGCGCAGAGGCACTGCACGAGCAGCGCGATCAGCTCGATCTCCGCCTCCGGTCCGGGCTCGCCGAAGATGTCCGCGTTGAACTGGCAGAAACACCGGCCGCGCCCCTTCTGCATCCGCTCGTAGCGGAAGAACTCGCCGATGCTGAACCATTTGATCGGACGCCGGAGCGCGTTGGCGCGCGCCCCAACCAACCGGCACACGGTCGGAGTCATCTCGGGCCGCAACGCCACCTCGCGTCCGCCCTTGTCGGTGAAACTGAAGAGCTGCGCCTCGATCTCGTCCCCCGACTTCGCCTTGTACAACTCCAGCGGCTCCAGCACCGGCGCGTCGTACTCCGCGAAGCCGAAGCTGGCGGCGGTCTGGCGCCACAGCCGGAAAATGTGGCTCCGCCCGGATAGGTCTTCGGGGTAGAACTCACGGAATCCCGGCAGTGTCTGGAAAGTGGCCATGGCCGGCGATGGTTGCGCGACATCGAAGAACGGCGCCAACAAAAAAGCCGCGCGGCAGCGCGGCTGAAAGAGGAAGGGCGGCGGAAACCGCGCGAGAGGCGGCTCAGGCCGGGCCGGCGGCGGGGGGAACCGACGGTGCAACCTGCAACTGGCTCAGGTTAAGATTCTTCAGCTGCTGCTTCAGGATCTTGCCCGACTTGAACTTAACGACGGCGCGCTGGGGGATGATGACCTCCGCCTCAGGCTTGTTGGGGTTGCGACCCACGCGCTGTTTGCGCACCTGGACCTCGAGGACGCCGAAATTACGCAGCTCGACATTTCGACCGGCGGCCAACGCGGCCTGCACGATGTCGAGTGTCTGTTGCACCGTATCAACGATCTGCTTCTGCGGGAAGCCGGCCTTCTTGTAGATTTCCAGGACTATCTCACGCTTCGTCAGGTTGGCCATGGGGTTCCTTTTTGCTTAAGCTTAAGGATGTGGTTCGGGCGGAGATAATTATGCGACCAGACGGGCGTCAACCCTTATGACCGGCTTGCGCTTCGTCCGGATTTCCCGCCCGTTTGATCCCTAGCCATGCCGGATCCCAAGGCCGTCAACTCGATGTTTGGTCGTATCGCGAGGCGGTATGACACCGCCAACCGGGTGCTTTCCGGAGGCATCGACCGGTGGTGGCGGCGCCGCCTGGTGGCGGCGGTAGGCCGGCACCGCCCCGGCACCGTGCTCGATCTCGCAACCGGCAGCGGTGACGTGGCTTTTGCCATCGCGCGGGGCCTGCAACCGCCCCCGGAAATCGTCGGGATGGACTTCTGCCAGCCCATGTTGGACCAGGCGGAGTTGAAGCGGAAGGTGACCGGGCATCCCGGCGAGAAAAGCGTCCGCTTCCTGCCCGGCGACGGCCTCAATCTCCCGCTCGCCTCGGAGAGCCGCAATGCGGTGACGATCGCTTTCGGCCTGAGAAACCTGGCGGACCGCCCCCGGGGCCTGGCCGAGATGCGGCGGGTGCTGAAACCGGGCGGCATGCTCCACGTGCTGGAGTTTTCGCAACCCAGCGCGTGGTTCCGACCGTTTT
>JBJTCH010000416.1:0-3343 GCA_046091745.1 Opitutaceae bacterium
GTTCCTCTCCAGCGCACCCTCGCTCCAGATCGTGATCCCCACCCGCGCCGCATGGCGACCGGTGAGCAGCATCACGCGGGTGGGCGAGCAAACCGACATGGCGTAGGCCTGGTTGAAGCGCAGGCTCTCGCGCGCCAGGGCGTCGATGCGGGGCGTCTCGTGCAGGTCCGCTCCATGGCAGCCCAGATCGGCCCAGCCGAGATCGGCGGCAAGGATCAGCACGATATTCAGCGGCCTGGCCGGCACCGCGGCGACAGCTGGAGTGAAATGGACCGCCAGCAAAGCGGCGGACGCCGCGGATAAACGGACGATGGGGAACATGGCGCGATGCTATCCGACGCCGAAAGCGGAACGACAACCGGATTGTCGGCCAAGCACGGCGACGAGGGTTGGAAAGCAAAAGGGGCGGGGTGTTGCCACCCCGCCCCGGATAAAAACCTCGATCAGACCTTGCTCAGAAGCGGCCGTTCACGCCGACGTTGATCGTGACGAAGTTGTAGTTGATCACCGACGGCTGGTTGCGGAAACCGCGGTAGATCTCCTGGTAGGCGTTCAGGATGTTCGAGATGTCGAGCGTGAGCTGGGCGGTCGGACGCACCTGGTACGCGACGCCGACGTTGAGGGTGTCGAACGCGGCGCGCCAGCGGTTGCGGCCCACCGTGGCCGGGGAGTACTCGACGATGTAGTCGCTCGTCCAGTTGTAGAGCAGGCGCGTGCTGAATTTCTGGTAGCGCCAGGAGAGCATCGCGTTGGCGGCCTTCGGGATGAAGCCCACGACCTCCTTGCCCGTGATGTTCGACGTGCTGCCGAAATCACCGTGCGTCTGGATCATCGTGTAGTTGAAGGACCCGCTGAGGCCCTTCAGCAGGCCCGGCAGCGAGGTGAACTGCTGCTGGTAGCTGAACTCCCAGCCCTGCACGTAAGCGGTGCCGGCGTTGGCCGAGGTGAACAGGTTGAAGCCGGCGTACTCGCCGTTGTAACCGTTGTTGGTGCCGGAGGCGACGGTGCCGATGTTGATGTTCCGGACGATGAAGTCGGTGATCGTCTTCTGGAAGAAACCCACCGAAACGTTACCCACGGGCTCGAAGTAATAGTCCAGCGAGGCGTCCCAGTTGCGGGCGTTCTGCGGCAGCAGCGCGGCGTTGTTCACCGTGAGGGAATTGGTCGACTCGCTGACGGATTCGCTCGGCAGCAATTCGCCGTAACCCGGTCGCCCGAAGCTCGTGGACCATGCGAAACGGGCCTTCACGTTGGGCGTGATGTCGTGCGTGAGGTGGATGCTGGGGAACGCCTTGGTGTAGCTGCCGTCGATCGTGCGCTTGCTGGTGGCGTAGTCGCGCGTGACCGCGCCGAGGGGATCGGCGAGCTGCTGGGCGGAGGTGCTGCCGACGCGGGCGCGGACCCAACCCACGCCGATGTCCTCCGTGTTCTCCACGCGAACGCCGCCGAGGAAGCTGGTACGGCCGAGGAAGCCGTCGCGACCCAGCTTGCCCTGACCCATGATGTAGCCGGAGGTGACCGTCTCGGTGAGGTCACGGGCCCCGGTGTAACCCTGCTGCAGCTGGTAGTAGATGTCCTCGCTCCACAGCGCCGCGTTCACTGGCTTGCGGTCGTTGATGAACATGGACGTCGTCCATTGCGGCATCCGACGACCCGTTTTGATCTGGTCGTAGGTGATGAGGGTCGGATCGGCGGGAAGCGGGCCGGTGCCGACGTAGTTGTAACGGCGGCTGCGGCTGAGGGTCTGCGCCAGGGTCTCACGCCAGGAGGCGCCGGCCTTGAGGGCGATCGGCACGGCAGTGGGGAGTTTGTAGAGGGCGTTGAAGCGCGCCTCGCGCACGCGCTGGTCGTTCTCGCCATTGCTGCACTGCAGTGCGCCCGTGGGGCGGTAGAGGGAGGCGTCGGTGAAATCGAGTCCACCGTTGGGCAGGAACTTCGGGTGCAGTTCCGACTGGGTGCGGTCGAGGATCCAGCCAGTGCCCGCGAGCCGCATGGTGAGCTCGCCGCCCTGGCCGTTGCCGTTGTTCAGGTTGTTGCGCGCGTAGTTGGCGGCGTAGTCCAGCTGCAGCGGCCCGAAGTCCTGCTCAGCGGAGAAATCGAGGCGGCGCTGGCGGGTGTCATAGTTGTTCGGCCCGCGGTTCTGCATGTCGATCAGCGACGTGGAGACCGGGCGGATGACAGTGATCTTGTCCGTCCAGCCGGGCACCACGCTGGTCGTGGCGCTCGGCACCGTGTTCTGGTTCTGGCTGCTGTAGGCGCGCGTGATGTAGCGACGGCGGGAGTGCTCGTAGTTGTCGTTGGCCGTCGCGCCGAGCGAGATGCGCGTGCTCTGGGACACGCGGTAGTCGCCCTTCACACTGATGCTCGCCTGCTTGCGGTTGTTGTAATTGTCGAAGGTCTGGTAGCTCCACACGTAGGCGGGCTGCACGGTCGTGTTCTGGTAGTCGCGGTCGGTCTGGAAGAACCCGACGGCGTTCTCGGAGTAGAACGCGCTCACGCTAAGACCCAGGTTGCGGCTGCCGCCCAGCACGTCGTAGAGGCCCTGGTAGCTGAAGTTCAGCATCGGGTGCGCGGCGTGGTCCTCGCGCATCGGGATCTGGTCGACGAACGACGGCGCGATGCGGGTGGAGAGGCTGTAGGTGAAACGGCGACGCTCCTTCATGTTGAGCGACGAACGGGTCTTCAGATTGACGGTGCCGCCCAGCGAGTCGGCGCTGCGGTCGGGCCGGTGGCCCTTGGTGAGCTCCAGCTGGTCGAACAAGGCGCCGGAGATGCTCTGCATCTCGAACGCGCGGTTGGTGCCGAAGGGTGTGACCATGCCGCCGTCGATCGTGACGGTGTTCAGGCCGGCGGGCATGCCGCGGATGTTGAAATTGTACGCCAGGCCCTCGTCGGTCGGGCTGCCCGCGACACCGGGCAGACGCATCAGCACCTCGCCAGCGCTCATGTTGGGCAGGTGGCCGAAGGAATCCATCGCCACCACGTTGAGGGTGTTCGGGGCGTTGCGCTGGGCGGTGATGGCCGCCGCGCCACCCTCGCGTTCACCGGTGACCTTGAACGCCTCGAGTTTGTAGATGCCCGTGGTCAGGTCGAAATCGCGCGTCGTCCGCTGGCCGGCGCCGACCGAGACCGTGGCCCGCACGGTGTCGAGGCCGATGTAGCTCACCACCACCTCGTGCGTGCCCGCGGGCACTCCGGCGAGGACGTAGCGGCCGGTGGCGTCGACCAGCGTCGTGAGGCCGAGCGACGGGATCTCCACCTTGGCGCCCTGCAGCAGGTTGCCGGTCTGGTTGTTGCTCACGGTTCCGCTGACGGACCCGCCCGATTCGGCCGCGCGAAGCGG
>JBJTCH010000417.1:0-9240 GCA_046091745.1 Opitutaceae bacterium
CGGGATCGTCAGCGGCGAGGCGTCGTGGCGCACCTGCACCCGGTCGAGGAAAGAGCGGACCGCGAGGCCGGAGAGGGACAGGCAGAGCGTGACGATGGATTTCAGTTTCATGGGAAGTGGGACGGACTGCGGCGTTGGGCCGGAGTTCCGCGGAAAGACGGGAGGCGTGCCGGCGTTTCCGGGCTAAGGCAATCCCGTTCTCCCCGCTTGTGCGGCCGGAGGCTTCGCGCATCGTGGGTAAAACCCTCATGATCCCGGACCAGTTCTGGACCAGCCCGGACGGCCAGATTCTCGCCGTCAAAAACAAGGACGAGCGTCACGTCGCGATGACCCTCGCCTTTTGGCCGCGGAATCCCGCCGAGCACGAATTCCTGCAGGCCCATCTCGACGACCTGCGTTTCTCGGAACGCAGCTCGCTCGCCCGCATCGGCATCGAGATGCGGATCCGGCGGGGCCCGCGGCTGGAGGGTGGCCGGGTTGAGATGGAAGTGGATGCCTTCCTCTTCGACGCCAGCTTCCCGAACGCGCCGTACTGGAAAAAACTGATGCGCGTCGGCGCCCCGGTGGGCCGGCTCTACCACGCCCCCGCGGCGGCCAAGCTGTCGACGGCGGAAATCTGGGATGCCCTGCGCGAGAACCGACTCAAGCTGCCCAACACCATCAGCATCGACTCGCAGGGCCGCGTCTTCCTCACGCCCCACCATTTGAGTTACACCCTGAGCCCGAAGTTGCAGCGGGCCGAGTTCGAGCGGGTCGTCGCCGGCCACGCGGGCCGCTCTTTCCTCGACCGGGTGCAGGTGCGCCACGACGCCTCGCCGCTGACGATCCCGCCGCACTCCGGCGTGCTCACCAGTTGCTCCATGTACCTGCGCGAGCACTGCGTCGTGCTCAACCAGGGCGCGGGCAACTTCGGCATCCACACCAGCGCGGTGCTGCTCGATCCGGTGAAGACGTTCGGTACGAACGTCATGCTCGAGATCTACAACCCCGGCGACCAGCCGGTCGTGAATCCGGTGGTGTCGGTCGACGTTTTCCGCGCCCCGGAGCTGGTCGATCCCGAGTTCAAGACGCTGGCCAAGCGCCGTACGCGCCTGCTCGCCACCGCCAGCGGTGTCTTCAAGTGCCTCGACCGCAATCCGCCCCGCGAGGAGGGCGAGGCCCGCCCGCGCACCAAGGTCGTCGTCCGCGGCCAAAGCGGCTCGATGGACAACCGCGCGGTGCTCGTTCGCGCCAACGAAGACCTGCGCAAGGTGCTCGCCGGCGACGCCTGCCCCGTCGGCCACCGCACGATGATCCAGGCGCTCGACGCGGCGCCGGACAACGCCGACACCCTCGTGCTCGACAGTTTTCCCAACCTCATGGAGCAGATCGAGCTGCTGTCGCGGCTCGGCGACCTGAGGCTGCGGCGCATCATCTTCCGCCGGGCTTCACGCACCCACGGCTATTTCTTCAGCAGCCACGCCCACGGCCGGCTCGACACCCTCAGTTCCATCGGGATCCAGATCTACTGGTACGACGAGCTCACCAAGGATCTCTACCTCCACACCTACAAGCGCGACCACGGCTTCTTCGTGCGCGAGGAGGTCGCCAAGCGTTTCGCCGAGTCGACGATCCTCGCGTTCTACGGTTCCGCGGTCGGGCTCGAGCAGAAGGACTCCGACCGGATCTCGGCGTTGGTCGACAAGCTCACCAGCTTCATCGGCCACAATCTCGGTGTGCTCACCGGCGGCGGCGGTGGGGTGATGCGCCTCGCGACCGAGCAGGCGCGCACCAAGGGCGCCCTCACCGGCGCGTGTTTCCTCGAGCTCGAGGCGCAGCCGCCGGAACTCGGCGTGGACTTCTTCAACACGTTCCAGGAATCCTCGCGGCACTTCCGCCAAAAGTGGTTCGAGGCGGCGGATTTCTGCGTCTTCAACGTGGGCGGCGTCGGCACCCTCGAGGAAGTCGGCATCGAGCTCTGCAACCTGAAGCTCGGGATCCGCCCGCGCATCCCGTATGTTTTCTTCAACGCCACGTTCTGGGGCGACCTGCGGCGCCAGTTGAACACCATGATCCGCGAACGCCGCGCGCCGGCGTGGATGGCGGACTACATGCTGTTCACGGACGATCCCGACGAGGTCGTCGCCTTCTACCGCAAGAAGCTGCAGGTGCTTTGAGACGGCGTTGCCGCGGAGGGCACGCGGGGATTTTGGCGTTGCCTGACCCTCGCGCTGACCACACTTGCGCGCCGTGTCTTCCGCTTCCTCGAACGCGCTTCCCGCTTCCGTCCTCGTCGTCGGCTCCGGCGGCCGCGAGCACACGCTCGTCCGCGCGCTGCTCGCCTCGCCGGCGCGCCCGCGCGTGATCTGCGCGCCCGGCAACGCGGGCATCGCGGGCGAAGTGACGTGTCACGCCGTCGCGGCGGACGACGTGGCGGGGCTGGTGGAACTCGCGCGGCGGGAACGCGTGGAGCTCGTGGTCGTGGGCCCCGAGGTGCCGCTCGCGCTCGGGCTGTCGGATCAGCTCCTTGCGGCGGGGATTCCGGTGTACGGTCCGACGGCGGATGGCGCGCGTCTCGAGGCGTCGAAGATTTTCACCAAACGGATCCTGTTGAAGCACCGCATCCCGACCGCGCCCGCGGCGTTTTTCAGCGAGGTCGGTCCGGCGCTGGATTATCTGCGCGCGCGCCCCGCGCCGATCGTCGTCAAGGCCGACGGCCTGGCGGCGGGCAAAGGCGTGGTGGTCGCGCAGACCACGGCGGAGGCGGAGGAGGCGGTGCGCGAGATGCTCGCCGGCGGGAAGTTTGGCGCCGCCGGCAGCCAGATCCTCATCGAGGACTGCCTGCACGGGGAGGAGACCTCCATCCTCGTGGTGGTCTCGGGGCGCGACTACGTGATCCTGCCCACGTCGCAGGACCACAAGCGGGTGGGGGACGGGGACACCGGCCCGAACACCGGCGGCATGGGCACGTATTCTCCGGCTGAGGTGGTGACGCCCGCGTTGCTGGAGCGGATCGAGGACGAGATCGTGCGGCCGTCGGTGAACGCGATCGCGGACGAAGGCATGGCTTACCGCGGGACGCTCTTCATCGGCATCATGCTCACCCCCTCGGGCCCGAGCGTGATCGAGTACAACGCCCGCTTCGGCGATCCGGAGACCCAGGTGGTGGTGCCGCGGATCGCGGGTGACGTCCTTGATCTGTTGTGGCGGGCAACCAACGGCCGCCTCGCCGGCTATCGTTTGGAGACGCGGCCCGAGCACGCGCTCTGCGTGGTGGTCGCGGCGAAGGGATATCCGGGTGGTTTCCTGAAAGGGGACGTGATCTCGTTGCCGGCGCCTTTGCCGTCCGGAGTGACCATCTACCATGCCGGCACCGCGCGGAACGCCGCCGGCGACTTGGTGACGAACGGCGGGCGGGTGCTCGGCGTCACCGCGCTCGCCTCCACGCTGCGCGGGGCCGCGGATCTGGCGTACGGGGTTTGCGAACGGATCGCCTGCGCCAGCCGGTATTTCCGCCGCGACATTGGGGCCCGCCAGTTGAACCGGCGATGACACGCCGGCTCGCGATTCTGGCGACTGCGCTGGCGCTGGCCGCGCTGGCGACCGGTGCGTGGGCGGCTCCGCTCACGCGGGATCTGGGCGATGGGCTCACATATGTGCGCGTCCGGGAATTGCCGGCGGATCTGCCCGGCGGGGCCGCGGCTCCGGGACAGGCCTTGATCGTGGATTTGCGCTACCTCGCGGCGGGACGTGACGCGGCGGCGGCTCTCCTCGCCTGGGCGGAGTTTCGCGCCAGCGTGCGCAGCCCTTTGTTCCTGCTGGCGAACCGCGAGACGGGCGCGGAGCTGAACGCGGCGTTGCGGCGGGTGGCCCGCGGGAAGGGTTGCGTGGTCATCGGCGTGCCCGGCCCGGGCTTTGAACCGCAGCTCGCGGCCAAGTCCGAGCCCGCCGCTGAACGCGAAGCCTACGCGGCGCTCGAGCGCGGCGAACCGGTGATGTCACTTTTGACGGAAAACCCCGGCAAGGTGCGGCTTGATGAGGCGAGCCTGAACCACCCGCCGGCCGAGGAGGAGGACGCGCCCGCCGCGGAGGCCGCCAAGCCGGCTCCGCCCATCGACGCCGCGCTCCAGCGCGCCTTCCATCTGCACCGGTCCCTGCGCGCGTTGCGAAGGCTTTGACCAGCCGCGGCGCCGGGTTTCCCGCCCGCGCCGTGCCGCGGCGGGTGCCTTCGAACCGGGCCTGACGGCGAAAAAAACCGCCGCACCGGTGAGGTGCGGCGGTGGCGGAAAGGACGATCGGGGCCTGCGCTCAGAAGCGCAGGGTGGCGCCGAACTGCACGCGCCAGCGGCTGGCGCCGTTGTCGATCACGACTCCGGCGGGGGCGGCGGCCCAGGTCGGGACCAGCTGGCCGGCGGCGTTGTACGACGCGTTGCCCATGATGCGGCGGTAGTACACGGCGTTGTTGGTGTTGGTGAGGAGCTTCACGTCGCCGAAGTACTGGCGGCTGAACCAGTATCCGAAGTTGATGAAGTCCATGAACACCTCGAGCTCGACGGGGCTGTGGACCGGGATGCGCTGGGTGAGGCGGAGGTCGAGCTGGTTGATCCAGGGCTGGATGAACGCGTTGCGGGGCGCGAAGCCGCCGGCGTATTTGTTCAGGCCGCTGGTCGCGAGGAAGTCGAAGTAGGCGGCCTGCTGCCCGGCGTTCATGCCGGCGAGGCTGATCTTCGGGTCGCTGGCCCCAGTGGGCACGTAGACCAGGTCGTTGGTGGTCACGCCGTCGCCGTTCACGTCGTTGTTGTACGTGTACGAGTACGGGTTGCCGGAGCGGCCCTCGTAGTAGAGCGAGACCTTGGTCTTCCAGCCCTTGCTGAACTCGAACTGGCGCGCGAGGGTCGTCTGCACGCGGTGGCGGATCTCGAAATCGGAGCGGGAGACCTCGAGCGAGTTCTGGTTGAAGACCGCGTTGCGGGTCCAGCCGTCGAGCGCGACGGTCTGGCCGAAGGACTGGGCCTCCTTCGCGCGACCGGTGGTGTAGCTGACGTTGTACGACCAGTTGTTCTTCATCGGGCGGTCGACCGTCAGGCTGTAGTAGGAGGTCGAGCCCTCGCCGATGTTGCGCACGCGGATCACCTCATTGAAGAGGGTGCTGGCGGCGCCCGCGCTGTTGGAGGCGCCGTTGAACCGCTGGCGGCCGTCGAGGCCGGTGGCCGGGCCGGTGGCGGCGGTGACGACGAGCGACTTGATGTTCAGGTTGTCGGTGAAGAACGCCTGGTCGTTCCGGGTGAACACGGCCTCGGCGGTGAGGTTGAGACCGAGCGCCGGGATCTTGCGGTCGATCGCGAGGCTGCCGCGCCAGACGGACGGCAGCTTCAGGCCGTCCTGCAGCAGCGCGATGCCGCGCCGGGCGGTCGGATCGCCGTCCGTCGGGGCGACGCCGATCGGGTTGGCGGGGTCGAACGTGTTGCGCAGGTAGTTGGTCAGGCTGGGCGGCGTGGCGTTGGCACCGGTGAGGACGGGGCTCTGGGTGATCGAGAAGCGGCCCACGCCGGTGTTGCCGTAGGCGTTGGAGATGAAGACCCACGGGGCGCGGCCGACGAAGTGGCCGAAGCCGCCGCGGAGCTGCATGGTGCGTTCGGAGTCAACCGACCAGTTGAACGCGAGGCGCGGGGAGACGGTCTGCACGCCGTCGATGTTGCCGTCGTTGCGCACGCCGAGCGCGGTGACGAGGGCCTGGTTCAGCGGCGGGCGGCTCGGGGATTCGACCAAGTCGGTGCGGGCGCCGCCGGTAAGGGTGAGACGCGGGGTGACCTCCCACTTGGACTGCAGGAAGAAACCGTTGTTGGAGAACGAAGACAGGTCGGCGGCCGGGGTGCCCTGCACGTAGAACGACCGGCTGAAAGCGGCCGGGCGGTCGGCGACGAAGTCCGCCACCGAGGCGTAGTCGAAGATGCCGTAGGAGGAGGCGCGGAAGAGGTTGTAGAAATTGCTCTCCTCGCGATCGAAGCCGCCGGTGAACGTGAAGTTCTTCCAGAAGTAGTCGGCGTTGCCGGAGTAGCTTTGGGTGTTCACGCGGATGATGTTGCCGTGGCGGAACTGCTCCATGCCCCAGGCCAGGTAGCCGTTGGTGACGTTGGCGCCGGCGCTGTTCACGCCGCTGACGCCCGCAATGCGCACCTCGGGCAGCACGACGGGATTCGTGGTGAGCTGCTCGTAGGAGGTCTTGGCGTACTTGAACTCCGTCTTGAAGTCGGGCGTCCATTGGCTGTTCAGCGTGCCGGCGTAGACCTTCTCGGTGCGGATCTGCGCGTAGAAGTTGGAGCTCAACGCGGTGCCGGCGCTGGTGGCCGGGATCGCGGAGGAGAGGATCGCGTTGCCGAAGGAGCCGAAGCTGCTGTAGCGGCCGAATTGCGGGAGCGTGCCGACGGTCTCGTTGTAACGCACCGACAGGCGGTGGTCCTTGGTCACGTTCCAGTCGATCTTGTAGAGCTTCTTTTCCTCCTCGGTGACGATCACCCCCGCGCCGCCGAAGGTGCCGGCGTCGAAGCTCTTGCCGGACGCCGTCTTGATGGCGTTGATCGCGCTATTGATCGTGGCGAGCACCGAGTCGGTCGGCGTGAGGCCGGGCGTGGGCGCGGTCTGCTCGCGGTGGAACTTCTCGTAGTTGGCGAAGAAAAACAGGCGGTTCTTCAGGATCGGGCCGCCGAGGGTGGCGCCCCAGGTGCGGCGCTCGTCGAAGGGACGCGTGCCGGCGGTGGCGCCCACGAGATCGCGGCCGGCGTACTTCTGGTCGGTGTAGAAGCCGTAAAGGCTGCCTTTGAACTGGTTCGTGCCGCTGCGGGTCACGGCGTTGACGGCCGCGCCGGTGAAGCCGCTCTGGCGGACGTCGAACGGCGAGACCGAGATCGAGAACTGCTCCACCGTCTCAATCGAGAGGGGATTGAAGAACGACTGCAGGCCGGAGGCGTTGAGGCCGAACTGGTCGTTGATGCGCGCGCCGTCGAGCATGACGGAGTTGAAGCGGTTGTTGGTGCCGACGGCGGCGAGCATGCCCTCCTGGCGGTCGCCGAAGACGTTGCGCAGCGTCACGAGGGCGTTCGTACGCGCGAGGTCGGCGAACGAGCGCTGGGCGGTCGGCTGCAGCAGCAGGCGGTTGCGGTCGAGGAGCGACGCGGCGCCGGTCGCGCCGGCATCGAGGGCCAGCGCTTCATCCCGCACCGTGAACTTCTCCATGACCACGACCGCGCTCTTCTCCAGCACGAACGAGACTTCCACGTCCTGGCCGAGTGCCGTCGTCACGTCGCCGCGCTCGACTCCCTTGTGACCGCTGGCCGAGGCCGAGACCGTGTAAGGTCCGCCCACGATCAGGCCGCGGAAGTTGAAGCGGCCCGACTCCGACGTGGTGGCGGAGTAGGACGTGCCGGTGGGCGCGTGCAACGCGGTGATGGTCGCGTTGGCGACCGGGTTGCCGCTGGTGTCGCGAACCAGTCCGGTGAGACCGGAGGAGACGACGCCTTGCGCGGCGGCGAACGGCGCGAGGGCCAGGGCGAACAGCCAGGTGCAGGCCCGGAGGAGGGCGGCGCCGGCGGGGCGTTTTGCTTGGGAGGTCAGGTGCATGGTGTGAAGAAACTTGGAGGCGAGCGAACACGGCTTCCGTCGGGGGTCTAGCCCGGATTTGGCGGTTCGTGCCACGATCTGGTGACAACGGTCCGCCGGCGAGGGTTCACTTCCTCCGGTAGTCGCCCCGGCTGAAGTATTTCTCGAGCCAGACGTACGCGCAGATGAAGAAATAGCGGCTGCCCATTTCCTTGATCTTGAGCTTCGCGACACCGTGCCGGCGGTTGCGCCACGAGATCGGGGTGATCGCATAGGAGTATCCGCGGACGATCGCCTTCAGCGGAATCTCGACCGTGAGATTGAAGTGCGGCGCGAGAAACGGGCGGCAGCCGTCGATCACCGTGCGGCGGTAAGCCTTGAACGCGTTGGTGGTGTCGTTGAGCGGGATGTTGAATCCGATCCGCACGAGCAGGTTCGCGAGGCGGTTCACGAGGAGCTTCACCCTTGGGTAATCGTGCACCGAGCCGCCGTCCACGAAGCGGCTGCCGAACGCGCAGTCGTAACCCTGGTTCAGCAGCCGCCAGTAGGTCACGGCGTCCTCGGGGGAATCGGACGCGTCGGCCATCATGATCACCACGGCATCGCCGCGGCTGTGGTCGCTTCCCCACACGACGGCCCGGCCGAAGCCGTGGGCGCCGCTCGCGTTGCGCGTGGGAGCCAGCGCGGGGTGCCGGGCCTTGAGTTCCTGCAGGACTTCCCAGGTGCGGTCGCGGCTCCCGTCGTCCACGATCACGATCTCATGCGGCACGCCTTCGCGCTCCAGATGCGCGGTCAGGCCGGCGATGGTGGGAGGCAATGACTCCTCCTCGTCGCGGGCTGGGATGACGACGGAGAGAAGCGTGAGCGGGGCGCCGGCCATCTTCGCGGTGCTCACAGCGGCGCCGAGGTTTCCAGCCAGCGCGGATGGCGGCGGGCGTGGTCGGCGATCTCAGTCAGAATGGCGTCAACGGGAGTCGCCGGCTTCCAGTCCCAGAGCCGCGTGGCCTTGGTGTGGTCGAGCACGATCCACGGGATGTCGAACGGACGCGGCGTCGCGTCCACGCCGACCTCGTGCGCTCCGAGGCGCGTGGCGCACCAGGCGCTGAGTTGGCGCAGCGACATCGCCGACGCGATGCCACCCGAGAAGTTGGCGAGCCGGTCCGAGGGAGCGACTTTGGGTGCCGCCATTTGGCGGGTGAGCACGGGGATGAGGTCGCGCGGATGCAGGCAATCGCGCACCTGATGGCCGTGACCGCCGAAACCGATGTAGCGCAGCGTGCGGCGCTGCAGCCACGAGTTGATCCAGTAGGCGAAGATACCCTGGTCGGCGCGGCCGAACTGACCCGCGCCGGCCAGCACCCCGCAGCGGTTGATGAACACCGGCAGACCGAATGTCTCGCCGTATTCGAGGGCCAGCACCTCGCTCGCGAGCTTGGTGGCGCCGTAAAGGGAAACCGGCGCCCCGGTTGGAAATTCCTCGGTGAGGCCGCCGGGGGCGAGGCCCCGCGCGCCCGCACCTGCGGACGGGAGGAACGCGTGGTCGCGCACCTCCATCGGCAACTCCGCGAGGGCGGGAATCGAGTAAACGCGGCTGGTGCTCAGCAAAATGAAGCCGGCGCGGTGCTGCTTGCAGTACTCCAGGATGTTCACCGTGCCGCCGAGGTT
>JBJTCH010000418.1:0-10552 GCA_046091745.1 Opitutaceae bacterium
CTCAAGGACAACTTCGTCACCTCGTTCTCGAAGCCGGTCGCCGAAAACGGCTTCGGCAAGAAGGCCGAGGATTTCGCCGTGGTGAAGGCCGAGGTCGGCGGCACGAAGATCGGCCACGGCTCCGTCCTCATCGCCGCCATCACGAGCTGCACCAACACCTCCAACCCGAGCGTCATGCTCGCGGCCGGACTCCTCGCCAAGAAGGCGGTCGAGAAGGGCCTGAAGGTGAACCCGGCCGTCAAGGCCTCGCTCGCCCCCGGTTCCCGCGTGGTCACCGACTACCTGAAGAAGACCGGTCTCCAGCCCTACCTGAACAAGCTCCGGTTCAACACCGTCGGCTACGGCTGCACCACCTGCATCGGCAACTCGGGTCCGCTCGATGCCGGCATCGAGGACGCCGTGGTGAAGAACGATCTCATCACCGCGTCGGTGCTCTCGGGCAACCGCAACTTCGAGGCCCGCGTGCATCAGAACGTGAAGGCCAATTTCCTGATGTCGCCGCCCCTCGTGGTGGCGTTCGCGCTCGCCGGCCGGGTCGACATCGACCTGAGCTGCGAGCCGCTCGGCGAGGACAAGGAGGGTGCTCCGGTTTATCTCGCCGACATCTGGCCCACGCTGGCCGAGGTGCGCGACGCGATGCAGGCCGCGCTCAAACCCGAGGTCTTCCGGAAGCTCTACCGTGACTTCGCCGCGCAGAACCCGAAGTGGAACGAGATCCCCGCCTCGACGGGCAACGTCTACGAGTTCGACGCGAAATCCACCTACATCCAGGAGCCGCCCTTCTTCGCGAACTTCGGGATGCAGCCCGGGGTCATCCGCGAGATCCAGGGCGCCCGCGCGCTCGGCATCTTCGGTGACTCGGTCACGACCGACCACATCTCACCTGCCGGCGCCATCAAGAAGTCCTCCCCGGCCGGCCGCCACCTGCTGGAGAACGGCGTGGTCTTCGAGGATTTCAATTCCTACGGCTCCCGCCGCGGCAACGACCGCGTGATGACGCGCGGCACCTTCGCGAACGTCCGCATCAAGAACCTGATGCTCGGCGGCAAGGAGGGCGGTAACACGATTTACCAGCCCACGGGGGAGGAGATGTCCATCTACGACGCCTCCGCGCGCCACATCGCCGACGGCACGCCTCTCATCGTCGTGGCCGGCCAGGAGTACGGCACCGGCTCCTCGCGCGACTGGGCCGCGAAGGGCACCAACCTGCTCGGCGTGAAGGTCGTGGTCGCGCAGAGTTTCGAGCGCATCCATCGCTCCAACCTCGTCGGGATGGGTGTGCTGCCGCTGCAATTCAAGGAGGGCGTCACGGCCCAGACCCTCAAGCTCGACGGGCACGAGAAATACGACGTGCTCGGCCTGTCGGCCGCGTTGCGCCCGCAGCAGGACCTGACCCTCCGCATCACCCGCCGCGACGGCGCGGTGGAGGACGTTCCGGTGCGCTGCCGGATCGATACGCCGATCGAGATCGATTACTACCAGCACGGCGGGATCCTGCCTTACGTGCTGCGCCAGATCGTCGCCCGTTCCTGATTCCCGCGTTGGCGGCGCCCGCGGAAACGCGCGGGCGCCGGCGACGTCTCCATTGATCCATGTCCGAAGCCTCCGGCGCCTCCGTCTTCCTCGTCGACCCGCGGTCTGATCCCGTGGTGATCCGGGTCGAGGGGCGCGCCAATTTCCAGAACAGTGGCAGCCTGCGCGACTTCATCGCGGAGATGCTGGGCCACGGGCGGACGCGCTTCGTGCTCGATTGCCAGGGCTGCGCGGGGATGGATAGCACCTTCCTCGGGGTCCTGGCGGGCGCGGCCATTTCCCTGCGCAAGGTCTCGCCGCAAGGCAGCTTTGTGGTGCTGCGGGCGGGCGCGCGAAACCTCGAGCTGATGCGCAACCTCGGGTTGCACCGGCTGGTCACCATCGAGGCCGGCGACGGGGCGGCCGGTGCCGCGGGCTGCGACACCGCACTCGACTCGCGCCAGCTCTCACAGGCCGAGAACGCGCGCCTGGTGCTGGAGGCGCATGAGAACCTGGTTTCGGCGGACGAGGCGAACCGCACCCGCTTCGAGGACGTGCTGACGTTCCTCCGGCGGCGCTGAGGGGAAAACGGAGTTGCTTTCACCGCTGACGCGGGTTGCCGTTGGCGGGATGCCTGCCGCCGCCGCGCCCGAAGTCGTTGATCGCACCAGCCTGCCGGATTCCGGCGGGCATTTCGGCGCCTACGGCGGCGTGTTCGTGCCTGAGACGCTGATGACCGCGCTGGCGGATCTCGGCCGCGCCTACGACACGGCGCGGGCGGATCCCGCTTTCGGCGAGGAGCTCCGCTTCCATCTCAAGGAGTTCGCGGGGCGGCCGACGGAGCTCTACCTGGCGGAGCGGCTCACGGCTCACTGCGGCGGCGCCCGGATCTACCTCAAGCGCGAGGATCTGCTCCACACCGGGGCGCACAAGATCAACAACGCGCTCGGTCAGGCGCTCCTGGCGCGACGGATGGGGAAGAAGCGGATCATCGCGGAGACCGGCGCCGGTCAGCACGGCGTCGCCACCGCGGCGGTCTGCGCGAAGTTCGGCCTGCAATGCGTCGTGTACATGGGCGCGGTCGACATGGAGCGGCAGGCGCTGAATGTGTTTCGCATGCGCCTGATGGGCGCCGAGGTGCGGGGCGTGGAGGCCGGGCAACGCACGCTCAAGGAGGCCATCAACGAGGCGATGCGCGACTGGGTGACCAACGTGCGCGGCACGCATTACATCCTCGGCTCCGCGCTGGGATCGCACCCGTACCCGATGATGGTGCGCGATTTTCACCGCGTGATCGGCCGCGAGGTGCGCGAGCAGATCCTGGCGCGCGAGGGACGGCTGCCCGACGAGATGATCGCCTGCGTGGGTGGCGGCTCCAACGCCATCGGTTTTTTCTTCGAGTTCCTGGAGGACACCGCGGTGCGGCTGGTGGGCGTCGAGGCCGGCGGGCGCGGCATCCGGCGCGGCGACCACGCGGCGCGGTTTGAAGGCGGCAAGCTCGGGGTGCTGCAGGGCTGCAAAACGTACATCCTCCAGAACGACGACGGTCAGATCGAGCTCACCCATTCGGTTAGCGCCGGCCTCGACTACGCGGCGATCGGTCCCGAGCACGCCTTTTACCGCGATCGCGGACGCATCGGCTACGCCCACGCGCGCGATGACGAGGTCATGGAAGCTTTCCAGCTCTGCTCGCGTCTGGAGGGAATCATCCCCGCGCTCGAAAGCACGCATGCTCTCGTGCACGGGATGAAGCGGGCGCGGGAGATGCGCCGCGATGAGATCCTGATCATCAACCTTTCCGGCCGGGGCGACAAGGATGTGAACCAGGTGGCGCGGATTCTGGGGGTCACCCTGTGAGGAGCATGACGGGATACGGACGGGAGGCCGCCGCGTTCGATGCGCTGGCGGTTACTGTTCAGGTCAGTTCCGTCAACCGTCGCGCGCTCGATCTCGCGATCAACCTGCCGGAAGAGTGGCGGGAAATGGAGGCGACGCTCGCCGAGCAAGTGCGGCAGGTCGCCGCCCGCGGCCGGGTGAGCGTGGTGGTGGAAGTGGAGGGCGAGGGGCGTCAGCCCGGTGCCGCATGGGACGAAGAGGCCGCGGCGTCCGCGCTGGACCGGCTGCAGGCTTTCGCCGCCCGGGAGAACGTGGATTTCGCGCCGAGCGCCGACCTGCTCTGGCAGATCACCAGCGCCCAGCGTTCGCAGATCAAGCTACCCGCGGTGGAGGCGGCGCAGCCGGTGGTCGCGGAGACGCTCGCCGGCGCGCTGCGGGCTTTCGCGGCGATGCGGGCCCGCGAGGGCGAGGCGTTGCTGGTGGATTTTCTGCAGCGGGTGGAGTTGCTGCACCGGCAGGTGGAGATCATCGCGGCGCGGGCGCCCATGGTGCCCGAGGCCTATCGCGGGCAATTGATGCGGCGTCTGCGCGAGGCCGGACTCGAACTCGACCTCGAGGATGACCGCGTGCTGCGCGAGATCGCGCTCTTCGCGGACCGCTGCGACATCTCCGAGGAACTCACGCGCCTGCGCAGCCACCTGGAGCAGTTCGCCCATTTGCTCAAATCGGAGGCGGAGATCGGCCGGAAGGCGGAGTTCATCCTGCAGGAGGTCGGCCGCGAGGTGAACACGATCGGCAGCAAGGCCAACGACCTCACGATCTCCCGCGCGGTGATCGAGCTGAAGAACGAGCTCGAGCGCGTGCGCGAGCAGATGGCGAACGTCGAGTGACGGGGCGGCTCAACCGCCGTCACGGGCCGGCGAGCGCAGCGAGTGCCAGAGATACAGGCCGACGCCCACGCAGATGCCGGAATCCGCCACGTTGAACGTGGGGTAGATGTAGCGGCCGAAGTGGAAGTCGAGGAAGTCGACCACGTGGCCGTGGGCCATGCGGTCGATCAGGTTGCCCGCGACACCGCCGCAAAGCAGTCCGAAGGCGTTCTGGCCCGCGCGTTCGCGCAGTCCCAGCGAGTGCCGCCAGAAGTAGATCGCGGCCAGGGTGACGGCCGCGAGCGCGGCGAGCAGCAGGCTGCGGCCGGAAAGCATGCTCCACGCGGCGCCGGTGTTGCCCACGTGGATCAGGTGAAAGAACCCCGGGATGAGGTCGATGCCCGCGCCGGGAGCATGCGAGTGGAGCGCGTTGTAAGGCAGCTTGGCGACGACCAGGAGCTTCGTCGCCTGGTCGGCGACCAGCACGGCCCAGGCGATGACCCAAAAACGCCGGTAGGCCGCTATCCTGACGCCGCGGGCGGGCGGCGTCGGGCCGGATTCCGGCGCGGAGGGCATGGCCAGAGGAGAGGGGCGGGACTCAGTCGTCGCCGCCGCCGCCCTCATCCATCATCTTGCCGCCTTCCTCGCCCATTTCGCCGAGCAGTCCGGCCTGGGTGCGGGAGCGGAGTCGATTGCGCTCGATGTTCTTTTGGGCCTCCGCGGAGTAGCGGGTGAAGGGCACCGCGAGCAGTCGCTCCTTGGCGATCGGCTTCTGGGTGATCTCGCAGATGCCGTAGGTGCCTTCGTTGATGCGTTTGATCGCGGCGTCGATCTCGGCGAGGGCTTCCTGCTCGCTGGCGACCATGCTCAGCGCGAAATCGCGGTCGAAGGTGTCGGTACCCGCGTCGGCCATGTGCTGCCCGTAGGCGGAGAGATCGCCGGCGTCGTCCTTGGCGGAGCGCTTGAGGGTCTCCTCCGAGTGTCGCTCGATGTCCTCGGTGAGGTGGGAGCGGAGATCAACGAGCAGTTTGTGGTAGCGCTTGAGCTTCTCCGGGACATCCTTGTCGGAGAAAATCGGCGCGGTCTTGGTCTTGCGCGGGTTGAAGCCGAGGATGTCGGCGACCGAGGCGGCCTTGATGTGCTGGGGCTTGACCTTCGGGGCGGCGTTGACCGCGGCCGGGACGGCCTTGGCGCCGGATTTCGCCGCGGTCTTTGCGGGAGTGGTGGTGCCGGCCTTGCTGGAGACGGTCTTCGCGATGGCGCGAACCTCGGCGAGGCTGAAGGCGATGGGCTTGGAGGGCGCCTTGCGCTTCAGGATGCTGTCGCGCAGGGCGGTTTTCTTGGACTTTTTTTCCATGGATGGAGATTTCACCGCGGGAGCCGAGGCCGGCGCAGGCTTTGCGGCGGGCTTCACGGGCTGGGCGGATTTGGGCGGGGCGGCCGGCTTCGCGGTCGGTTTCGGCGCGGGCTTGGACGCCGGCTTCGGCGCCGCTTTGGAGCTCGCGGTTACTTTCCCTTTGCTCGCGGGTTTCTGGTTCTTGGTGGCCATGGGGTTTGGGGGTGGGTGAGTCCGGACGTCCTTTTCGTAAGCGCCTCCGCGCAGCGGGGGCAGATCGGGTTGGCGGAGTCTCCGCCGAGCTGCGGCACCCAGCGCCAGCAGCGCGGGCAGCGGGCGCGGCCGAGATCGGCGCAGGTGTGCACCGCCACCTCGAGGGCGGGTCCGCCCGAGGAGGAGACGTTGGCTTCGGAAACGATGAGCAGCTCGGGCAGGAGCTCGCGGTGACGCTCCAGCGCCGTGGCTTGGGCGCTGCCCGCGGGGGCCGCCAAGGAGACCGCGGCGTCCAGGGATTTTCCGAGACGTCCGGCGGCGCGATGCGGCTCGATCGCCTCGTTCACCTTTGCGCGCACCCGCAGGAGCTCGGCGACTTCGGCCGCAAGACCCGGGTTGCTCCAGTCGGCGGGAACCTGCGGCCAATCCTCGAGGTGCACCGAGCTGTCGGCGTACTCGCGGCCGGCGGTGGCGAAGGTCCAGGCCTCGTCGCACGTGAAGGTCAACACCGGGGCCAGCACGCGTACGAGCGCGTGGAAGATGTGGTGGATCGCGGTCTGGGAGGAGCGGCGCTGGTGCGCGTCCGTCGCCAGCGTGTACAGCCGGTCCTTCAGGATGTCGTGATAGGTGGCCGACAGCGTGACCGCGCAGAACTGGTTGCAGAGCTGGTAGACGCGGTGGAACTCGTAGGCGTCGTAGGCGGCGCCGCACTCCCGCACCAACTCGGCGGTTTGATGCAGCGCCCAGCGGTCCAGCGTGTCCATCCGCGCGACCGGCACGGCGTCACGCGCGGGGTTGAAGTCGAACAGGTTCGAGAGCTGGTAGCGGAAGGTGTTCCGGAAAAGCCGGTACGCTTCGCCCACATTTTTCAGGATCTCGTCGTCCACCGGGATGTCGTCGCGGAAGTCCTGCGAGGCGATCCACAGCCGGATCACGTCGGCCCCGTGCTGGGCGACGTAGGCGTCGGAGGTCTGCGGCTTCTGGTAGGTGGAGCTCTTCGAGATCTTCTGGCGGGCCTTGTCGACGATGAAGCCGTGCGTGAGAACCTGACGGTAGGGCGCGGCGCCGTGCGCGATCACGCCGGTCCAGAGCGAGGACTGGAACCAGCCGCGGTGCTGGTCGCTCCCCTCGAGATAAAGGTCGGCGGGCCAGTCTGTGCCACCCTGGCCGCGCTTGAGCACGGCGGCGTGCGTCGAGCCGGAGTCGATCCACACGTCGAGGGTGTCGCGCCCGCACGTGAGGGCGGTGGGCGCCGGCCAGCCGGCCGGCAGCTTCACGCCGTCGAGAAGTTCGGCGGCCGAGGCGCTGTACCAGAGGTTGGATCCGTGCGCCGCGACCTTGTCGGCGATCGCGCGGGCCGCGCCCGCGTCGAGGTAAGCCTGCTTGCGCTCGTCGTAGAAAGCCGGGATCGGCACGCCCCAAGAACGCTGGCGGCTGATGCACCAGTCGGGCCGCGATTCGATCGCGCCGCGGATGCGCGCCTCACCCCAGGCGGGAACCCAGCCGCCGTCCCCGGCCATGCGGGCGATCTCGCGCAGCGCGAGGGCGCGGTGGCCGGCCTTGTCCAGTGAGACAAACCACTGGTCGACGGCGCGAAAGATGATCGGCGTCTTGGAGCGCCAGCAATGCGGGTAGCTGTGGTTGAAGCGCTGTTTCGCCCAGAGCGCGCCGCCATCGGCCAGCTTGCGCAGCACCGCGATGTTGGCGGCGGACGTTTTTTTCGCGGCGAGATCCTCGGGGGTCTCCAGTGTCGAAAGCCCGACGAGGTCCGCCGGCACGCGGCCGTCGTCGAGGTAGCGCCCGTCGTCGCCGACCGGACAGTAGATCTCCAGCTTGTAGCGCAGGCCCGTCTGGTAGTCCTCAGCGCCGTGGCCCGGCGCGGTGTGCACGCAGCCGGTGCCGCTGTCGGTCGTCACGTAATCGGCGAGCACGACCGGCGCGGCGCGGTTGATGAACGGATGGCGCGGGGCAAGGCCCTCAAGGGCGGCGCCGCGGACGGTGGCGGCGATCTCCGGCGCGGTCGTCACGCCCGCGGTGGCCAGCACGGCCGGCAGGAGGGCGCCGGCGACGATCACGCGCTCGGCTCCGGTGTCGGCGACCACGTATTCGACTTCCGGATGCACCGCGATGCCGAGGTTGGCCGGGAGGGTCCAGGGCGTGGTGGTCCAGATCAGGACGGAAAGCGGCTTGCCCGAGGGGAGGGCAAGGCGGGCGGCCTCCGCCTCCGGCACGGGGAAGCGCACCCAGATCGACGGGGATACATGCTCCTTGTACTCGATCTCCGCCTCGGCGAGGGCGGTCTCGAAGGGAATGCTCCAGTAAACCGGCTTCTTGCTGCGGTAGACGAGGCCCTGCTCCACGAAGGCGGCGAAGGTGCGCAGGATGTCCGCCTCGAACGCGGGATCCTTTGTCCGGTAACCCGCGGCCCAGTCGGCCAGCACCCCGAGGCGCTGGAACTGCGCCGTCTGGCGCCCGATCCAGCTTTCGGAAAACTCATCGCACCGCGCGCGCAGCTCGGCCGTGCCGAGGGTAATCCTCTTTTCCTGCAGCTCGCGGGAGACCTTCTGCTCGATCGGCAGGCCGTGGCAGTCCCAGCCCGGCACGTACGGCGTGCGGAAACCCCGCATCGTCTTGTACCGGTTGACGAAATCCTTGAGCGACTTGTTCAGCGCGGTCCCGATGTGGACGTCGCCATTGGTGAATGGCGGCCCGTCGTGCAGCACGAAGACCTGTTTGGCGTCTGCCCGCTTCGCCTGGATCCGCGCGTAGAGATCGAGCTTCCGCCAGTGCTCGACGCGGCCGGGTTCACGCTGCGCGAGTCCGGCCCGCATGGGGAAGTCGGTGCGCGGCAGGTGCAGGGTGTCCTTCAGATCGGTGGCCATGCCGGTGATAAAGGCGCGGGAAGCTAGGCGGGGCGGGGGGGGAGTCAAGGGTCGCCTCCCCTCGGTCCGCACTCGGGAAATCCCCGTCGGGCGTCAACCTGCGGCCGCCTCAGTTTTTCCAACCGGTCACCGTGGCGACCAGCGATTCCATGCACTCGATCCGCGCCTGCGGCGTGATCCCGTGGCCGAGGTTGAAGACGTGTCCGGTCGCGCCGCGCATCGCCGTGAGCAGGCGCGTGGTCTCGTGACGCACGAGGTCCGGCGTCGTCGTCATCAGCACGGGGTCGAGGTTGCCCTGGACGCCGATCGCCGGGGGCAGCGCGCGGCGGACCGCGGAAAGCTCGGCGGTCCAATCGACGCTGATCACGCGCACGCCGGCGGCAGCCTGCGCGGCGAGCTGCGGCAGCGTGCCCTTGGCGTAGAGGATCACGGGGAAATCCGGGGGAAGCGCCGCCGTGATGCGGCGGATCCAGCGGAGCGAGGCGGCCTCGTAGTCCTGGCCCGCGATGATGCCGCCCCAGGAGTCGAAGATCTGGATCGCGTCCGCACCGGCGGCGATCTGCATCCGGAAGTAGGCGATCAGCGCCTCGGTGAGACGCTCGAGCAGGGCGTCGAACGTGCCGCGGTCGGTGTAGAACAGGAGTTTCACCCGCTCGAAATCCTCCGAGCTGCCGCCCTCCACCATGTAGGTGGCGAGCGTCCACGGGGAACCGCCGAAACCGAGCAGCGCGCGTTTGCCGGCGAGTTCACCGCGGATCAGGCGCAGCGCCGCGGCCACATACTCGAGGCGTTCGGGCACGGCTGCGGCCGGGGCAAGTTTCTCCACATCGGCGCGCGTGGCGATGCGGCCTTCCATGGCGATGCCGCCCGTGTCGCGGAACTGGTAGCCTTGCCCGAGCGCCTCCGGAATCACGAGGATGTCGGAGAACAGGACCGCGGCATCTAGGGCGAAGCGCCGCAGCGGCTGCAGCGTGACCTCGGTGGCGAGCTCGGGCGTCCGCACCATATGCAGGAACGAGGAGCGCGCCTTCAGCTCGCGGTACTCGGGCAGGTAGCGGCCGGCCTGGCGCATGACCCAGAGCGGCGGGCGTTCGAGCGGGCGGCCCGCGCAGGCGGCGAGAAAACGTTCGCGGCTGTTCATGAAACCCAGTCCCTCGGCCGCAGGAAAACCTCGTGCAGGCGCGCCTCGGCCGAACCCGGCTCCGGTTTCCAGCCGTAGTCCCAGCGCACGAGGGGCGGCAGCGACATCCGGATCGATTCCGTGCGGCCGCCGCTCTGGAGGCCGAAGAGCGTGCCGCGGTCCCAGACGAGGTTGAACTCCACGTAACGCCCGCGGCGGTAGAGTTGGAATTGCCGCTCGCGCTCGCTCCACGGCAGGGCCTTCCGCCGCGCCACGATTGGACGATAGGCGGGCAGGTAGGCGTCGCCGACGGCGCGCAGCAGCGCGAAGGAGCGCTCGAAACCCAGTTCGCTGAAGTCGTCGAAGAACAGGCCGCCGATCCCGCGCGGTTCGCCGCGGTGGCGCAGGAAGAAGTACTCGTCGCAGGCCCGCTTGAACCGCGGATAATATTCCGGACCGAACGGGGCCACGGCGTCGCGGGCCGTGCGGTGCCAGTGCGCCGCGTCCTCCTCGAAGCCGTAGTAGGGCGTGAGGTCGAAGCCGCCGCCGAACCACCACGCGGCGGGCTCGCCGTCCCTGATCGCGACGAAATGGCGCACGTTGGCGTGCGAGGTGGGCACGAGCGGCGCGGGAGGGCGAGGCCATGGGTTCCGGGTCCATGAGTTCAGCGCCGGCGTCGACCGCGGTGGTCATTGCCTACCTGCGCTCGCTGCACGACTCGATCACCGAGGCGCTGGAGGCTGCCGACGGCGCCGCTTCGTTCCGGCGCGACACGTGGCAGCGC
>JBJTCH010000419.1:0-12573 GCA_046091745.1 Opitutaceae bacterium
CGCGCAACCTCCCTTGCAAACGCGTGCTGTTCGTCGGCACCGACATGGCGATCGGCAAAATGACCGCCGCGCTGGAGTTAGACCGCGCCGCCCGGGAGCGCGGCGTGCGCTCGTGTTTCGTGGGCACCGGCCAGGCCGGCATGATGATCAGTGGCAGCGGTGTGTGCCTCGACGCCGTGCGCGTGGATTACGCCAGCGGTGCCATTGAGGCCGAGGTGATGCGGCACGCGCCGGGCCAGGACGTTCTCTGGGTCGAAGGCCAAGGCTCGCTGCTCAATCCCGCCTCCACGGCGACGTTGCCGCTGATTCGCGGCTCGCAGCCGACGCATCTCGTCGTCGTCGCGAAGGCCGGTGTGAAAACGCTGCGTTCCTTCCCGCACATCGAGATCCCGCCGCTCTCCAAGGTCGTGGCGCTCTACGAGCAGGTCGCCGCCGCCGCGGGCGCGTTCGCCCCGGTTCCGGTCGTCGGCATCGCGCTCAATACCTGGGAACAAAGCGACGCCGAGGCCCGCGCCTCGGTCGAGGCCGCCGCGCGCGAGACCGGCCTGCCCTGCACCGACGCCGTGCGCTTCGGTCCGGGCGAGATTCTCGACCGCATCCTGCGCTGAAGTTTCACCAGCTTACCCCATGAAAACCCCATTCCTCGCCGGGCTCCTGCTCGGCCTTGCCGCCGCTTCTCCCGCGTTCGCCGCCGATCGCCCCAATGTGGTCGTGATCCTCTGCGACGATCTCGGCTACGGCGACGTGAAGGCCAACCACCCCGCCGGACGCATCGTCACGCCGCACATGGACCGCATCGCCCGCGAGGGTGTGCGGTTCACCGACGCGCACACCCCGTCTTCGGTCTGCACCCCGACTCGGTACGGGCTGCTCACCGGCCGCTACAATTGGCGGACGCGTCTCCAAAGCGGCGTCCTCGGCGGTCTGTCCCCGCGTTTGATCGAGCCCGACCGTGAGACGATCGCCACGCTGCTCAAAAAGCAGGGCTACCACACGGCGGCCATCGGCAAGTGGCACCTTGGCATGGACTGGGCCCGTCTGCCGGGAAAAACCGTGAGCGAGCTTTCGGTCGAGACGGCGGCGCAGGTCAACAGCGTCGACTTCACCGCCCCGATCAGGAACGGCCCGACCAGTGTCGGCTTCGATCGCTACTTCGGCATCAGCGCATCCCTCGACATGGTGCCGTACACCTTCATCGAGAACGACCGCGTGACGAAGGCGCCCACGCTCACGCGTTCGTTCCCGATGCACCCGCCGCACGCCGGCGAGGCGCGCCCGGGACCAACCGCGCCCGGCTTCGAGGTGGAACACGTCCTGCCCGAATTCACCCGCCAGGCGGTGCGCTACATCGATGAGCGCGCCAAGTCCGGCCAGCCGTTCTTCCTCTATCTTCCGCTTGCCTCCCCGCACACTCCGATCGCGCCAAACAAGGAATGGATCGGACGCAGCGGCCTGAATCTCTACGCCGACTTCGTGATGGAGACCGACTGGGCCGTGGGCGAGGTGCTGGCCGCTCTCGACCGTAACGGTGTCGCGCGCGACACGCTCGTTGTCTTCACGAGTGACAACGGATGCTCGCCGCAGGCCCGCATCGAGGAGCTCGCCGCCAAGGGCCACGCGGTGAACGGGGAGCTCCGCGGCCACAAGGCCGACATTTTCGACGGCGGCCACCGCGTTCCTTTCTTCGTCCGCTGGCCCGCGCGCGTGAAGCCCGCTGTCAGCAACCAACTGCTCTGCCTCACCGACGTGTTCGCCACCGTCGCCGAGATCACCGGCGCGAAGGTCGCCGCCAACGTGGGCGAGGACAGTTTCAGTTTCCTCAACGTGCTGCTGGGCAAGGGACCTTCCGCCCGCGAGTCCGTCGTGCACCACAGCATCGCGGGCGCGTTCGCGATCCGCGACCGCGAATGGAAACTGGAGCTATGCCCCGGTAGCGGCGGTTGGTCGGCCCCGCGCGACCCCGATGCGGCCAAGCAGGGGCTGCCCGAGACGCAGCTTTACCGGATCGGTGGCGACGACCTCACCGAAGCGAAGAATCTCTATCGGGAACACCCCGAGGTCGTGGCGCGTTTGAACCAGCTATTGGAAAAGCTCGTCGCCGACGGCCGCAGCACCCCGGGCGCGCCGCAGTCCAACGCGGTCCCCGTCGTGCTCCGGAAGCCGATTCCGGCGCCCGCCGCCAAGGGCAAGAAGAAGGCCGACTGAGCGCTACCCGCGGGGCGGAAGGTAGCCCGCGCGTCTTGAATCTCTTGGCGGCCAATCTGGGCATGGCCGCGAAGAGGCTAAAAACGCGCGAAAGGGAGCACGGGGCCGCGAGCTTGGACACCGGCTCCGCGCCTCAAACCTTCCAGCCGCTCCGCGCCGAGATTTCGACGAGGCGGTTGAGGCTCGCGTCGTTGGTGACGCGTCCGGTCTGGCCGTCCCACTCGATGCGTTTGCCGGTGCGCATCGCGAGCACGCCGAGCAGCACCATCTCGGAGAGGGGCACGGAATACTCGAAATTAGAACCGGGGCGCGGACTGGAGCCGGCGATGGCGTCGAGCCACTCCTTCATCGGTCCGCCGACCACGCGCGGATAACGGGCCGGCGGGCGGTTCTTCCGGAATTCGTCCATGACTTCGTTGGGCAGCAGCCGCGGGCTGTCGGGCCGGCCGCCGGGAGCGAAGAGCGTGTGCCGGCTGCCGAGCATCGCCATGCCACGGTTGGGGAAGCCTGACTTCTTGGCGTCATCCTTCCAACCGGCCAACGGTTCCGGCCGGCGCGCGGCACCCTCGAGCCATTTCAGCGTCACCGGCGGACGCGAGCCGCGCGCGGGGAAACGCCACGTGATCTCGGCCCATTCCGGCGCGACGTCGGCGCTCACCGCGCTGACCTGCGCCTCAACCGTCGTCGGAGCGCCCAGTTCAAGCGCCCAGAACGGCGCGTCGAGCGTGTGGCAGGCCCAGTCCCCGAGCATCCCGTTGCCGAAGCGCCACCAACCGCGCCAGCGCTTCGGCGCGATCGTCGAGTGGTAAGGCATCGGTTCCGACGGGCCGCACCACAGATCCCAATCGAGGGTTGCGGGAACCGCTTCCGGCGGCAGCGGCAGAGAAGCGGGACGAATGAACCAATTTTGATCGAACGCGGGGGACCACGACACCACCTCGCGCACGTCGCCGATCACCCCCGCCTCCACCCACTCCTTCATGAGCCGGATCCCCTCGGTCGCGCGGCCCTGGTTGCCCATCTGGGTAATCACGCCCTTGCGGCGTGCTGCCTCGCGCAGCGCCCTCGCCTCACCCACGGAGTGCGTGAGCGGCTTCTCGACATAAACGTGTTTCCCGCGCTGCACCGCCATCATGGCCGCCGGGTAATGGTGGTGATCCGGAGTCGACACGGTGACCGCATCGATCCGGTCGGCCAGCTTCGCGTACATCTCGCGGTAATCGCTGAACACGGGAACGGACTTCAGCGACGCCGAACTCAGCTCAGCGGATTTTTTCAACGCCGCCGCTTTCTTCCACGTCGCCTCGACCTGCTCACGATCAACATCCGCGACCGCGACGATGTTGACCCGCGGATCCTTCAACAGCTCGGAAACGGCGTACCAGCCGCGTCCCCCGATGCCCACGCAGGCGACGTTGAGACGCGCATTGGGGGCTTGGCCGGCGCGCGCGATATTGAAGCGCGGCAGGGCGGAAACGGCCGCCGCCGCGGCGGCGGTGCCGAGAAATTGGCGACGACTGAGCGAAGGAACGCGGGGTGACGGGGTCATGGAAAAACTCAGACAAGTCCCCCGCCGCACGTCGAGCGGTTGTCGCGCCCGCCCCGATGGGGTCAGGCCGTTCAATGTTCAAATTCAACCTACCCCAAACATTGAACGCCCTGACCCCTTAGAGATCCGGGTTAGCGACCCTCGCTCAACGTTCAGAGCCCGAGGACCGCCTTCAGGAGGGCCTGCAGGAGCGCGATCGGGTTGGCGGAAGCGCCGGAGGGGCTCGGGGGACCGCTCATCGGGCTGCCGGGTGAACCGGGTTGGCCGCTCTGGCTGCTGGAGGAGCTGCTCTGCTGGCCGGAATTCGTGCTTTGCGGAGAGCCGGGCTGACCTTGCGCGCCGGACCGCGCCATGCGGCCGTTCTGCCCGGGTTGCTGTGAACCGCGCTGGCCCGGTTGTCCGACGGACGCGACTTGCTGCTGGCCCTGCTGACCGGCGCCGACCGGCTGTCCCGAGGCGCCGTCGCCGGCCTGCCCGCTGCCCTCGCGCCCGTCCTTACCCGCGGAGGCTTGTTTGCCGCCGGCTCCGTCCTGGCCGCCACCTTCCTGGCCCGCTTTCGCCAGATTACCGTCGGCGCCGGCGCCGCGCAATTTCTCGTCCATCGTGCCGTACGGATAATCATCCTGCGCATTCGGAATCCCGTCCCCGTCGATGTCGGGATCCTGATCGTTCGGGATCCCATCGCCGTCCATGTCGTTGTCGAGGGCGTTGGGAATCCCGTCGCCGTCGAGATCGCCGTCGGGACCGCTCTTGCCGTCGGCCGACATCCGCGCCTTTCCCTCGCCGGACCCGGTGCCATCGCCCCCGCGTCCGTAAACGTTGGTGAAACTGAAGCGCACGAAATCAACCTGGCTGGACGCGAGCGACGGCCGGTTGCGGATCGCGGCGTCGCGCACCGTCTCCAACTCCCACTTCCTTTTGCGCGCCTCCTCGCGGTCGGCGACCGGGCCGAAAAGATAGGTGAGGTTCTCGTGCCGGTAGCGCATGTACCAACCCTCGTCGCTGGGACCGAGTCCGGAGGCGTTGATGCCCGGGTATTTCTGGCGGAACTCGTCGGCGGGAAGATTCCAAAGATCCTCAATCGCGCCGATCGGGTAAATGCTCGTCGCCCCGGGCAACGGCGCCGCGGCGGCGAGGAGCAACAGGAGGAGACGGATCATTCGAGGCTTCATGACGATGGTTCGCGAAAAACGGTTCAGAGTCCGGCGGGAATGGAGCGGCCCTTTTCCGTGCGGTTGGGACTCTGCTTGCCGGTCGGCCCCTTGCCGCCGGTGCCGGTTCCCTTCTCGTAAACTTGGGTGTTCTGGCTGGCCGCCTGCTGCGCGCCCACGACACCCGTCATCGCCTGCTGGTTCTGCGGAATGCGCATGGCGGTGTCGCCGATGGCCACTTGCGTCGGCTTTTGCGGTCCGCCTTCGGCGCCGACAGCGCCGGAAGCGTCACCGCCCAATTGCGCCACCTTCATGCCCTCCGCCTTGGCATTGGGGTCGCCGGCGGTGGGCGCGCCACCCGGTCCCTCCTTGCCTTCCGGTCCCGACCCCTGCCCTTGCGGTCCCGCCTTGCCCGATCCCGCGACACCCGCCGGCCCCGCCTGACCGCCGGCACCCGTCTGGCCCGAGCCCGGCGATTCGGCCTGCTGATTCTCCGGACCGCCGCTCCCGGCTCCGCCCGCCTTCTCCTTTTTGCCGTCCTCCTCGCCGGGAAGCTCGAAGTCGCCGATCAGGCCGAACTCACCCTTCTTCTCGGCGGCCACCTTGGAACCGTCGAGCAACGCGGGGTCCGGCAGCGGCCCGCGGGCACCGGTGCGGCCCGGTGGCAAACGCTCGGCGGAAGTCGCCGGACGCGCGGTCTCCGCGGCGAGAAGCGAGCCCCCGGTGCAGAGAGCGAACGCGACGATCGGGCGAAGCAAGGAAGGTGTCATTTGTCGGCCTTGACCGTGCAGATGACCGTGACCTCCGGCGCGGGCATGCCGCCGCGCACCTGGAGCAGCATGACGACATCGCGATAACCGCGCCGGCGGCCCACGACCTCGTAGTTACCCGGAAGGATCTTGATGGTCTCGGTCTGGATTTTTTTCGGGGCGCGGAAGTTCGTGATCTGCACCCAGGTCTCGTCGTCGGACTTGAAGGTCACGTCCACCGGCGTGTTCTGCGCCATGAGCAGTGCCTGCAGCTGCTGCACGCGGTCGCTCGCCTGGAGGTAGGCGGGCTTCACGGCCATCGCCTCATTGAAACGGCGGATGGCGCCCTGGAAGTCGGCCTTGTTGGCGAGCTGATCGGCGGCCTCGATGTAGCGCTCATACTGGAGCAACGCGCGGATCACGGTGCCGGTGCGCTTGTAGCCGTCCTTGGCCTCGGCGTGATCGGGATCGAGCTGGAGGGTCTCGTTGAACGCGGCGCGGGCCTCGTTCCATTGAAACGCCTTCTCCTGCTCAAACGCGCGCGCCAGGGCCTTCTGCACCGACTCGCGGTGGGCGCTCTCCCGGGCCGACTTCAGCTGCGCCTGGACCTCGGGCTTCTGCGGGTAAACCTTCAGGGCGTTCTGGAGCTCGGCGATCGCCTTGTTCCAATCACGCGCCTGGAGCGCCTCGTCGGCGGCGGCCTTCGCCTCGGCGAAACGCGTCTCCTTCTCGAGGCGCGCCGCGCGGGACTGGCCCTCCTGCGCGGCGGCGGAGAATCCGTCGAGGGCAAAGGCCTTCTTGTACGACTCGGCGGCATCGGCGAACCGGCGGTCTTTCTCGAGTTGCGCCCCCTGCTGGAGGAGCGCGTGCACGCGGTCGATGTTCTCGGCACGCTTCAGGCCGAGCGTCGCGGCCTCGTTGCCAGGCGCTTTTTCCAACGATTGCTGGAAGGCCTTGCGCGCGGCGGCCTTCTCGCCCGCCGCCAGCGCTTTCTGGCCCGCGAGTAGATTGTCGCGCACGAAGGCCTGCAGAACCTGCTCGGCCTGCTTGAGCTCCGCGAAACCGCGGTCGAAGACCTGCTTGGCGCCCGTGAAATTGCCATCGGTCATCAGCTGGCGTCCCGCGCCCGCGGCCTCGAACGCCGCCTCCAGACGCCCCGGCGCGAGCGCGCGCGCCACCTCGAGATCCTTCACCTTGAGCAGGATCGCGTCGTAGGCCTGCCGAGCCTCGCCCTTGGCCTTCACGTTGCGCGAGAAAGCGTCAATGTCCTGGTTCAGGATTTCCAGCAGACCAAAGGCGCGCGCAAACTCATGCGCCTTCACGAGGGATTCGCTCTGCGTGAACGACTTCTCCATCACGATCAACTGCTCGAGCTGCGACGGGTGATCGGTCGGGAGGCGGCGCAATTCCTTCAGCGCCTTGGAGGCGAGCTCGAAAGCCTGTTCCGCCTTGGCGCGGCTGATGAACGCCGAACTGGCTCCCTCCACCGTCGGTGCCGCCGCCACGGTTTCCGCGGCGCGCGGCTGGAAGACCTCCGGCCCCCAGACCAGCTTGATCCCGCGGATCACCAGACCGGCGGCGAGCAGCAGGCCGAGCGATCCGCCCGCGGTCCAAGCCGCTATGCGCGGCCACGTCCAGCGGCGACGCTCCTCCTGCTTGCCGGCATCCGGATTCCAATGAATGACCCGGCGTTTCTTGCCCGCGTTGACTTCGTTTTCCTCGGCCATGGCGTTGTGGGAATGACGTACTGGTTGCGCTGCGGTTAGCGGAAAGGTGGGCTGCGACGCGCCGGAACCGGGGTTCGCTCCGACGCGGAAAGATCGGCGAGGATCGGCAAAAATGCAAAGGCCTTCGCCCACCCGGTGTTTTCCGGGAAAAAATCGCCGCGGCTTCGCGTCACAAGCTTGCGATCCCCGGCAGCCGGCTTACCCGTCCGGAAGTTTGCCCGCAAGCCCTCCGCCATGAAAAAGCCATCCGCCGTGCCGCTCCTCGTCGCCCTCGCCGCCCTCGTGTTTTCCGCCGGCTGCTACGAGGTGCCCGTGACCGGCCGACGGGCCATGAACCTCGTCGACGACAAGGAGGTCACGAAGATGAGCATCGGGATGTTCGACGACATGAAGCGCCGCTACCGCGTGTCGCGGAACAAGGACCACCACGAGCAGTTGCAGCGCGTGGGCGGCCGGCTCTCCAAGGTGGTGTTCTGGGATATGCCCGACGCCGATTGGGAGTTCATCGTTTTCGACGTGCCGCAGATCAACGCGTTCGCGATGGCGGGCGGAAAGGTCGGGGTGTTCTCCGGGATTTTCAAAATCGCCAGGACCGATGACCAGCTGGCTTCCGTCATCGCGCACGAGATCGCCCACGTCACCGCGAAGCACGTGCACGAGAAACTCTCGCGCGAGCTCGCCGTCAGCGCGGTCGGCACCGTCGGGATGGTCGGCGGGATCGTCGGCGGCGCATCGGGGCTCACGATCGACGCGTTGAGCCAGGTCTACGGCCTGACGACCGGTATCGGCGGATTCGCCTTCGACCGCGCCAAGGAGAAGGAGGCCGATTACGTCGGCCTCATGTACATGGCGCGCGCGGGCTACGACCCGCAGGAGTCCCTGAAAGTCCTCGAGGCGCTCGAGCTGGAATCGGCCAACGACCCGACTCCCCCTGCCTTGCTTTCGACCCACCCAACGCACCCCGAACGCATCCTCGCGCTGATGGACGCGATGCCGAAGGCCCTCGCCGAACGGGAAAAGAGCCGCGCCAGCGTCGTCGGCGGCTCCCGATAGAATCGGCGGAGGATCGGGAGGCGGAACGGTGGATGTAGAAACCCGCGCCTTCAGCCGCGACTGCTTGAACAGGAAGAACGGGAAGTTCGGAAAGGTTTACGTGGCGGCGTTCTCGCCTGCGCCAGCCTTGAAGCCTACGCTGACCTCAGAGGTGTTCAGAACTGCCTTCGGCCGTCCGCCCCGCAATATCTCGTCCGCGGCTGCCAGCCGCGGCAACACCGAGCCCTCCTTCTTCGTGTCCAGTCGTGGTTGAACCCTTGCGGAGCTGTTTGGCAACGCGTCACGATCCCACAGCCAGCCAGCCTGAACGATACTTCGGTTGCGCCGGAGCTGTCTTGCTCTCTCCCACCCTCACCCGTCTCCCGCTCTTTTCCCGTCCGTGGTTAAAACCCGCGGAGCGATTCGAGGGTGCTTCCGTAGGACGCCGGTCCGGACCGACTCCTTCCACCGCCCGGACCGCGAGCTGCCGCTGGATTCATTTCCCGCGTTTCGGCGCGGTGGGAGCGGTCGCACGCGAGCTGGCGTCGCGTCCTACGTTCTCGAGCCACGTTGCGTGCGCGCCAGTGAGTCGCGCCAGGTCCGCAGGGCGCTCGCGGGCGAGGTCGCGGCTCTCGCCGAGGTCCGCCGCCAGATCATACAGCTCCCACGGTTTCTCCGGCGTCTCGCGTACGATCTTGAGGTCGCCCTCGCGGTAGGCGGCGCCTTTGGCGTACCCGAAACCCATCCGCGCGTGCGGGGAGCGCGCGCCTTCCGCCAACGCCGGCAGCGGATCACGACCGTCGAGAACCCGACCGGTTTCGCGCGGCACTCCGACGGCCGCGAGGCACAGCGGCAGCGCGTCCATCTGCGTGAGCATCGCCCGTACATCGCGTCCAGCCGGGATACGGCCCGGCCAGCGGAAGAGCGCCGGCACACGGGTGCCGCCTTCGTAGGAGGTGGTGCCGCCGGAACGCAGCGGGGGGTTGGAGGCGACCTCGAGGCCGCGCCCGGGCAGCATGAACGCGCCGTTGTCCGAGATGAGCATCACGAGCGTGCGCTCGCGCAGCCGCAGGGTGTCGACCTCGTCGAGCACGCGGCCGACCGCGTCGTCGAGCGCCGTCAGCACCGCGCGGTAGCGGCGGCGTTCGTCGGGCTCGTCCGCTGTCCAGCCGTAGCGGGCGAAGGCCGCGGCGGGCGCCGGCCAGACCGGCTTCACACCGCGAGGGATGTTACCCTCGGAAACAAAGTGCGCGGCGTTGAACGGCAGGTAGACAAACCACGGACGTCCCGCGTGGCGCCGGATGAAATCAATCGCCGCATCCGCGAAAAGGTCGGTGCTGTAGGCCTCGGTGTGGAACGGCTCGGTCCCGCGGAACAGATCGTGCTGCCCGCCGTAGAGATACTCGTAGTAGCCGACGTTGCCCGAGCGGAAGCCGAGGAACTCGTCGAAGCCGCGCTCGGTCGGCCGGCTGCCGGGCGCGAAGCCGATGTTCCACTTGCCGAAGCAGCCGGTCGCGTAGCCGACGGCGCGGAGGAATTGCGGGATGATACGCTCGCCGTGGGGCAGCCCGAGGCCGGACCGGTTCTCGGCGGCGGAGAGCTGGTGGGAGAGGCCGTTGCGGAACGGATGGCGTCCCGTGAGCAGCGCCCCGCGCGAAGGCGTGCAACTGCTGGTGACCACCTGGAAGTCGAGGCACCGCGCGCCCTCCCGCGCGAGACGGTCGATCCGCGGCGTGATCACGTCGCGATTGCCGTAGCAGCCGAGGTCGCCGTAGCCGACGTTATCGACGTACATCAGCAGGATGTTCGGCTGCGCCGTCGCCGGAGCGGCGCAAACTCCCGTTGCCGTCACGCCGGCGAAAACCGCCCCGGCCAGCCGGCGCCGGAGTTTTTGAAAACGCCTCATGGCCGGCCGGAGGCGTCCCGCTTCACGTCGGCGAGCAAGTCCAGGAGTTTCGCGACAATCTTTTCGGATGCGCCCGTCTCGACGCGATTGGTGCCGAGCCAGGTCTCGTAGCCGCCGAGCGCGTGCTGAGCCGGGGTCGGCAGGTAACCGTAGCCTCCGTTCGCCAGCTCGATTGTGAACGTGTCGGGGAAAGGCGAACGCGCCTTGATCTCAAGTCCGGTCTCCGTGAACGCCTCGAAGGGGATCGCCGCCACGCCGAGTCCGCCGATGCGCACCGCCTGCAGCATCACGCTCAAGGTCTCGGGCCACTCGGCCGCCGAGATCACGCGCTCTGCGTAATTCCTCTCCAGCCGGTGGATCGGCGACACCGTGGCGGGTCGGGCGAGCACCCGACGCGCCTTCTCGACGGTCTCGGCCTCGGGCCGCCGGGTACGCAGGACGACTTCGGCGTGGGCGGCGCGCAGCTCGGCCCAATTCTGGTGTCGAAGGCCCGCCCGCACGCGCACGATTTCCCGCGCCACGTCGTCGGCGACCAGGCGGATCTTCTCGTACGGCTCGTATTTCCGGCGATCCGGCTGGGCGACGTTGATGTTGTTCACGTCTCCGCAGGGGCCGTTGGCAAGCAGCCCGACGAACGGCGGGTCCTGCCGGTCGGCGCCGAGCAACTGCTGCAGGCGGTCGGCCACCGCCGCGAAGTAGTCCGCGGAAATGTGGCCGGTCGGCACGCCGCCGACGTAGTGCAGCCAGTAATTCGCGAGGACCGCGATCGGTCGGCCTGAGAGCGACTCGACCGAGATGAAGTACACCTCGGGGTTCACCGGCCCGGCGGGACGTTCGAGATCCGGCCGCGAGCCCGGATTCATCACGGCGCGATCCTGACCGCCGAAAGGATTGACCGCCGTCTTGCCGTCCTTGAGGACCCAGCGGCGATTGAAAACATGCCGCGGCACCTGGCCCGAACCCCAGCCGATCCGCGCCGGCTCGAGTTGATTCAGCGCGCGCTTCACCCCGTCGACGATCCGCCGCGTGAGAAACGACTGATAATCATCTAGCGGTGAGCGCTCCCCCGCGTCGACCGGCGGGTTGCGCATCGCCACCGCATCCTTCCCCCGTGCGCTGGTGGCCGAGTGGGTGTGCGTGGCCGACATCAGCATGTTGCCGCCCGGGATGCCGGTGTCGCGCTCGAGCGTGCGTCGCGCGGCGTCGAACACCTCGCGATTGACCGAGACGCTGTCGACCACCACGAAGACGAGCTTGGTCGCGCCGTCGTCGAGCACGAGGCAGCGCGCGTGGAGTTCATCGTGGACGTACGTGGCGGGCGGGATCGTGAAATTGCCGACGATCCCCTCGCCTAGCTGCGGCGTGATGTTGCTGGTGGCTGCGCCGGCGCGGAACACGCGCGTATCCGCGGCAAAAGCGAACGCAGCCAAGGACGGGAGCAGGAGTAACGCCGCCAGCCAACGGCGAGGTGAAGTCTTCATGGGGTAGGCCGCGACCGAAGCAACGCCACCGCGGTGCGGCAAATCCGCTTTTGGGCGCGGATGAACTTCCGCCGCCAAGCGGCCGGCTCAGCGCTTCACCGGATGCGGGATCGGGTCGGTCGAGATCACCGACGGAATCCCGCGGAGGTGTTGATCGAAGAACATCCGGATGCGCTGCCGCTCGTCGGCGTTCTCGTAGCCGTGTCCGCCGCCCTTCACCGGCACGAGGACGTGCGAGCCGCCCGCGCGCCGCATCGCGGCGTCGAACTCCTCCGCCTGCACGAACGGCACCAGCGCATCCGCCGTGCCGTGGAACGTGATGATCGGCGGCAGCCCCGCGGCTGCGTGCGACACCGGCGAGGCGCGTCCCGCCAGCGCCGCCTGCTCGTCAACCGGAGCACCGAACATCAACGTGAGCCGCTGCGCGAGGGGGCCCGCCTGCGCGGGCGAAGCCCGGGCCGACTCGGGTTGCGCGAGAAAGTTCAAGCGCCCGAAGCGGTTCACGACGCAGGTCACGCGGCTGCTCACGGAGCCGTGCGGGCCGACGGCTCCCTCAAGGTCCTCCGCGCCGCCGCTTACGCCGAGCAAGGTGACGAGCGTTCCGCCCGCCGAGCTGCCGATGACACCGATGCGGTCGGGATCCAGGCCGTGGCGCGCCGCGTTGGCGCGGATCCAGCGGATGGCCGCCTTGCAATCGTGGATCTGCGCGGGCCAGCGCGCCTCGCCGGCGAGACGATAGCCGATCGAGACACCCGCATAGTTCCCCGTGGCGG
>JBJTCH010000420.1:0-5307 GCA_046091745.1 Opitutaceae bacterium
GCGCCGGGCGCAATCCCCGCGCGTTCAGACGCGGTAGTAGCCGCGGAACCACTCGACGAAGCGACGCAGGCCTTCCTCGAGCGGAACCTTGGGCTCGAAGCCGACTTCCCGCCGGATGCGGGTGAGGTCGGCGCAGGTCTCCGTCATGTCGCCGGGTTGCGGCGGCAGCAGTTCCACCGCGGCCTTCTTTCCGAGCAGTTCCTCGAGCATCCGCACGAAGAGCAGCGTCTCCACCGGGCGGTGATGACCGAGGTTGTAGATCCGCAGCGGCGGCACCGGCGGTGGCGCGGGCGGGTAGAGCAGGACCTTCAGCACGCCGTCGACGATGTCGTCGACATAGGTGAAATCGCGGAGATTGCGCCCGCCGTTGAAGAGCTTGAGCGGCTCGCCGGCGAGGATGGCGCGGGCGAAAAGCGTCGGCGCCATGTCGGGCCGGCCCCACGGCCCGTAGACGGTGAAGAAGCGCAGGCCGGTGACATTCAGCCGGTGGTTGTGCGCGTAGCTGTGCGCCATCAGCTCGTTCGCGCGCTTGGTCGCGCCGTAGTAGGAGATCGGTTGGTTGGCGTCGTCGTCCTCGCGGAACGGCGGCTTCGCGCCCGCGCCGTACACGCTGCTGCTCGAGGCGAACACCAGATGCCGCGGCGGATTCCGCCGGCACGCCTCGAGCACGGTCGCGAATCCCTCGAGGTTGTTCCGCGTGTACGCGGCGGGCTGCTCCATGCTGAACCGCACGCCGGGCTGCGCGCCGAGGTGCACGACGTAGTCGGGTTTGAAGTGGGCGACGAGGGCGGGGAACTTCGCGGCGTCCGCGAAATCGGCCTGCAGGAAACGGAAATCCTCCAGCGATGAAAGTTGCTCCAGTCGCGCCCGCTTCAGCGCCACGTCGTAGTAGTCGCTCAGGTTGTCCACCCCCAGCACCTCGCAGCGCCGCGTCTCCGCGAGGCGCCGCGCGACATGGTGGCCGATGAAGCCGGCGGCGCCGGTCACGAGGACTTTCATCGCGCGGGAGATACCGGCTCGCCCTGGAAAAAGCTAGGCCGCGTTTCGCGCCGCGCGCGGTCGCATGGACTGTCCGGCGACAACGCCGGCTCCCCGCGGGAAAATTTCCAAAACGACGCTTGATCGCCGAAAAACCAGACCTTTACCTTGCGGCGATTTTGTCCACGCCCACGTTCAACGCATGACTATCAAAGCCTACCTCAAGCCGCATTGCGGTTGGTCCAACGGGGTGCGCGCGATCCTGCGAAAGCACAATCTGCCGTACGAGGACATCGACATCATCAACAACCGCGACAACTACGCCGAGATGGTCCGCAAGTCGGGGCAGCCGCTGTCGCCCTGCGTCGAGGTCGACGGGGTCATGCTCGCCGACGTCTCCGGCGAGGAGGTTGAGAATTACCTTCTCAGCAACGACCTGGTGAAACCCACCGGCGCCACCACGGACGTGCCCACCAACGCGGGCTGCTCCGACGAGGAGCACGCCAAGATGGCCACGAAAACGATCCGCTTCTTCTAGTCCGACGCTGAGAGCCATCCCACATCAAAATTTTCACGGGCCGCTCTCGTCGACGACGGGAACGGCCCTTTTTATGCTCTAAGCGCCCCGCACGAACTTTCCGAAGCCATGAACGACCAAATCCGCAGCGCCTCCAACCTGTCCGCCGACGTCCTTCCTTCCGAGGCGCGTCGCTCCCCCGGCCAGCCGGCCAAACAGGGCCTGTACGATCCGTTCTTCGAGCACGATGCCTGCGGGGTGGGCTTCATCGTCGACATGCACGGGCGCAAGTCGCACCGGATCGTGGCCGACGGCCTGCAGATCCTGCGCAATCTGGACCACCGCGGCGCGAGTGGCGCCGAGATCAACACCGGCGACGGCGCGGGCATCCTCATCCAGATGCCGCACCGCTTCCTGCAGGAGGCCTGCCGCGCGGCGCGCTTCCAGCTCCCCGAGCCCGGCCAGTACGGCTGCGGGCTTTTCTATCTCCCGCGCAATCCTTCCATGCGCCGCCGCATCGAGGAGCGCTTCGAGCAGGTCGTGCAGTCGGAGGGGCTCACTTTCCTCGGCTGGCGCACGGTCAAGACCGACAACTCGATGCTGGGCGACACGGCGAAGTCCGTGGAGCCCTTCATGCGCCAGGCGTTCATCGGGCGCCCCGCGGGCATGGCCGACGACATGGCGTTCGAGCGCAATCTCTACGTCGTGCGGAAGCGGAGCTACGCGGAGATCCGCACCTCGACGCTCCCGGGCGCCGAGTACTGGTACGTCGCCAGCCTTTCCCAGAAGACCCTCGTCTACAAGGGCATGCTCACGACGGATCAGGTCGACCAGTATTTCCCCGACCTGAAGCACCCGTCGATGGAGTCGGCGCTGGCCCTCGTCCACTCGCGTTTCTCGACGAACACGTTCCCCAGCTGGGAGCGCGCGCATCCGTACCGGTACCTCGCCCACAACGGCGAGATCAACACCCTGCGCGGCAACATGAACTGGATGCACGCGCGGCAGGCGCTGTTCGCCAGCGAGCTGTTCGGCGACGACATCCGGAAGATCCTTCCGATCATCAACCCCAACGGCTCCGACTCGTCGATGTTCGACAACACGCTGGAGCTGCTGGTGCTCGCCGGCCGCCCGCTGTCGCACGCGATGATGATGATGATCCCCGAGCCGTGGTCCAACCACGAGTCGATGGATGACGAGCGCCGCGCGTTCTACCAGTACCACTCGTGCCTGATGGAGCCGTGGGACGGTCCCGCCTCGATCGCGTTCACCGACGGCGTCCAGATCGGCGCCATTCTCGACCGCAACGGCCTGCGCCCGTCGCGCTACTACGTCACCAAGGAAGGCACCGTCATCATGGCCTCCGAGGCCGGCGTGCTCGATATTCCCGCCGACCAGGTCGTGCGCAAAGGCCGGCTCCAGCCGGGCCGCATGTTCCTCATCGACACGACCCAGGGCCGGATCATCGAGGACGAGGAGATCAAGCGCGCCGTCTGCTCCGCCCAGCCCTACCGGCAGTGGCTGAACCAGCATCTCGTGCACCTCAGCGATCTGCCCGAGGCGCCGCGCATTGAGCAGCCCGACCACGCCACGCTGCTCCAGCGCCAGATCGCGTTCGGCTACACGTTCGAGGACGAGCGCGTCGTGCTCGCTCCGATGGCCCGGGACGGCGTCGAGGCTATCGGCTCCATGGGCAACGACGCCGCGCTCGCCGTGCTCTCCAACAAGCCGCGCCTGCTCTACGATTACTTCAAGCAGCTCTTCGCGCAGGTCACCAATCCGCCGATCGACTCGATCCGCGAGGAGATCGTCACCTCCGCCGAGACCCGCCTCGGTTCCGAGGGCAACCTGCTCCAGCCCGAGCCGAGCGCCTGCCGCCGCGTCGAGCTGAAGTGGCCCGTGCTCACCAACGAGGAGTTCGGCAAGATCCGCCGCACCCACCTCCCCGGCCTCAAGACCGGCGTCCTGCCGATCCTCTTCCGCGTCACCCGCGGGGAGAAGGGCCTCGCCAAGTCGATGGAGGAGCTCTCCATCATGGCCCGCCGGATGATCGAGGAGGAGGAGGTCAACGTCCTCATCCTCAGCGACCGGGGCGTGACGAAGGACTTCGCCCCCATCCCCGCGCTGCTCGCGGTGGCCGGGCTCCACCACTACCTCATCCGTGAGGGCCTGCGCACCCGCGTGTCGCTGGTGCTCGAGACCGGCGAGGCGCGCGAGGTGCACCACTTCGCCCTGCTCATCGGCTACGGCTGCAGCGCGGTGAACCCGTACGTCGCCTTCGAGACGATCGACGATATGATCCGCGAGGGCCACCTCTCCGGCATCGACCACGCCAAGGCCTGCGCAAACTTCGTCAAGGCCGCCTCCAAGGGCGTGGTGAAGGTGATGTCCAAGATGGGCATCTCCGCGATCCAGAGCTACCGCGGCGCCCAGGTGTTCGAGGCGCTGGGCCTCCGCCAGGACGTCATCGACCACTACTTCACCTGGACGCCCTCCCGCGTGGGCGGGATCGGTCTCGACGTGATCGCCCAGGAGGTGCTCCTGCGCCACCGCGCGGCGTACCCCGAGCGGGCCGTCGACGTCCGCGCGCTCTCCACCGGCGGGCTCTACCAGTGGCGCGCCACCGGCGAGGCCCACCTGTTCACCCCGGAGTCCGTCCACGCCCTGCAGAAGGCGGTGCGCACGAACAACCTGCCGGCCTACCAGGCCTACGCCCGGCTGATCAACGACCAGGGTCGCGCCCATTGCACCCTGCGCAGCCTGCTCGAGTTCAAGGACGCGCCCGCCGCGATCCCGCTCGAGGAGGTCGAGTCCGCCGAGAGCATGATGCGCCGCTTCAAGACCGGCGCGATGTCCTACGGCTCCATCTCGCAGGAGGCCCACGAGACGCTCGCGATCGCGATGAACCGGATCGGCGGCAAGTCGAACACCGGCGAGGGCGGCGAGGATCCCGCCCGCTTCACCTGGACCAACGAGCAGGGCGACTCGAAGAACTCCGCCATCAAGCAGGTCGCCTCCGGCCGCTTCGGCGTGACCAGCGAGTACCTCGTCAACGCGCGCGAGATCCAGATCAAGATGGCCCAGGGCGCGAAGCCCGGCGAGGGCGGCCAGCTGCCCGGCACCAAGGTCTACCCGTGGGTCGCGAAGACCCGCGGCACCACCGCGGGCGTCGGCCTCATCTCGCCCCCGCCCCACCACGACATCTACTCGATCGAGGACCTCGCCGAGCTGATCCACGACCTGAAGAACGCCAACAAGGAGGCCCGCATCAGCGTGAAGCTCGTCTCCGAGATCGGCGTCGGCACGGTCGCGGCCGGCGTCGCCAAGGCCCACGCCGACGTGGTGCTGATCTCCGGTTACGACGGCGGCACGGGCGCCTCGCCCCAGACCTCCCTCCAGCACGCGGGCCTGCCCTGGGAACTCGGCCTCGCCGAGGCCCACCAGACGCTCGTGCTGAACAACCTGCGCTCCCGCATCGCCGTCGAGACCGACGGCCAGCTGAAGACGGGCCGCGACGTCGCCATCGCCGCCCTGCTCGGCGCCGAGGAGTTCGGCTTCGCCACCGCCCCCCTCGTCGCCACGGGCTGCATTATGATGCGGGTCTGCCACCTCAACACCTGCCCGGCCGGCGTCGCCACGCAGGACCCCCAGCTCCGCGCCCGCTTCACCGGCAAGCCGGAGCACGTGGTGAACTTCATGCGCTTCATCGCCGAGGACCTCCGCGCCATCATGGCCCGCCTCGGCTTCCGCACAATCGAGGAGATGGTCGGCCGCACCGACCGCCTCGAGCCCCGCAAGGCCGTCGACCACTG
>JBJTCH010000421.1:0-3986 GCA_046091745.1 Opitutaceae bacterium
CGAGAGCTCCGCGCAGATCTCCTCGATCTCGAGGCCGGTGATGTAGCGGGCGAGGTTGTGCGCGTGGGTGCCGATGTCGCCCATGCAATTGGACACGCCGGAGATCGACGGATCCATGCGCCAGTTGGCGATCTTGCTGATGGTGCCGGCGTCCAGCGCGGTGATGGCGTAGCCCTGGGGATACTCGACGACGACCTTGAGAAGCTTGCCGAGTTTCCCGCCGCGCACCCAGTCGCGGGCCTCCTTCACCATCGGATAACCGGTGGAATTGTGGGTGAGCGCGAAGACCTTGCCGGTGCGGCGCACGACCTCGCGGAGCCGCAGGCCTTCCTTAAAGGAGAAGCACAACGGCTTGTCGCACACGACGTGGAAACCCGCCTCCATGAACGCCCGCGCGATCGGGGCGTGGGTGTTGTTGCGGGTGACGATCGAGACGAAATCGATGCGCTGGTCGGCGGGCAGCGCGGCCTCGCCGGCGACCATTTCCTGGTAGGTGCCGTAGACACGGGCCGGGTCGAGGAACAGGTCGGCGCCGGACGCCCGGGATTTTTCCGGGTCGGCCGAAAAACAGCCGGCGACGAGGTCGATCTCACCGTCGAGACGGGCGGCCATGCGGTGCACGGAGCCGATGAAGGCGCCGCGACCGCCGCCGATCATGCCCATGCGGAGCTTGCGGTTGAGTTTCATGGAAGGAGGCGGGTTGAAGTTGCGGGTGAAAACGCGGCGACGCGCTCAGAGCGCGACCGGCTTGCCGGTGGCGGCGGACTTGTAGGCGCCGTCGATGATCTTCATGAGCGCGAGAGCCTGATCGGGCGTGTTGAGGGGCTTCTCCGCGCCCTCGAGCACACGGATGAAGTTCGCGGCGGAACGCACGCGGCCCATCGTCTCGTCGGCCGGCACCACAATGGACCGATTGACGGAGCGGCCGTTCTCCTGGGTGTAGAGCTCGCACGCGTCGATCGCGGTGTTGTCGAGGCCGTCGGTGCCGAAGAGGCGGCGGACCATGCCGCCGGCCTTCGAGCCCTGGAAAACCACGGAGACCTCCTCACGCTGGTTCATCTCGGCCCACGAGACGGCGAAGGACATCGACTGGCCGGTCTGGAACGTGACGAAGCCGTGCGCGGCCGCCTCGACGTCGGTCACGCCCTTGGCCACGTCGGGAATGCCCCACGGACCCTTGAACGACTTATCGGAGATGTGGTCCCGATAGGTGCGGGCGAGAATGTGCGCCGGCTCGGGGTAGCCCATGAAGTACAGCCCGAGGTCGATCATGTGGAGCAGGTCGATGAGCGGGCCGCCGCCGGAGAGGGCCTTGGTGGTGAACCAGCCGCCGAAGCCCGGGATGCCGGTGCGGCGGATCCATTTCGCCTGGCAGCTGTTGATGGTGCCGACGACTCCCTGCGAGATGTACTCCATCATCGCGTAGCTCTCGGGCCGGGCGCGGTTGTTGAAGTTGAACATCAGCCGGCGCCGGGACTTCTCGGCCGCCGCCTTCATGCGCGTCATCTCCGCGGCGGAGAGCGCGGGCGGCTTCTCGCAGAACACATGCTTGCCGGCCTGCAGCGCCTGCAGCGCGAGCGGCGCGTGGAACTTGTTCGGCACGATGATCGACACCGCGTCGAGCTCCGGCAGCGCGCGCAACATCTCGGCGACGTCGCCGAAGTGGCGGCTGATGCCGTGGCGCGCGGCGGCCTTTTCGGCGGCGGCGGCGTTGACGTCGGCCAGCGCGATGATCTCGGCGCCGGCCTCGCGGAATCCCTTGGCGTGGTAGGCGGCCATGCCGCCGGCGCCGATGATGGCGATCTTGGTGCTCATGAAGGAGGAATGCGGGGGTTGCGGGGCTGCGGGAGGAGGAAGGAAAACGCACCGGCGGGGACCCGCGGCCCGGCGCCGGCGAAAAACATCAGGCGGGCGACCACGGGGCCGCGCCGCCCGCGGCTCATTTCTGCCGATCGAACTGCGCGTCGAACACGATCGAGCTCGAGGGGAAGTCGGCCTTGCGCACGAAGGCGGCCGACTCCGCCGCGCCGTGCAGACGGTCCATGCGGCCGTCCTCCCACTCCACCGAGAGGGGACCGCGGTAGCCGACGTCGTTGAGGGCGACGATGATCTCCTCGAAGTTGATGTCGCCGTGGCCGAGCGAGCGGAAATCCCAGTGGCGGCGCGGATCGCCGAACGTGGTGTGGCCGCCGAAGACGCCGACGGAGCCGTCACCGTGGCCCCACCACACGTCCTTCATGTGGACGTGGTAGATGCGATCGCCGAACGTGCGGATGAACTTCACGTAGTCGACGCCCTGGTAGCCGAGGTGGGACGGGTCGTAGTTGAAGCCGAAGCGCCGGTGACCCTTCACCGCCTCGACCGCGCGCTGCGCGCTGGCGATGTCGAACGCGATCTCGGTCGGATGGACCTCGAGGGCGAAGTTGACGTTGGCCTTCTCAAAGGCCTCGAGGATCGGGCCGAAGCGCCGCGCGAAGTCGGCGAAGCCGGCGTCCCAATACGCCTGCGACGTCGGCGGGAACGCGTAGATCGAGTGCCAGATCGAGGAGCCGGTGAAGCCGTTGACGACGGCGGGAAAGTCATCCTTGGCGCCGCGACCGGGCTTGGCGTCGAAGAACGTGCGGGCGGCCTTGGCGGTGAGCGCGAGCTTCCGCGCCGCGCGCTTGCGCACGCCCTCGGGATCGCCGTCGCCCCAAACGTCGGCGGGGAGGATCGTCTTGTGGCGCTCGTCGATGTGGTCGCAGATGGCCTGGCCGACGAGGTGGCTGGAAACGGCGTAGCACGTGAGGCCGTTTTCCTTCAGCAGCGCCCACTTGTCGTGGACGTATTTCTTGCTGGAGGCGGCCGCGTCGGGATCGAAGTGGTCGCCCCAACAGGCGAGTTCGACGCCATCATAGCCCATCTTCTTGACGAGGGGCAGGAGCTTCTCGAGGGGGAGGTCGGCCCATTGGCCGGTGAACAGGGTGACTGGACGGGGCATGGTAGGAATGAACGGGGACTTCACGAGTAGGCACCCGGCGCCGGGCGGCGAGAAAAAACCCGGCGGCGAACCGCCTTGCGCCGCGGCAGGGAAAGCATGCTCCTCGGAGTCCGATCACTTTTCCGTGCGATGAGCCTCGTCATCTGGACCAATGCCGAGTTCCCGCCCGCCGAGACCGCCCTCCTGGAAGCGGGCGTGGCGCCGCACCGCCTGGTGCGCGCCCGGACGACCTCCGCCGCCGTGCTGGCCGCGGGCCGGCCCGACCCGCTGCTGGCGGAAGCCGATGTGGCGTTCGGTCAGCCCGACGCCGCGCAATGCCTCGCGTGTCCCCGCCTGCGCTGGGTGGAGGTCACCACGGCCGGTTACACCCGCTACGACACCGCCGAGTTCCGCGAGGGCTTCCGCGCGCGGGGCGCGGTCTTCACCAACGCCTCCTCGGTCTTCGCGGATTCCTGCGCGCAACACGTGCTCGCCATGATGCTCGCGCTGGGGAGACGCCTGCTGCCATCGCACCGCGAGCAACTCACCGACCGCTCGTGGCACTACGACGAGCGCCGCTTCGAGTCGCGCCTGCTCACCGGCCAGACCGTGCTGCTGCTGGGCTTCGGCGCGATCGGCCGGCGGCTGGCCGCATTGCTGGCGCCGTTCGGCCTGACGATCCTCGCGGTGCGTCGCCAGGTCCGCAGCGAGCGCGGCGTGCGCATCATTCCGGAGGAGCAGTTGAGCAGTGCCCTCGGCCGCGCCGACCACGTGGTCAACCTGCTCCCCGACAACGAGGGCACGCGGAACTACGTGAACGCCCGCCGGCTCGCCTGCCTGCGTCCCGGCACCCGCTTCTACAACGTCGGCCGCGGCGCCACCGTCGACGAGAACGCACTGCTCGAGGCGCTCCGCTCGGGCCGCGTGGGCGAGGCCTACCTGGACGTTTTCCAGACGGAGCCGCTGCCTCCCGACCATCCGTTTTGGGCAACACCGAACTGCTTCATCACGCCGCACACGGCGGGCG
>JBJTCH010000422.1:0-6223 GCA_046091745.1 Opitutaceae bacterium
GACCAAGGCGCGGGCCTTCTTCTTCGCCGGCCTCGTGCTCTCCTTGCTTGGCACGGTGCTCGGCGCCTGGGCTTTCTTCAGCTGAGGGCGGGCGGTCGGGCTCGCCCGGCGCGGGAGTTTTTCTGGCCACGCGGCGCCAGCCCGCGCAGGTTCCGGCCATGCGCATCCTTGTGACCGGCGGCGCCGGGTTCCTCGGCTCCCACCTTTGCGACCGTCTGCTCCGGGACGGCCACGAGGTGATCTGCATCGACAACCTGTTCACCGGGCAGAAGCGGAACATCGCCCACCTTCTTTCCCACCCGTCGTTCGAGTTCGTCCGCCACGACGTCATCGATCCCTTCAAATTCGAGGTCGACCGAATCTTCAACCTGGCCTGCCCGGCGTCGCCGCCGCACTACCAGTACAACCCGATCAAGACCACCAAGACGTCGGTCATGGGGGCGATCAATTGCCTCGGTCTCGCCAAGCGTGTGAAGGCCCGGGTTTTCCAGGCGAGCACCAGCGAGGTTTACGGCGACCCAGCCGTGCATCCGCAGCCGGAATCCTACTGGGGTAACGTGAACCCCATCGGCCGGCGTTCCTGCTACGACGAGGGTAAACGCTGCGCCGAGACGCTCTTCTTCGACTACCACCGCGAGAACAAGGTCGATATCCGCGTGGTACGCATCTTCAACACGTATGGTCCGCGCATGCACCCCGGCGACGGGCGCGTGGTTTCGAACTTCATCGTCCAGGCGCTGCGCGGCGAGGACCTCACGGTTTACGGCGACGGCAGCCAGACGCGGTCGTTCTGCTACGTCGATGACCTGATCGAGGGCTTCGTCCGCTTCATGGAGCAGACCGAAACCGTGGGGCCGATGAATCTCGGCAACCCCTCGGAGTTCACGATGCTGCGGCTCGCGGAGCTCACCCTTCGCCTCGTCGGCGGCCTTCAGGATCTTGTCGTTCTCCGCCTTGTACTCGGCGTTCTTGGCGGAAAGGCGCGCCTCGAGCTTCGCGATGGCCTCCTTCTGGGCGGCGGTGGGATTGCCGGCCAGCTCCACCTTCATCTGGTCGAGCATGAGCTCGTTCATGCCGGCGCGGATGCGCTTCGACTGGTACCAGGCGAAGCCGTTGGAGGCCTCGATCTGCTTCACGATTTTCTCGTTGTCCTGCTCGTTGCCGAGCGCGGACACGACGGCGAGCAAAATGGCGAGGATGGCGATGGTGAGGCCCACCTGCCGCTCCTGGCGGTCCTTGGCGTCCTCGGGGATTTCGATGTCGGGCATGGAAAGAGCCGCGTTGTTAGACGACAACCCGACCGACTCAAGCGGGGAAACGGAGCGCGGAACGCACGCCGCCCCGTCGCTTTGCAGGGGTGCCGTTGGCCCGGGCCCCGCGGCAGCGCAGCGCGTCCGGCACGCGCTTCCGGCGCGACTCACCGGTCGAAGGCGGGGCTTGCCTCCGCCGCGGGCGCCCGTTTTTCCTCCAAGGCTGGTCCCACGGACCTCCACGCCATGAAGAAGAAAGCCACCTCCCCCGCCGCGTTTCCCAAGGCCGATATCGGCCGCGAAATGAAGGGCTCCGACTGCGTCGTCGAGTGCCTGATCCGCGAGGGCGTCGACGTCGTTTTCGCCTATCCCGGCGGCGCCTCCCAGGAGCTGCACCAATCGCTGGCGCGCACCGACAAGATCCGCGTGATCCTGCCCCGGCACGAACAAGGCGGGTCGTTCGCGGCCGAAGGCTACGCCCGCGCCACCGGCAAGGTGGGCGTGTGCATGGCGACGAGCGGCCCGGGAGCGACCAATCTCGTGTCGGCGATCGCCGACGCGTTCATGGATTCCATCCCGATGGTGGCGATCACCGGCCAGGTGTACTCGAAGTACATCGGGAAGATGGCGTTCCAGGAGACGGATTTCTACGGCATGACGCTGCCGATCGTGAAGCACTCCTACCTCGCGATGAGCGCGCAGGATCTGCCGCGCATCTTCAAGGAGGCCTTTCACCTCGCCCGCAGCGGCCGGCCGGGCCCCGTCATCATCGACATCCCGAAGGACGTGCAGCAGGCGAAGTTCCAACCGGTGTTCCCGGCGGCCGCCGAATTCCGCAGCGCCTACGCCAACGCCACGTTCCACGCTTCCGATGACGAGCTCAAGCAGGTGCTCGGCCTCATCGCGGAGGCGAAGCGCCCCGTGCTCTACGCCGGCGGCGGCGTGATCTCCGCCGGCGCGCACCGCGAGCTGAAGGCGTTCGCGGAAAAGGTGAATGTCCCGGTGGCCACCACGCTTATGGGCGTGGGCGGCTTCCCCGAGACGCACCCGCTCTCGATGCACTGGTTCGGCATGCACGGCTCAGCCTACGGCAACTGGGCGGTCGACCAGTGCGACCTGCTGCTATGCGTCGGCGCCCGTTTCGACGACCGCATCACGGGCGACACGCGCCACTTCGCCACGCACGCGAAGATCGTTCACATCGACATCGACGCGTCCGAGCACAACAAGAACAAGCGGGTCCAGCTGCCCGTCACCGCCGATGTGAAGCAGGCCCTCGGCCGCCTGAACGAGCTCGCGGCCGCCGTGAAGTTCACGCCGCCCGACACCAAGGCCTGGCACACGCAGATCGCGACGTGGAAGCGCGAACACCCGTTCCGCTGCCCGGAGAGCAAGCACATCATGCCGCAGGAGGCCGTGCGCATCCTGTACGAGCTGACCAAGGGAGACGCCATCATCACCACGGGCGTGGGTCAGCACCAGATGTGGGCCGCGCAATTCTACCGCTTCGACGAGCCGCGCCGCTACATCAGCTCGCTCGGTCTCGGGGCGATGGGCTTCGGCTACCCCGCCGCGATGGGCGCCAAGGTCGCCTGCCCCGACAAGCAGGTCATCGACATCGACGGCGACGGCTCGTTCGTGATGAACGTCCAGGAGCTCGCCACCTGCAAAATCGAGAAGATCGCGGCCAAGGCCATGATCCTGAACAACCAGCACCTCGGCATGGTCGTGCAGTGGGAGGATCGCTTCTACGGCAGCGTCCGCGGCAACACGATCCTCGGTGACGAGTCCAACGTCGGCAGCCCCGACAATCCCTCCGCGCTGTACCCCGACTTCGTGAAGATCGCCGAGGGCTTCGGCGTGAAGGGTCGCCGCGTGATCAAGAAAACCGAGCTGCGCGCCGCCATCCAGGAGATGCTCGACCACGACGGCCCGTACGTGCTCGACGTCATCGTGCCCTACACCGAGCACGTGCTGCCGATGATCCCGGCCGGCAAGACGGTGAAGGACATGTTGCTCAAGTAAGCGGCTCCATCCCGCCCCGCGCTCTGAACCAAGCGCCGCCCTCCCCGGGCGGCGTTTGTTTTTCCGGCGACCGCCCCGCCGCGGTCACTTCTCGGTCATCACGTACACGCCGTTCCAATCGGAGGCGGGGGGCGTGGCGCGGTATTCCTCCACGATGCCGAGGTAGACCAGCGAGGGATTCTTCTTCACGCCCGGTGTCACCCCCGGCTGGTTCGGCTCCAGCGCCGCGCTGCCGCGGAAAAGCTTCTCCGCGGCGTCCCAATCGCGCTCCAGATATCGTGCGAGCCCCTGCTCGAAAAGCCCGATGCACTCGGAGGCGGAGGCCGGCAACGTTTCCTTGAGGCCCCCCACCTCGAAGATCGGCACCGGTTGCGAACGCCCCATGACGACGATGCGACCGAGGGCGCGAAACACGACGCGGTCGCCGCCGTGCGCCATACAGGCGTCGCGGGTCGCGCCGGTCACCATGGTGTAGGCGCCCCAGCTCTTCGCGCCCGACTCCATGCGGGCGGCGAGATTCACGTTGTCGCCCATCATCGTGTAATTGAACCGCGTGCGGCTGCCCATGTTGCCGATCATGCAGACGCCGGTGTTGAGGCCGATGCGCGACTGCATGTTCCACACGATCTCCGGCCAGCGATCACCCTCGGCGCGCCACTTCGCGCGGAGTTCGGCGAGTTTCGCGTGCACCAGCTGCGTCGCCACGCACGCGCGGTAGGCGTGGTCGGGCAGCGGGATCGGGGCGCCGTACATCGCCACGACCGCGTCGCCGATGTACTTGTCGAGCGTCCCGCCCTGCGCCTGCACGATGTCGGTGCAGGCGGTGAGGTACTCGTTCATCAGCTCGACGAGCGGCCCCGAGCCGAGCTTCTCGGAGAAGCTGGAGAAGCTCTGGATGTCGGAGAAATACGCGGTGATCTCGGCGTCGTGGCCGCCCAGCCGCGGGTCCTCGCCGGAGTCGACCATGCGCTCCACCAGCTGCGGCGAAACGTAGGCGCCGAACATCCCCTTGATCCGTCCCTTCTGCCGCTCCTCGGCGAGCAATTGCCAGATGACCGCGAGGAAACTGGTGGTGAAGGCCGATCCCAGCGGCGCCGCCATCGGCAGCACCAGATGCAGGTGGTTGAACGCGAGCAGACAGGCGGCCGCGTAGCCGGCGAGCGCGGTTACCGCCGCCAGTTTCGCCGCGCGGCCCTTGGTGCCGCCGATCACCGCCAGCAGGCACACCACCGCCGTGAGCCCCAGCACCGCGGCCCAAAGCACCCACGCCGGCGGACGTTGCAGGAATTTCCCGGTGAGCATCGTCTTCACCAGATTCCCGTGCAGGCCCACCTTCGGGACGGGATGGGAGTCGAAGGGCGTCGGCGCCAGGTCCTGCAACAGCGGATCGACCGGCCCGATCAACACGATGGCATCCTTGAAACGCGCGAAGAAATCGGCGGCCAGACGACGCTGCTCCTCCTCGCGGGAGGACGAAGCACGGATCGCCTGGATCACGCGGGCGAGACTCTCCCGCGGGTTCTGCGGGCTCTCCCAGCGCGAGAACCAGTTCGCCTCTAGCAACTGCCCTTCCGTGAGCGGAACGCGGAGCGCGACGGAACCGTCAGGCCGGACCGCCTCCAGCTTATCCGCCGTCAGCCGCACGGCGTCCTCTCCCAGACCGAGCTGCTCCAGCACCACCTGGACGGACAGATGATGAATCGTCTGGAAACGCGTATGCGCGAAAAGCGGCACCCAGCGCGGCACCTCGTCTCCGCTGTAGCCGACGTCGACGTCGATCAACCCGACGCGCCCGATCGGCTTCGCGCCCGGGCCCACGATGAAGCCCTGCTCGGGCATTTCCGGCACGTCGTTCCGGTTTCGGTCGACCCTTCCCTTGCGCAGCAGCGGGATCTCCCGCGACTGCTCCCCGTCAACGACGACGGCGCCGCCGGTGGTGTATTGCGCCGCGAGGACGACCTTCGACGGATGCGCGAGAATCACTTTGCGCAGCTCGGAATTGCCGGCGCGGGCGCGATTCTGGTCCACCAAGCCCGAGGAGCTGATCCGAGAAAACACGAAATCAAACGCCACGACGCGGGCCCCACCGGCGGTGAGGAGCGCCTCGGCGACGTTGGCATAGATCGCGCGATTGAAGGGGCGTTCTCCGATCAGCTCGATGGCCGGCGTGTCGACATCGACGTAGACGAGGTTGACCGGTGAGTTCAGCTCACCCCGGAACCGGAAACGAAGGTCGAGCAGCTTGTTTTCCAGGAACTGGAGTTCGCCCTCGTGGGCGAGAAAAGCCCAGAGCAACGGCAGCGGCAGCAAGGCGAGCCAGCGCCAGCGCGATACGCGTGAGCCGCGACGACGCATGTCAGCTTCGGCCGGGGACGGACTGCGCAACAGAGCTCATCGGGAGCGACTGCCAGGCTACGCGCCGGTCACCCGCCGGGATTGGTGGGGATGATCCGCGGCGGCGTCGGCGGAGTGGGAGTCGGAGTCGAGAGGCTTGTCGATCCGGTGAAACTTTGGCCGGTGGTGGTCTGGCCGCTGATCGCCGAGGTGGAAGGGGTGTTCGTCGTTCCGCTACTCACGCTGGAGGTCGAGCCGGTGTTGCCCTGGGTCGAGCCCGTGGTGCCGCTGCGGGAACCTGTCCCCGTGGTGCTTCCCGTGGTTGACCCCGTGGTGCTTCCAGTCGTCGAGCCCGTGGTCGAACCGGTGGTGCTTCCCGAAGTGGAACCCGTAGTCGAGCCCGTCGGGCCGCCCGACGTCGAACCCGTGGTTCCGCCGGGAGTTGATCCGCTGGTCCCGCCCGAGGTACCGCCACCGGTACCACCAGTGCCTCCGGATCCGCCGGAGGTGCCGGAGCCACCCGTCCCGCCACCGGAAGAAGACGACGAGCTTCCCGAGCCGGAGGAGGACGATGATCCGGTGCCCGCGCCGGAGTTGGCGGACGGCGCCGGAGC
>JBJTCH010000423.1:0-7435 GCA_046091745.1 Opitutaceae bacterium
ATCTGCGGTTCAAATCAGCCGCCTTCGGAACGACCTTCCTCCTCTGCCGGGCTTCCTCCTTCGCCGGGCCTTCGGAAGACAAGTCCGAGGACAAGTCGGGGGACGGGTCGGCGGGTTGCCCGCAGATAACTCAGATTTCGCAGATTCCGCGCCGCCGGCCTTCACGATCTTCCCGGTCTTCCTGTTCCACTCCGCCCGTTCGCTCCGGTCATTCGGAGGCGCAAAACGCCGTTCGGTCTACATCTGCGCCATCTGAGAAATCTGCGGTTCAAATCAGCCGCCTTCGGAACGACCTTCCTCCTCTGCCGGGCTTCCTCCTTCGCCGGGCCTTCTGAGGACGAGTCGGAGGACAAGTCGGAGGACACGACCGGCCGTGTGCGCCACGACATCGTCCGCGGCTGGCAGCCGCGGCTACACCGAGGCATCCTTATTCGAGTGCCTTGGTGTCCATTCGTGGTTGTTCCTGGCTTGAACCGGTGAACTCGGATCGGACCTCGGCGCCCTCTGTGTTCCTACTCAACTCCCCTACGCTTGCGACGGAGCCGCGTTGGGTATCTATGTACTGAATCGCCCCTCCGCCGCCAGCACGAGGAGCAGGCCGCGGGGTGGACGTTGTTTCCGGGGTACGGGGCCTGAAGGGAACGCGGCCGTTTTGGCGTGAGCCCCGCGGCGCTTTGCGTCACCAAAACCCGCCATGGCGAAGACCCTTTTCCAACGCATCATCGACCGCGAGATTCCCGCGAGGATCGAGCATGAGGACGACCAGTGCATCGTGCTGCATGACATCCAGCCGCAGGCGCCCGTACACCTGTTGATCATCCCGAAGCGCCTCATCGCGCGCGTCGGCGCGGCGGAACCTGGCGACCAGACGCTGCTCGGTCACCTGCTACTGGTGGCCGGCGCGGTGGCGCGGAAACTGAATCTCGGCTCGGGCTTCCGCCTCGTGATCAACCACGGGCCGCACGGCGGAGAATCCGTGCCACACCTGCACGTGCACCTGCTCGCGGGCCGGCCGCTCGCGTGGCCGCCGGGCTGAAGCCTCGCGGCCGCACCGGGGTCACTTCAGCCAGCGCGCCAGCCCGGCGTGCCCCTCGCCGAACCAGAAACGACTGTTCTCACCCTTGAGGACCCAGTGGTTCTCGTCGGGAAAAGAGATCAGACGCGACGGCACCTGCAGGCGCTGGAGGTAAGTCCAATATTCGTAGGCGTTGTTGGACGGCACGCGGTAATCGAGGTCACCCACCGTCACGAGCACGGGCGTGCGCCAGCCCGTTCCCTTCGCGTGATTGCCCGCGAGACGGATCGGGTTCTGCTCCCGCCACACCGGCCCCTGCTCCCAGACGGGACCGCCATTGTTCAACTCGCGCGAGTACACCGCGTCACTGGTCGCCCACTGGGTCTCGAGATTGATGAGGCCGGCGTGGCTGATGAGGCAGCGAAACCGCGTGGTGGTCGCCTGCAGCCAGTTCGACAAATGCCCACCGTAGCTCGCCCCGCCCGCCGCGAGCCGTGAGCCGTCGATGAACGGGTATTTCGCAAGGGCCTCGTCCACTCCCTGCAGGATCTCCTCCGCCGGTCCGCGCAAAGGATCCCGCTGGATCGCCTGCCCGAACTCCTCGCTGTAGCCGCTGGACCCCTTGTAGTTCGTAAGCAGCAGCACGTAGCCGGGCGACGCCAGCAGATGGTAATTCCAACGGATGCCCCAGGCGTCCTTGAACTGCGGCGCGGGGCCGCCGTGGATCACGACGAAGAGCGGGTACTTTTTGTCGGGCGAGAAACCCGGCGGACGCACGATCAGGTTGTGGATGGTGCGCCCCTCGCGGCTGCGGAACGTGAAGTGCTCCGGCACCGCCAGATCGAGCGGCTTCAGGCGATCCGCGTTGAAGCGCGTGAGCGGAGTGACCGTCCCCGCCGCCGGATCGATGCGCACGACCTCGGGCGGTTGACCGGCATGATCATGGTTCGCGACGAGGAACTTGCCCGCCCGCGCGAGTCCGCTGAAACCACCACGCACGGGGAGACCCGTCGCCTGCGCGGCACCACCCGCGGCCGGCATCGCGTACAACCGCGACTGATGCCCGTCCTCCGCCGTGAGGAACAGCTTGTCGCCCGCCTGCACCGCGCGCGTGACCGACAGGTCGAGCTGCCGCGTGAGCACCTCCCGCTTGGAGGCATCGAACGGCCACGGAAAGACCGCCACCCGGCCATGATGGTAAGTCTTGCCGTCCCCGCCCGGGCTCACCGCCACGCGCAACGTGCGCCCGTCATCGGAAAACTCCGGGTCGTCGTAGGAATCCTGGTCGCTCGTCAGGGCCCGTGGCTCGCCGCCCTTGAGATCAACGTGAAACAACTGCGCCGGGACGCTGGCGTACGCTCCGCGGTTGCGCGCCGTCGTGGCGACGAAAACCACCGAGCCGCCGTCGGGCGTCCACGCCGCGGGCAAGTCCTCGCCGGCGTCCCCCTGTCTGCCGCCGAACCCCGGCTCCGCCACCAGCCGCGTGCCCGCGAGCAGGTCGCGCGCCTTGGCGCCGGGCTTCGCGTCCTGCACCAGCAGGTGACCCTTCCGTTCGTCCAGCCAGCGGTCCCAGTACTTGATCGGGAACGAGTCGTAGACCCGCGCGGTGTGCTTCCGGTCCTTTACCGCCTTCGCGGTTTTGCGGTTGGCCTCCTCGTCCGCGGCGCCGGGGTAGACCTCGCTCACAAAAAGCAGTTTCGTGCCGTCCGGACTCCATCGCGGCTGGCGGGCGCCGGTCACAACATCCGTTATCCGCTGCGCCTCGCCGCCGCCGGCCAGGTCGATCACGTAGATCTGCGCGGCCTCGTCGCCCTCGCGCTTCGCGGAGAACGCGATCCGCGTCGAATCGGGGCTCCACGCCACGCCGCTCTCCGCGGCCTTGTCGTGCGTGATCTGCCGCGGCTCCGCCGACCCGTCAACCGGCGCCAGCCAGAGGTCCGAGGTCTGCGCCTTCGCGTCGTAGGCCGGCATCGTCACCGAAAACACCACCCGCTTGCCGTCCGGACTGGGCGTCGGCGTACCGACCCGCCGCATCAACCACACATCCTCGTGGGTAACGGCGCGGCGGCCGCCGTCGGCGGCGACCAGCGGGGTCAGCAACAACAGGGCGACGGCGAAGGAGCGGATGTTCATCGGGGCAACAAGCCCCCGCCCCTGCCGGCGGTCCAACTCAAAATCCCGCCGTGACCGTCGTGACAAACTGCCGCGGCTCCGTGTACCGGGCCCAAGTGTAGCTGTTGCCAACGTCCACCTTCACATCGAGCAGGTTGTTGATGTTGAGCTGCAGCGTCCAATGGAGGCGCCCGACCTTCCTCCGGTAGGAGAAAAACGGGTTCACCAGGACGTAGTCGTCGGTCGTGATCGGCGGCAGACCCTGCACGCCGGCGATGGTGACGCCCGCCCGGTCGCGGCCGCGCGCGTAGCGGGCGGAGGCGCCGGCCGTGAACCCCTTGAGCCGCCCTTCCTGGAAGGAATACCGCGTCGTGAGGCTGGCGGTGCCGCGCTTCGTCTGGGACACGGCGCCCTCCTGCTCCTCCAGATAGGTGTGCGTGAGCGTCGTCGCGCCGTCGGGGTCAAGTCCGCGCGCCCGCGCCGTCGCTCGCGCCTCCGTGAGCGCGGCGTTCAGCAGCGGGAAGAACCGGGTGAACTCCGTCTGGTTGACCGAGTAGCCGGCGAGCAGCGTCCATCCGCGCGTGAGATTGGCCAGCAACTGCAACTCCCAGCCGCTCGACGTGCGGTCGCGGTAGTCGACCAGGTTGGTGAAAGGTTTCGCCAGCAGGGGCGCGAGTTCGTCGCGCACCTCCGCGACCAGCGAGGCGTTGAGGCTCTCCTGCTTGGTCTCGAAGTGCGTGAGGGTCGCCTCGATCTTCCCGCCGAGGAGCCTCAGGCGGGCGCTGAGATCGATCCCCTCCCCCGTGAGCGGCACCAGCGCGCCGCCCGTGAGATCGGTGCCGTAATTGTCGCTGAACTGCGACGATTCGAAGTACCCCGCCGTGAAAGAAAGCCACGACAACGCGTGCCACACCGCGCCGTAGGTCTGGTTCGTGCTCCAATTGTCGGCGAAGGGAAACACCGGCACGTCGAGCTTGCGGACGCCGTCGTTGGGTATGCGGCTGCCATCCCGGTTGAGAAAGGTCTGCTGGTTGAAATTCGCGGTGTCGGCGGTCGTCGGCAGGCTCGCGCTTTGCAGCCAGTGGTCGCGGCTGAGGCCGACGCTCGTCCGCACGCGGCCGCCGAGGTAGGAACCCAGCAGCGTGAGCGAGCCGGAGGTGAGGCTCTGATCGAGCCGGCGGTTCACGCCGCTGCCGGCGTTATTCCGGAAAAGCTGCGTCACCCCCGGACGCACGCTCCAGCCGAGCTTCTGGTCGGAGTTCCCGTCGCGCAGGTAATGCACCGGGTAAACGAGGTTGTTGTTGAAGTACGCGGCCTGACCCGTGAACCCGCGCTTCGCGATCTCCTCCTGGGTGAGGGAGTAGCCGTAATTGTCCTGGTAATTGTCCTCGTGGCGGTAGGTGGCGCCGAGGATGACGCGCTGCGTGATCCCCCACGGCAGGGCCGCGTCGGCTACGAGTTGCCCGCGCCAGTTGGTGATCTTGTGCCCGTCCGGGTTGTAGAGCGGGGCGTGCACGATGTACATCTGCTCGTAGTTCGGGTTCGGCACGACCCCCGGACCGCTCGGATTGGGCAGCACGGGATTCACGTCGATGTGCACGCTGCGGCCCGCGACACCACCGACGCTCGCGAGGCTGGAATAGGTCTGCTTGCGCACGGTCTCGTCGAACTGGCCGTTGTGGGAGAAAAGACCGCTGAGGCGCTCGGAGAACTGGTGTTTCAGCTCGACCGTGTAGGCGTGGTACTTCGAGGCCATCTTGTTGTCGGGCCCCGCCCAGTCCTCGCGCAGCGGGATGATGCTCTCCGGAATGCGCCGGAGCGGATGGCGCAACGGGTTCTGCGGATCGGTGGCCGAGGTGGCCGCCGCCGCGGTGTTCGTCGTCGTGATGCGGAACGTGTGCGTGGCGGTGGACTGCCAGTTGTTGATCACGCCGCCGACGTCGACGATCGCGTGGGCCACGGCCGTGGTGGCCCGGAGTTGCTGCATGCCGACGCCGTTGACCTGCACGCCCGCCCGCACGGGATCGGCGTCCAGGTTGCTGGTGCCGGTGCCGGGGAGGTAGGCGATCCGGCTGTCGGTGGGCCCGAGGTGGCCGAGGTGGTAGACCGTGTTGCCCGTCTCGGTGAAGACGTCGATCTGCGTGCGGCGGTGGCGGAACGGCTCCCAGCGGAAGGCCGCGGCGTACCCCTCGAGGTCGCGGCCCTGCCGCTGCTTGTACTGCTCCACCTCCGAGTTGATCGCGTTGAAGCGCAGCCCGAGTTTTCCGGGAAGGAGCGGATGGTTGACGTCGAGCGAGTAGCGGCGCGTGCCGAAGGTGTCCTGGCGCACCTGCACGCTCCCGCGCGGACGGAAATCGGCGCGCTTGCTGCCGATGTTGATGCTGCCGCCGGCATCGACGTCGCCGTACGCGAGGCTGCCGGGGCCGCGGCTGAACTCGATGCGCTCGGTGTTGAAGCTGTCCGTCGCGAGGTACCACGGGAAGCCGTCGCGCAGCTGGCGCACGCTGGCGAGGCCGCGGATGTTAACCTGGTTGCCGCCGCGGTTGCCCACGACCGCACCGACGGTACCGAGGTCGTTGGCGATGTTCTCGGCGTTCAGCGCGAAATCGACGGCGTCGAAATAGTTGTTGAGCGCGAGGTCCTGCAGGAACTCCTGCGTCATCACCAAGATCGAGTTCGGCAGGTTCTCCAGTTTCTCGTTGGTGCGCGTGCCGGACATCGCGGTGGAGGCCGCGTAGCCGGTCTCCGAGTCGGCGCGCACCTCGAACGGCGAAAGGCTCACCGCCTCGGAGGCCGGCGGGGCGGCGGATTGCACGGCCTGGGCGGAGGCCGCGGCCGGAAGAACGATCAATCCAAGCAGGATGGAGGCGCGGAAACGGGGCGGTTTCATGCGGGACGGGGCTGGAAAACCGGCTCCGGGAGCGGGACCGGCGGGGTGCCTTCAGCACGGTCGACGCGGGCGCCCGAGGCAAGGTTCCAATCCCCGGCCAACTTCGCGCGCCTTAACCCGGAGTCGCCTCGTAACGACCGTCGGGGCGCTTGGTGAGCAGACGACGGATCTCGAGCATCATGAGCGCGGCGGAGACCTCGGCCGGGCCAAGGCGGGCGATTTCGCCCACGTGATCGGGCGCGAGGATCGCACCGCCAGCGAAGCAGGCCAGCACGCGCTCCTCCTCGGGCTTCAGGTTCGCCGGCCGGCCGGCGGCCACCTCGGCCGGCTTCGCGGCGACCGGCGCGGGCCGCAGACCGTCAAGGTAACTCAGCTCATTGAGCAGGTCATCGACGCTCGTCATCAGCGTCGCCCCGTCGCGGATCAGTTGATGGCAGCCAGCGCTCGTCGGCTGGTCGATGCGCCCCGGCACGGCGAAGAGCATCCGGCCCTGCTCCCCGGCGAAACGCGCCGTGATCATCGCGCCGCCATCAACGTCGCTCTCAATGACGATCGTGGCCTGCGACATGCCGGAAACGATCCGGTTGCGCATGGCGAACGATTGCCGGTCAGCCCGCCGGCCGAACGGAAACTCCGAGAGCACCGCGCCGCTTTCCGCGATCCTCCGCAGCAACCCGAGGTTTTCCGGCGGGTAAATGATGTCGGCCCCGCACCCCAGCACCGCCGCGGTGCGTCCGCCGGCCTCCAAGGCCCCCTCATGCGCCGCGGTGTCGATGCCGCGCGCCAACCCGCTGACGACGCAAAACCCCAACCGCGCCAGCTCCACCGCGAACCGCCGCGCGGTGGCCAGCCCGTAGAGCGTCGTGCGGCGCGAGCCCACGATCGCCGCGCATGGCGCCGCGAAGTCGTAACCACCGAGCCGGTACAAACCGATCGGCGGATCATGGATCTCGCGCAGCAGCCGCGGGTAAACCGGGTCCGCGCCAACGATGAAGTCCGCGCCGGCCGTCGCCAGCCGCTGCTCCTCCCGACCGAGATCAAAATGCGCGCACCACTCCGTGAGCGTCGTCGCGATCACCGGACCCACCCCGCGCACCGCCTCCAGCCGCCGGCGCGCCGCGGACAACACCGCCCGTGGATCTCCGCCGAGTTCCGCCAGCAGGCGGTTGAGCGTGACCGGGCCGATGTTCGGCAGGGCGTTGAGAATCAGGAAGGCCTGACGCTCGGTGAGCGCAGCGTTGGACATGGTGGGCGCCCGCGAGTGTCCGCCGTGCGCACGGCCACCCAATCCACGCCTCACCCCGAATTCGGGTACGGAAGCCGAGGCCGGCGAACAGTTGAACAGGAAGGCCGGGAAGTTCGGGAAGAGCTGACGCCCATTCCCTCCCACCAACCCATGAACCTTACCGTCGAAGCGG
>JBJTCH010000424.1:0-4744 GCA_046091745.1 Opitutaceae bacterium
GTTGGAGGCGAGGCCGCGGATGTTGACCTGATTGCCGCTGCGGTTGCCGACGACGGCGCCGATGGTGCCTTGGTCGTTGAATTGGTTCTCGGTGCTCATCCCGAAGTCGACGGCGTCGAAGTAATTGTTGAAGGCGAGGTCCTGGAGAAGCTCCTGCGTCATGACCGAGATCGAGTTGGGGAGGTTCTCGAGTTTCTCGTTGGTGCGGGTGCCGGTCATCGCCGTGGAGGCGGCGTAGCCGGTGTCCCGTTCGGAGGAGACCTCGAAGACCGAGAGCTTGACCGGGTCACCGGCGGCGGGGGCGGGCGTCGTAGGCGGGGGCGCGACCTGCGCCCGGGCGGGCAGGCCGAGGAAAACGCAGGACGTGCCGATCGCCAGGGCGCGCCCGAACAGCCGGCGGAGGGCTCGCGAGTTCGGGTGCATCGCGCGGGCGTGCAGGGCGGCGCCTCGGGCGGCCGTGGCTGCGAACCGGGACGATAGGGACTTTCCTGGCAGGGAGTTTTTGAGGTTCGTCGGCATCGGGGAGGGGATTGGGACCGCCCGAGCCTAGCAGGTTGGCGTTGCAGCGTCTTGACCGGGAAACGCGCGAAAGTGGAAAAATCGGCACAACCGCCGCCCGCGGGTACGTTCGGACCCAGGCGAGAACGCGCGGCGCGCGTCAACGCCTCCGCGCGGCCTTTCGGACGGCGTCGGGGCTGCCGCGGGATGGAGCGGCGCGGTGCATCTGGCGAAACTCGGTCGGCGTGACTCCGGTGGCCGCGCGGAACGCCCGCGTGAAGGCGCTGTGATCGGAGAAACCGCACGCGTGCGCGACTTCGGCGACAGCGCGAGGAGTGTCGCGGAGGGCCAGCGAGGCGGCGGCGATGCGCGTCTTAGCGATCAACTGGACGGGAGTGAGGCCGAAGATCCGTTTGACGGCGCGTCCGAACCTCGCTGGCGGCACCCGCGCGAGGCGGGCAAGCCGGGAAGGCGAGATGGACTCCGCGTAATGGGTTTCCAAGTACAGGATGGCCGCCGCTATCCCCGGCTGGATGTCCCGGGGGGAAATCGGCGCGCGCACGTCCTTCGAGATCCCGATCAGTCCGCAGATCTTTCCGTTCGCGTCGCGCAACGGCAATTTGGTTGTCAGGCACCAGACCGGGCGGTGGGGCAGCAGCCAGTGGAGTTCAAGGTGGTCGACGATGGGGCGGCCGTGGCGCAGCACAAAGTTGTCCTGCTCCGTGGGGATGCGACCAAAGCTCCCCGGGCAGACATCGGCGGGCCGCTTTCCGATCATCTGCGCCTTGCTCTGCAACCCGTGGCGTTCCACCAGCGAATGGTTCACCGTGGTGTAGCGGCCGGCGGCGTCCTTGATGAAAAACGCGATGTCCGGCGTGTGATCAAACAGCTCCTCCAGCAGCCCGCGGTCGATGCCGTCCGCCGCCAGGACGCCGATTTTGCCTGCCGCACGGGTGGAATCGGATGTCACGTTGTCGGGTGTTGTGGCGTCGGGCGGATCGAGCCGGCCCGGCTCCCGGAAATCAGCATTTGAAGGGTTTGTTGCAAGGCGGTCGTTCAGTCCGTCCCTCAGAAGGTGCCCTTCACCCCCGCCGACCAGGCCACGCCGAACCGGGAGGTGATTCCGGTCTTCGCGTAGCCGGGGGTCTCCGAGCCGTAGCGGAACTGGAGATTGTTCACGTCGAGGATGTTCCGGCCGTTGAGGAACAGCGAGAGCCGCCGGTGGAGCTGGTAGCTGGCGTTCACGTCCATCGTGGTGCGCTTCTCCTGGTAATTACCCGCGTCCGGGCCCATCGCCGGCACGGTGCCGAACCGCTGCTCGCCGCGCGCGTTCCACTTGAGCATCACGGTGACGGGGTTCCGCGTGAACGTGCAGCCCCAGTTCACGTTCTCCGGGATGAAGCTCCCGAAGGCCGCGGTGCGGCTGCCCTTGAGTTTCAGCTTGGTGGCGTTCGCGAAGACGGAGAAGAACCGGAAGGCTCCTCCCAGCGGCTGCAGCGACTGGCGGAGGTTGAACTCGACGCCGTCCACGCGCGCGTCGCCGCCGTTCACGGTGGTGGTGAGCATCCAGCCGACGTACTCCGGCTCCACCCCGAGTCGTTCCAGGTCCGCGGCGGTCGCCAGCGCCACGCGGTTGTCGAAGAAGCCGCGGATGTCCTTCCGGTACGCGCCGACGCTGAACACGCCGCCGGAATCCGTGTAATATTCGGCGGAGAGATCGAAGTTGTCGGCCTGCCACGGCTTCAGATCCGGGTTGCTGACGCTGAGCGTGCCGCGGAGGACCGAAGGGTCCGCGCCCTCGGCCACGTCGTTCTCGGTGATGGTGGTGTTGGGAATGATGTTGGCGTAATCCGGCTTGCCATAGGTGAGCGCGTACGCGGCCCGGAAGAGCAGGTTGGCGGTGGCGTTGTAGGTGAGATGCACGCTGGGGTAGTAGCCCTCGTAGCCCCCGTTGGTGCTCCGGCCCAGTTCGGTGCGAACCAGGCGAAGCTCCTCCAGCGAGCCGGCGGTGCCGGCCTCGGGGCGGCGGATGCGGGCCCCCGCGGGCGTGCGCGCGAAGGCGCCGGAGGCGGTGCGCAGAAAGGCGTTGCCGGGCTCGAACAGCGGTCCCTGCGCCTTGGTGTGGATCCGCTCGACGCGCACGCCCGTGAGCGCGGTCAGGCGGTTGTCGAGCAGCCGCGCCTCCGCCTGAAGGTAGATCGCGGTGGTGACTTCCTTGAACGTTTCGGAGCCGTTGATCCGGGCCTGTTCCGACGCCACCTTCTGCGCGGCGGTCTGGGTGAACAGACCGGGGTTTCCGCCCCACGCCTCGACCATGCGGTTGGGTGAAGCCCAGGGAATGGGCTGGCCGGCCCAGTGGTTTGGATGGTCCCGGTAAACCTGCATGCGGAAGGGCGCGAGCGTGGGGTCGGCGGGGTTGGCCGGATTGTAGGTGTAGCCGAGCGACTCCCTGCGGTGGTCGCGGTCCTGGATGCCCAGCAGCCCGCCGGTCTGCACCGTGACGGGGGTGCGAAAGACGGTCAGGCTGCGCTTCACGTTCAGATCCGCGCCGGCGGTGTCGTCGGTGTAGTTGCGGTAGGTGCCGGAGTTGGCGGTGGTGAGGCGGTAGTTCCGCGGGTCGAAGAGATCGATCTCGCGGTTGTTGGCGTCGAACGCGCGCGTGACGCCCGGACCCTCGGGCCGGATGTCCTCGAAATTCACCCGCACCCCGGCGGTCTCCAGCAGGCTGCTGCCGAAACTGTTGAAGTGCCCCTTCATGATCGTGCGCCGCCACGTGATGGACTTGGAGGCGTGCCCGCCGGCGTCGATCAGCCAGTCCGCGCTTTGCCAGCGGTAGCGCGAATTGGCGCTCAGGGTTTTCGCGTAGTCGTGGAGGAAGTTGGAACCGAAGCCGGCGGTGCCTCTTCCCGTCGCGCTGCGCGCGAACTTCTCCCCGAAGGTGAGCGGCACGCCGCCGGCGGTCGAGGGCGCGGCGTTGGTCCCGACGCTGGTGGTGCGCTGCAGGTTGCCGTTCACGTAGCGGTAATAATTGGCCTGCATCCCCAGGGTGAGGACGGCGTCGGGCGACACGCGCCAATCGAGCTTGAGGCCGGCCGAGTTGCGGTCCCGCCACTTGGGCGCCTCGAGGAGGGTGTGGGTCTGGAGGAACGGACGCGCCGGGGTCGCCCCGGTGCCCGCGGCGGTGGCGTTCCAGGTGGTGTTCGAGCTGTCCTGGTCGGTCATCACGAATGACTGCAGCGCCGTCAGCACGAGGCCGAAGTTCCGGTTCACCGGCAGCGTGTAGTCGAAATCGAACCCGGGTTTCACGGGCCGCTCGTAGGTGTCGAACGGGAAGGGTTGCGGGGCCAGTTTCAGGTTGCCGCCCTGGCCCGAGAACGTGACGCGGTAGTTCAGCTGGGCCCGGCTGCGCTCGAACGAGTTCTTGCTCACCATGTTCACGTTTCCGGACAGACCGCTCGCCGGGTTGGCGGGCGTCGGGACCTTGGTGACCTCGATGCGGGAGACGTTGTTGATCGACACCTGGATGAAATCGAATTCGCGCGACGAGCCGATGCGGGCGGAGTTCGCCATCGTGGCTCCGTCGGTCATGACGTTGGTCATGTTGCCGCCGAAGCCGCGGATCGAGACCGCGGTCGGCATCTCGTCCTCGTAGCCGACCGTCACGCCGGGAAGGAAGCGCATGAACTCCGCGATGTTGCCCTCGGGGACGTCTCCGAAGGCGTCGGTGGAGACGACGTTCTTTATGTTCGGGGCAAAGCGCTGCTCGTTGGTCGCCAGCGCCTCTCCCTCGCGCACTTTCGACGAGGCCAGCACGAACGGGTCGAGCCGCACCACGCCTGACTGCTCCGCCGCGACGGCGCGGCTCGTGAGGTTGAAGTTCTGCTCGAGCGTCTGCCCGGGAGCCACGTCGAGGGTGATCCGCCGGGAATCCAGCCCGGAGTAGAAGGCAACGAGGGTTGTCCGGCCGGCCGGTACCTGCGCGAGTCGGAAAGTGCCGTAGGCGTCCGTGAACGCCTCGAGCGCGGTCCCCTCCACCGTGACGCGGACGTTCAGCAGGTACTGCCCGGTGACTTCACTCTGCACGCGGCCGGACAACGCTCGTGGCCTTCTACTCCGGGCTGGATTCCCAGCGGATCACCCTCGACGTGGCTCCCGGGCAGACGCTCGAGCAGAACTTCAACCTCACGAGCCGCGCCGTCGCGGCGGAGCAGTCAGGCGTGGTGCGGCTCGACCCGTTCGTGCTGGC
>JBJTCH010000425.1:0-3396 GCA_046091745.1 Opitutaceae bacterium
TGTGCACCGTCCCGTCGGTCAGCACGCCGTCCACGTCCATCGCAAGCAGCCGCACGCGGGCCCAGCGGGCCGCGGACGGGGCGGAGAGGCGACGGGAGCGGGCGGGGGACGGCATGGTCTCAACCCAGCCAGGCCGCGACGCGGTCGATCACCGATTCAAGGGTGGGGCGGTAGGCGCGTTCCAGTTCGGGAGCGAACGGCACCGGCAGATCCAATGCCGCGATCCGCAGGGGCGGCGCCTTGAGGTTGCGGAAACTTTCTTCCGTCAGCCGCGCGACGAGCTCGGCGCCGAAGCCGTGGGTGCGGCGGCCCTCGTGGAGGACGATGAGCCGGCCGGGGCGGGCCAGCGACGCGCGGATCTCCTCGAGGCGCAACGGCGCCAGGGCGCGCAGGTCCCAGACATCGAACGAGACGTCGTATTCACCCTCGAGGTATTTCGCGGTCTCCTCGGCCACGTGGGTCATCTCGCCGTAGGTGACCAGCGTGGTGTGGTCGCCGGCGCGCACGTGGCGCGGCTGCCAGACGGAGCGGTAGTTGGAGTCCCAAACCACCGGCGCTTTGCCGCGGCGGTAAAGCCCCTTGTGTTCGAAGATCAGGACCGGATTGGGGTCCTCGTAGGCGGCGAGCAGCGCGTTGAAGGCGTCCTGCGGGGTCGACGGGTAGATGCCTTTCAGCCCCGGCATCGAGAGGAAGAACGCCTCGAGTTCCTGCGAGTGGAACGAGCCGAAGGTGAGCCCGCCGCCGCAGGGCAGGCGCAGCACGAGCGGGCACGCGGCGCCGGAGCGGAAGTGCATCGTCGCCGCGTTGAGCGTGATCTGCGTCGTCGCCTCGGTGGCGAAATCGGCGAATTGGAATTCCTCGATCGGCCGGTGGCCGTTGAGCGCGAGGCCGATCGCGTAGCCGGTGCACGCGCTCTCCGCCAGCGGGGTGTTCATCACGCGCGGGCGGCCGAACTCGCGCAGCAGCCCGTCGGTGACCTTGAACGCGCCGCCGTAGGTGCCGATATCCTGGCCGAGCACCAGCGACTCCGCGCGTTCCGTCAGGATTTTCCGCAGGCCGAGGTTGAGTGCTTGCGCGAGGTTGAGGGACTCGGGTTGGGCCGGTTCCGCGCGCCACGGCAGCGGCGTTTCCCCGGGGGCATAAAGGTCGTTTTCCATCCCGGCGGCAGCGGGCCGCGGAACAGCCAGTGACGTCTTCACGCAGGACTCCAGGAACCCCGCGATCCCGGCGTCGACCGCGTCGACGCGTGCGGCGCCAAGCAGGGTCACGAGGCGTGCGCGCGCCTTGGGCAACGGATCACGGGCGGCGAAGCCGTCGTTTTCGCCGGGGGCAAGGTAGTCGCAGGTGTCGTACGCGGCGTGTCCGCGCAGGCGCAGGGTGTGCGCCTCGATCAGCATCGGCCGCGAGGTGGCGCGCACGCGCGCGATCGCTTCACCGAAAGTCCGCGCGGTCTCGAGCACGTCGCCGGTGGCGTCGAGCGCGAAGCCCTCGATGCCGTAGCCGGAGGCGCGCCGCCACAATTCGGTGTCGGGGGAGAACTGTTCCGCGAGCGGCGTGGAGTACGCGTAGCGGTTGTTCTGGATGACGAACAGGACCGGGAGCGAAAGCAGTGAGGCGAGGTTGAGGGTCTCGTGGATGTCCCCGGTGCTCGAGCCCCCGTCGCCGAAAAACGCCAGGCCGACCGCCGGCCGCCCGAACCGGCGCTGCGAGTCGGTCGCGCCCGCGACGTTGGACACCATCGCGCCGAGATGGCTGATCATCGGCAGCGACCGGTGCGCGGGATCGCCGTGATGGATGTTGCCCTCGCGCGCCTTGGTGGGGCTGGCTGCGTTGGCGAAATACTGGTTCAGGTGGTCGCAGGGATGGCCGCTCCACACGAGGTGGCCGCCGAGGTCGCGATGCGTGAACGCAATGACGTCGACCGACTTGTCGGCCAGCAGCGCGAGCGGCACGCAGACCGCCTCGTTGCCTTGCCCGCCCGTCACCGTGCCCTTGATCAATCCCTGGCGGAAAAGCTCGAGGATGCGGTTGTCGGCGGAGCGGGATAGCTGCATCCAGCCGTAAATCCGGAGGAGCGCCTCGGCGGGAGTTTTTCCGATTTCATCCGCGCCCAGCGAGCGCGTCGCCAGGAACGCGGGCAGGGTCGGGTGGGCCATGAATTTTCGCGCGAAACGTGGCGGCGCGCTCCGGTGCCCGCAAGGCGGGAGATTCCCGCGTGGCGCGGACGCTCAGGTGAGCCCGCCGAGGCGACGGAGATACTCGAACGAGTACAGCCCGGTCCGGTGGCCGTCGCTGAAATCGAAACGAAGCGCGTAGTTTCCGACCCGCTCCCAGCCCGTGACCGCGACCCCGGGAAAACGCTTCGGTCCGTCGCCGCCGTAGCGGTTGCCGAGGATGTCGCGCTCGCCCTGGTTCGACGCGCTCGGGGAGGCGGCCCGCAGTTCCTCGTGGCCGTGAAACGACTCCGCGCCGTCATCCCAGCGGATGGCGATCTCGCTGCCGATCAGCTGGACGTCGATGGGAACGCGCATGGCCGCGCAACGTGCCGCGCCGCATCCCCGGCGCCAGCAGAAAGTCGCGGGGTACGGTGCCGGCGCGTCACCCCGCCGGGGGCAGGGGTTTTGTGAGCAGGGGCGAGCTGAGGCCGGGCAGGCGTTCGGAAAATTCCTCTCGTTCGCCGGCCTGGCGGAGGGCGCGCTGCACCATGCCGAGACGGGCGTCGAGGTTGTCGACCATCGAGACGAAGACGGCTTCCGGCGTGGCGGCGTAGACGGCCGCGCCCCACTCGGGTTCGCCCTGGTGGGAGAGGATGATGTGCTCGAGCCGTTCGAGGCGCTCCGCGTCGAGGCGCGCCTTCATGCCGTGCTTGCGGGTGAGTTGGTAGCCCAGGACGACGTGGCCCTGCAGGATGCCCTTGCGGCTGCGCCGCGTGGCGAGGGTGCCCTCGTACTCGATGCACTTGCCGGTGTCGTGCAGCAGGATGCCGGCGAGCGCGAGGTCGGCGTCGACCTGGGGATAGTGCGGCAGGAGCGCGCGGGCGGCGCGGGCCATGTGCAGCGTGTGCTCGAGCAGGCCGTGGCGGTAGGCGTGGTGCATGGCCACCGCCGCGGGCACCCAGCGGAACACCGCGCCGACCTCCTCGAACACGCCGCGCACGGTGAGACGCAGCTCGTCGTGGCGGATCGCGTCGATGCAGTCGTTGAACTCCTTCCACATCGCCTCGGCGTCCTCGGGCGCCGTCTCCACCAGCGACTCCAGCACCCCGGGCGCGGCCAACGCCTCCTCGTCGAGCGCCGTGGCGCGCTGGAGCCGCGGGGAGAAGCGGCCTTGGTAAAACTCCACCTTGCCCTCGATGCGGATCACCGCGCCCTCGCCGACGGCGCGTAGCGTCTCCGA
>JBJTCH010000426.1:0-3539 GCA_046091745.1 Opitutaceae bacterium
CCAGCGACTCGCGGCAACCGTAGAGGTTGTCGAACTTCGACTTGGTGACCGAGTCGTTCACGTTGATGGCGGGCACGCGCAACTTGCCCTTCTCCATCATCTGGTAGAGGCGGTGCACACCGGTGGTGGTCTCCTCGGAAACGCCGCGCCACTCCTTCGCGATGCGCGTCCAGCGCGTCGGATCCTCGCGGTGGATGCGCTTGAGGACGTTCTTGATGACCTGCTCCTCGTGGGAACCGGAGGCCGTGTTGACCCAGTCGCTGCCCTCCTCGAGCTCGCAACCCTTGTGGATCAGCAGGGTGACGTCGCCGCCGTCGTCGACGACGAGCTGCGGACCCTGGTTGCCCGGGAAGGTGATGGCCTTGACGGTGAGATCCCAGTACTCCTCGAGGGTCTCGCCCTTCCACGCGAAGACCGGCGTGCCGGCCGCGGCGATCGCGGCGGCGGCGTGGTCCTGCGTGGAGAAGATGTTGCACGAGGCCCAGCGCACGTCGGCGCCGAGTTCCTTGAGCGTCTCGATCAGCACGGCGGTCTGGATCGTCATGTGGAGCGATCCGGTGATGCGGACGCCGGCGAGCGGCTTCTTGGGGCCGAACTTGCGGCGGACGGACATCAGGCCGGGCATCTCGTGCTCGGCGATGGAGATCTCCTTGCGGCCCCACTCGGCGAGACCGAGGTCCTTGACCTGGAAATCGGCGGAGGCGGGCTTGCGGGAGGCCTTACGGGATGCGGTGGCGGTGGCCATGGTGTAAAGTTGGAGTTTGAAGCGGGCTCTTGGCTTAGCGCAGCGCGGCGCGGAGGGCGGCGGCCTTGGCGGTGGACTCCCACGGGAGGCCGGCCTTGCCGAAGTGTCCGTAATTGGTGGTCTCGCGGTAGATCGGGCGAAGCAGGTTGAGCGCCGTGACGATGTCGGCGGGCTTGAAGCTGAAGACCCGCTGCACCGCATCGGTGATACGCTCGTCGGAGACACCCTTCTGGGCGGTGCCGAAGGTGTTGACGTGCACCGAAACCGGACGCGGGTGCCCGATGGCGTACGCGAACTGGATCTCGGCGTGCTTGGCCAGACCGGCGGCGACGATGTTCTTGGCGACCCAGCGGCCCATGTAGGCGGCCGAGCGGTCCACCTTCGACGGATCCTTGCCGGAGAACGCTCCGCCGCCGTGACGGCCCCAGCCACCGTAGGTGTCGACGATGATCTTACGGCCCGTGAGGCCGGAGTCGCCCTGCGGCCCGCCTATGACGAAGCGACCGGTCGGGTTGATGAGATACTCGGTGTTCTTCGTCAGCAGCTTGGCGTCGATGACCTTCTTGATGACGTTTTGGATCAGGAATTTCTCGATGGTCGCGTGGGCGACGTCCGCGGTGTGCTGCGTGGAGATCACGACGTTCACGACCTCGACCGGACGGCCGTCCTCGTAACGCACCGAGACCTGCGACTTCGCGTCGGGGCGGAGCCAGGCGACCTGGCCGGATTTGCGAATGCGGGTAAGTTCGCGGCCCAGACGGTGGGCGAACATGATCGGCGTCGGCATGAGCTCCCGCGTTTCGTCGCAGGCGTAACCGAACATGATGCCTTGGTCGCCGGCACCCTGCTCCGCGGTCTTCTTGCCCTCGGCCTTGCGGGCGTCGACGCCCTGCGCGATGTCGGCCGACTGCGCGGTGAGGTAGTTGTTGATGAAGACGGAGTCGGCGTGGAACACGTCGTCGTCGTTCACGTAGCCGATGTGGCGGATGGCATCGCGGATGACCTTGCCGAGGTTGATGGCTTCCTCGAGCGGACGGGTGCGGCCCGTGCGCTTGTCCTGCAGCTTCGGGATCGTGATCTCGCCGCCGACCACGACGACGTTGGACTTCACGAACGTCTCACACGCCACGCGGCTGGAGCGATCGACGGACAAGCAGGCGTCGAGGACGCTGTCGGAGATGAGGTCGGCGACCTTGTCGGGATGACCTTCGCCGACGGACTCAGAGGAGAACACGAATGATTGGGCCATGGTAGGGGGACGGGTTAAACCGCGACGAAACCAGCGGCGATCAGCGGCAGGCAAGCGAAATATCAACGCATCGTGATTTAAAGATATGTTCCTAAATCACGACGCTGCAACGCCCCCGGGCCACCCCGCTCTTGCTTTCGTCCGATGCTCGCCGTGCCTTTTCGCCATGCACGATCCGTCGCCCCTCGATGCCGAAACCCTCGCCGGGTTGCGCGCTCTTGATCCGACGGGCAGCGACGCGGTGGTGCGGGAGATCGCCGCCATTTATCTCGAGGACACGCCGGCTCGCCTCCGCGAACTGGAGGACGCGGCCGCCACGGGGAACTCGGAGCGCTTCATCCGCGCCGCGCACAGCCTGAAGGGCAGTTCCGCCAGCCTGGGCGTGACCGCCATGCGATTGGCCGCGGAAAAAACCGAGTCCGCCGCGCGCTCTTCCGGTCTCACCGCCGGAGTCGCGCACCTGCCCGCACTGCGCGAGGCTTGGAGCGCCGCCGAACCCTTTCTCCGCCGCCTGCTCGGTTGAGGAGCTTAGGCTCCGGCTCAACTGCGTCGCTTGCCGCGGCCCGCGCCGCCGCGTCGCCCATTCGCGCCGCCCGGGCGCGCCACCTTCCGGAAATCCCCTGAACGCAGCGCGTCGATCTGGTCGCGCAGGACTGCCGCGCGTTCAAACTCAAGCCGGCCCGCGGCGTCCTGCATCTCCTGCTCCAATTCGGCGATCACCGCCGCGACGTCCTCCGTGCCCTCCGCCACCATCGGCTCCGCGACGTCCGCGTTGATGTCGCGGGTCTGCAAGCTGGCCTGCGCGCCGCGCCGCGCGCTCCGCGGCGTGATGCCGTGCGCGGTGTTGTATTCGATCTGCTTCGCGCGCCGGTAGGAAACGGCCTCGAGCGTGCGGCGGATCGATTCCGTCATGACATCAGCGTAGAAAATCACCCTGCCCTTCTCGTGCCGCGCCGCGCGACCCGCGGTTTGGATCAACGACGTCTCGCTGCGCAGAAAGCCCTCTTTGTCGGCGTCGAGGATCGCCACGAGCGCGACCTCCGGCAGGTCGAGTCCCTCGCGCAGGAGATTGATGCCCACCAGCACGTCGAAGTGGCCCAGCCGCAGGTTGCGCAGGATTTCCACGCGCTCGATCGCGTCGATGTCTGAGTGCAGGTATTCCACGCGAATCCCCGCCTCGCGCATGTAGCTGGTCAGGTCCTCGGAGAGCCGCTTGGTCAGCGTCGTCACCAACACGCGTTCACCCGCCGCCGCCGCGGCGCGCACCTCGGTGATCAGGTTCTCCACCTGCCCCTTCGTTGACCGCACGGTGATCTCGGGATCCAACAGCCCGGTCGGACGGATCAATTGCTCCGCGACCACCGTGGAACGTTTCATTTCGAACTCCGCCGGCGTGGCTGAAACGTAGATCGTCTGGCCGGTCACGGAATCGAATTCCGCGAAGCTCTGCGGCCGGTTGTCGAGGGCCGAGGGCAGGCGGAAACCGAAGTCGACCAGGGTCTCCTTCCGGGCGCGGTCGCCGTTGTACATCCCGCCGATCTGGGG
>JBJTCH010000427.1:0-2850 GCA_046091745.1 Opitutaceae bacterium
CCGTAGACCGCGATGTGCTCGTCCACGTGCTTGGCGAAGGCGGCCATGAGCTTCTCGAAGTAGTCCTTACCACCCACCTCGCGCATGTGCTTGGTGGAGAAGTTGGAGTGCATACCGGAACCGTTCCAATCGAGCGGGGAATCGAAGGGCCCGCGGATGGGCTTGCAGCGCCACTCGACGTCGATGCCGAATTTCTCGCACAGGCGGGCCATGATGTAGCGGGCGACCCACATCTGGTCGGCGGCGCTCTTCGAGCCCTTGCCGAAGATCTGGAACTCCCACTGACCCTTGGCGACCTCGGCGTTGATGCCCTCGAGGTTGATGCCGGCGTCGAGGCATATGTCGATGTGCTGCTCGACGATCTCACGGGCGACGGAGCCGACGTTCTTGAACCCGACGCCGGTGTAGTACGGACCCTGCGGCTCGGGGAAGCCGCCCGGCGGAAAGCCGAGGGGGGCACCGTCCTTATAGAAGAAATACTCCTGCTCGAAGCCGAACCAGGTGTCCGGATCGTCCGGGATGGTGGCCCGGGAGTTCGACGGATGCGCGACGCCGGTGTGCAGGAAGGTCTCGCACATCACGAGCACGCCGTTCTTGCGGGTCGAGTCGGGGAAGACCGCGACGGGCTTGAGCACGATATCCGAGCTCTTGCCCTCCGCCTGGCGCGTCGAGCTTCCGTCGAAGCCCCAGGCGGGCAGTTCCGCGAGCTTGGGGAACGCGGAGAATTCCTTGATCTGCGTCTTGCTGCGCAGGTTGGCCAGCGGCGTGTAGCCATCGAGCCAGATGTATTCCAGTTTGTACTTCGGCATAAGGGTGTGCGGATGTAGTTGCAGGGTTTTCGGCTCCGAGACCGCACCGACCGGCGAGGCCGGACGACACGAATCAGGAAACCACCGACGAAAGAGCAGCAAACGTGCCAGAAGCAATCTGAAGTTCGGGGAAATTTCAGCTCGGCCGTCGCGGCCCGTCCCAGCCGCCCCGCGCCCGCTGTCTCCCGTGGCTTGCCAGCGCGTAGCGTCACGCAAACCCTTCTCCCGTCGCATGGAGCAAATCAAGGACACCGGACGTGCCACCGTGCGCATCGGCTACGACGGCCGGGTGCACAAGACCTTCCGCGGCCAACGCGCCCGGGAGCGCTTCGACCATGAGGTCCGGGTGTTGCGCTATCTGGAGGATCGGGGCTGCCCGTTCGTGCCCAAGGTCATCGCCGCGGAGCCGGAGCGGCTCTACATGGTCACCAGCAATTGCGGGAGACGCGTCGACCATCTGGCGCCGGAACGCCAACGGGACCTTTTCGCCGAATTGGAGACCTACGGGGTGCGTCACGAGGACCGCGAACTGCGCAACGTCACCTACCGCGTCGAGGACGGCCGGTTCTGCATCATCGACTTCGAGTTTGCCACGATCCTCGACGATGGCACGGGAAACCCGGTGACCCTCACTCCCTGAACCATGAGCATCCCGCCAACCTCGTCCGGCCGCGCCGAGGAGCGCTCCGCTTCGCCGGATGTCCGCTGGTCCGGGCTCACCCACGTGGGTCGCGTGCGCACCAACAACGAGGACGTCTTTCTCGCCCTCGCCGTGGACGGCCGCGAGGTGCGTTACCTCGGCAAGACCGGCCGCGCCTCCCTGGGCGCGAGCGATTTTGTCTTCGCCGTGAGCGACGGCATGGGCGGCGCCAAGTCGGGCGAATTCGCCAGCCGGATCACCGTGGACCGGGTGACGCGCCTGTTCCCGCGCGCGTTCCGACTCTCCGCCGCTGGCATGGGGATGGGTTTCGCCGACGTGCTCGGTGAATTGATCACCGAGATTCACGATGATCTCACCCGCCTCGGTCGCTCCTACGAGGAGTGCGCCGGTATGGGCGCGACCCTCAGTCTCGCGTGGGTCACCCCGGAGTGGCTGTATTTCGCCCATCTCGGGGACAGCCGGATCTATTACCTCCCGGCGGAAGGAGCGATGACCCAGGTCACGCACGACCACAGCCACGTCGGTTGGCTGCGGCGCACCGGCCGCATCAACGAGCGCGAGGCCCGCACCCACCCGCGTCGCAACGCTCTCCAACAAGCCCTCGGCGCCGGCCATCAAATTCTTGAACCCCACATCGGGGCCATCGGCCTCCGCCCGGGGGATCGTTTCCTTATCTGCTCCGACGGTCTCGTCGACGGACTCTGGGACCGGCGGATCGAGGAATTGCTGCGTGAAACCAGAAACGGCGACGCCGACGCTAATCATGCCCAGGTGCTCGTGCATGAGTCCGTCGAGGCCTCCGGCCGAGACAACACGACTGCGGTCGTGATCGACATCGCCTCACCCGCGACGCCGGCGTGAGCACGCTCCTGTTTGTGTACGGCACCCTGAAGCGAGGTTGCTGCAATCACGCGCACCTCGCCGGCCAGCAATTTATCGGAGACGCCCGTACCGGGAGCGGCCACCGCCTCCACGACATGGGCGGCTATCCCGGCCTGGTCGCCGCCGCAGGGGAACCCGGAAGTGTGGAGGGCGAAGTCTGGTCGGTGGATTCTATTGCCCTCGCCCGTCTAGACGCCTTCGAAGGCGTGGCCGAGGGATTATACCGCCGAGCACCCATCGCGCTGCAGCCTCCCTTTGCCGACCGCCCGATCGAGGCCTACTGGCCCGTCGGCCCAGTGGAAAATTTCCGCGTCGTGGGGCCCGTGTGGCGGGAGCTTATCCAAGGAACGCGCGGAGAAGGACGAACGGACCGAACGACCAAGAGACCGGAAGACCAGCGAGACGGGTGAGACGGGTGAGACGGGGGAGAGAGTGCCACCGCCAAGTACACCCAGCCCAAGAAAGAGATGGCGTCGACGCCTTCAGAACGGCCCTCGG
>JBJTCH010000428.1:0-3249 GCA_046091745.1 Opitutaceae bacterium
GTCGCCGGCCTTGCGCGCCTCGCGAAAAGCCCACCCGCCCCGTGAAACCCGCCCGCATCCCACGCCTTTCGTATTTGCTCCAGCGACTCGCCCTCGTGTGCGCGCTCGTCCTCGGCGCCTCGCTGCCGGCCCAGCCGGCCGCGGCCGCGGGCGCCATCCGCGGCCGCGTGCCGAACGAGGCCACGGGGCGTTTCCTGCCCAACGCGCGCGTCACCGTGTCCGGCACCGACCTTGCGGTGTTCACTGACGAGACCGGGACCTTCCGACTGACCGGCGTGCCCGCGGGCACCGCAAGGGTGGAGGCCTTCTACTCGGGCCTCGAGCCCCGGACTCTCGCGGTGGAGGTGCCACCCGGGCAGGAGGCCACGCGCGACATCCTGCTCGGCGAGAGGGCCGCGCCAGGCGAGAAGTCCGGTGTCGTGAAACTCGACGCGTTCGTCGCGTCGTCGTCGCGGTTACGAGAAGGCGAGGCGCTCGCGACCAACGAGCAGCGGTTCGCCGCGAACATCAAGAACGTGGTCGCGACCGACGCCTACGGCGATGTCATCGAGGGCAATGTGGCGGAGTTCATGAAGAACCTGCCCGGCGTGACGGTCGAATACTCCGACGTGATGCCGCTCGCCGTCTCCGTGCGCGGCTTCGACCCGAACCAGACCAACGTCACCAGCGACGGCGCCACGCTGGCCAACGCCTCGCGCAACGGCCAGTCGCGGCAATTCGATTTCATGCAGGTGTCGATCAACAACATCTCGCGGATCGAGGTGACGAAGGTCCCGACGCCCGCCAACCCCGCGAGCGGCATCTCCGGCTCGGTGAACATGGTGAGCAAGAGCGCGTTCGAGCGCAGCCGCGCCCAGTTCAACTACCGCGTCTTCGTCTCCGCCAGCAGCGACGGCATGACGCTCAAGGATCAGGCGTTCCCCTTCGACACGATGGAGCCGCGCGTGAACCCCGGCTTCGACTTCGATTACACCCTGCCGGTCACGAAGAACTTCGGCCTCGTGCTCACCGCGCTGCACTCGAAGGCGTGGAACGAGCAGAACATCTCGCAGACCACGTGGACCGCCAACGCGGGCGGCGGCACGCCGGCGGCGCCGTTTCTCTCCACCCACAACCTGCTCGACGGCGCGAAGTGGTACGACCGCAACTCCGCGGGCCTGAAGGCCGACTGGCGGATCACCCCGAACTCCGTGCTCTCCGGCGGTCTGCAGGCGACGTACTACTTCGACATCCTCGGCCAGGTTAACCGTTCGACCAGCGTGGGCACCAACGCCGCGCCGGCCATCGCCGGCGGCGCGCCGCTGACCTTCGGATCGACGTACTCGCACTCCGCGACCGGCCGCGGCACGGCGTCCTACGGCGGCAACTTCCTCCACATCGACGCGCGCACGCTCAGCGCCAACCTGCGCTACCGTTGGAACAAGGGCGATTGGAGCGCGGAATCGGGCGGCTCCGCGTCGACCTCCAAGACGTGGATGCGGCACGTCAGCAAGGGCCACTTCAACACCATCGGCTCCGCCCTCGCGAACCCCACCGGCGTGCGGGTCAACTACGACGACATCACGCCGACCGGCCCGGGGAAAATCACGGCCTTCGACGCCAACAACCGCCCGCTCGATCTGAACGATCTCCGCAATTACGTCCTCAACACCGCAACCGACGGCGTCCTCCGCGACCATCGCGACGACACCATGGGCGCCGACGGGTTGGTGAAGCGCGGCTTCAGCGCCTTCGGAGTGCCGGCGGCCGTGCAGATCGGCACGCAGCTCAAGTCGCAGGACCGCGCCCACCGCCAGCGCTCGCTGGTCTACACCTACAACGGCGTGAACGGCGACCGCTCGCTCGCGCCGTACGCGATGCAGGTCTTCACCCCGCGGGACAATTATTTCCATGCCTATGATTACATCCCGCAGCCCTCGCTGAACCGCATGGTCGAGGCCTGGGGCAAGAACCCGGGACTCTTCACGCAGACCCTGGCGAACCAGATCACGTCCGAGACGACCCGCCTCAACGCCTCGCAGAACTTCAAGGAGATCACGACCGCCTTCTACGCGCAGCTGGAGGCGCGCTTCTTTCGCAACCGGCTGCTGCTCCTCACGGGCGTGCGCCAGGAGAAGATCCACACCAAGGCCGCCGGCCCGCTCAACGACCCTGACGGGGCCTTCCAGCGCAACGCCAACGGCACGTTCGCGCGCGACGCGCAGGGTGCCCGCGTGCGCAAGCCCGAGGTCGGCGCCGCGGGCTCGCTCGCGGATTTGTACGCCACCCGCAAGGAGCTCGGCCGCGCCACCAACGGCGGCTTCGAGGGCTATTACCCGAGCCTGCATCTCACCTACAACGCCACGGCGGACTTCCTCGTGCGCGCCGCTTACGCCCGCACCTACGGCAAACCCGATTTCGCGCAGGTCATTCCCGCCACGACCATCGACGAGAACGAGACCTTCAACTCCGCCAACCCCTCGCCCGGTTCGTATCCCGGCCTGCTGATCGTCGGGAACCCCGACCTGAAGCCGTGGCTCGCGCACAATTACGATCTGTCCGCGGAGTATTACACGGCGTCCGGCGGCGTCGTGAGCCTTGGCGTCTACCGGAAGACGATCTCGAGTTTCTTCAACAGCATCACCGGCGTGGCCGCGACGCCCGCGCTCCTCGAGCAGCTCGGGCTGGACCCGAATTACCAGGGCTGGGAGGTGCGCACGACCGTGAACGGAGGCGACGCGCGCATCGACGGCGCGGAATTCAATTTCCGCCAATCACTCAAGCCGCTCGGGGGCTGGGGCCGCCATATCTCCGTCTTCGCCAACGCCACCCGCCTGAAGCTCCACGGGAGCCGCACGGCGGACTTCACCCGTCTGATCCCGGAGAGCTTCAACCCCGGCTTCACGATCACGCGCAATCCCGTCACGTTCTCGCTCAAGTGGAACGGCCGCGGCGAGCAGCGCCAGGCCGCCTCCGCCGCCCAGGGGCCCGACGCCTACCTGCATCAGGAAAAGCGCACGACCACCGATGTGAACTTCACCTACCAGCTCACGCGCTGGCTGCAGCTCTTCGCCAACGGTCGCAACATCTTCAACGTCCACTACAACCTCATGCGCTACGGCTCGCAGACGCCCGCCTACGCGAAGATCAGCTCGACCAACGCCTACGGCGTGCAGTGGGCCTTCGGCGTGAAGGGGACGTTCTGACGGCGTTTGTGCGGATGCCCCGGTTCTGAAATACCCGCGAACACCCACGGCCCATTCGCATCGA
>JBJTCH010000429.1:0-3149 GCA_046091745.1 Opitutaceae bacterium
GCCGCGTGCTGGTGCTCGACGACCACGAGGAGTCACTGCGGATGCTGCGCGCGCGCTTCCAGCCCGGTCAGGTGCTGGTGCCGTCCGGTGGAAATGTGCCCCTCCCCGATGCGTCCCTGGATTACCTCACGGCGCTCGACGTGCTCGAGCACATCCCCGATGACGCCGCGGCGGTGCGCGGCTTCGCGCGGCTCCTCCGTCCGGGTGGCCTCGCGGTCGTCACGGTGCCCGCGGGCATGGCCCTGTGGAGCGACTGGGATGTCGCGCTGCACCACCAGCGGCGCTACTCGCGGCGGGAGCTTTGCGCGCTCTTCGGGCCGGGGGATTGGGAGATTCTCCATGGGAATTACACCAATGTCGTCGCGTACCCGGCCGTGTGGCTGCTGAGGCGTTGGCGCGCAAGACGTGGGGCTCCCCGGATCGACGGACGGCGCGCCGAGGACCGGCTGCCGCCGGGTTGGCTGAACGCTTTCCTGCGCGCGGTGTTCCTCGGCCTCGGGCGCAGCCGAATCCCGTTTCCTTTCGGGGTGAGCTTGCTGCTCGTCGCGCGGCGGCGAGGCTGAGCGGTTTCAGGGTGCGAAGCGTGCGAGCGCTTCCTCGCCGCCGGCAGCGTTCCGCAGCAGCAATGCCGTCTCCCGCGGGAGGCGTGACGGATCAGGAGCGCTGAAGTAGAGCAACAGCAGCGCGGGACCGTCGATCGCGATTGGCCAGCTGGCGGGAGCGGCCGGCCCCGTCGGATCCCCGCGCGGCGAAAGCGGGGTGATCTCCAGACGGGTGTTTTGGCTGTTCAGCCGGACCGAAGCGGGATGCCCCGGGGCAAGGTCGATCGCCACCACGGGCTCCTTCGTCGGCAACAGCAGCGGAAGCCGGATCAGGTGCCTTTCGCCATCCCCCGCGGCCTCCGCGCGGGAGAGCAGCTCGGCGAGCAGAAAGGGCCGGATGCTCCGGCCGCGCCGCACACGGAACTCCAGATCGGCGACCTGGAAGGCGGGCTCGAACTCACGGTCGATGAAGTCGTGCAGTGGTCCCGCGGGCGCAAACCCGCGGTCGCGGAGGAATTTCATGTGCAGCTGGTCCACGATCACCACGGCACGGGGGCTGGCCGCGAGACGAAGCATGATCTCCCGCTGGCGGCCCTCGCCGAGCAGCGAGAACCAATGGGTGACGTTGGCCGCGGTCGGAGAGGGCGCTCCGCTCCAGAGGTTGAAGCTGAACATCCCGGGTTCGGAGAAGAGCACGTCGGCGTGGGCGGTGGCGTTAAGGGTAAGCACGCGCAACAGCGCGGCGGAATCAACCGGCTGCCGCAGCGGGCCGGTGCCCGGCAGCCCGAGGCTGACGCCGTCCGAACGGCGAAGAGACTCCTGCCCCAGATTCCAGCCGGCTCCCAACGCGCCGGCGACCGCCCCCAGCGCCAGCGTTCCGGCGGCGAGGCCTCCCGCGCGCGGCGCGAACCGCGCGCTCCGGTTCGCGCGGAGCCATTGGACGGCCTCCCAAGAGCCGATCACCGCCAGCGGTATCGTGAGCACACAGCCCCAAGCCACCTGGCTTCCTGCCACGGGATAGGCATGGAGGCACTGGCCCAGCAGCAGGAGCAGAACCCAGGTCCGGGCCCGGTCCACATTCGTCCCGGCCTCCCCGAGGTGCCACGCCAGCGGCCAGACGGCCGGCAGCGCTAGAACGTAGAGACTGAACGAGACCAGCAGCGGCGGAGGCCGGACGAGGCACACGACTACGCCGACGGTCAAGGCGATCCGCAGCACCGCTACAACCAGACCTGTCTCAGCGGGGTAGCGCCGACGTAACGCAAGTGCCGTCACCCACGAGGCGATCGACGCGGCCGTGTACCAGATCATGCCCGGCGGCCAAGATACCGGATGCGAGAACTTCACCGCGTTCCGGAGCGGACCGAACAGGATGCCGTCGAACAGGTCCGGAAGGCCGGTACCCCGGGCGAGAGGAACGGCGAGTATGACCGCCCCCACGAGGGCGCCCGTTAAAAGGGCGGGTATCGCCGGACGCGCGGTCAGGTCCCCGGGCCCTTGCCCGGCGACGGTCGCGACGACCGCCACCGCCGCAGCGCTCCACGTCGAGGCGAGCGTCAGCACCCATGGTTCCCCGAGTTTGTCCCGCATCAGCAGGAGCGGGAGGAGGACGCAGCCGACGAGCACCGCCGCGATGGATATCCGGCGAAGGAGTCCGGCGCGGAGGTGCAGCGAGTACCAAGCGACGGCTGCGAACGCGGCGAAGACGCCGACATTGATCTTGGTGAGAAGTAGCGCCGCGGTGACCGCCCCGATCAACGCCGCCCATGCCGCCGTATGTCCGCGGTGAAGCAGGAACCAGCCACCGGCGGCCGCGGCCGCCCCGAGAGCCACGATCAATCCCCCCGGGTGGCTTGGTTCACTGGTCACGACGAAGAGACAGGAAAAGGTCCCAGCTAGGGTGAGAATCGCTGCCGGAGCGCTGCGTGTCGCCCGGCCGGCGAGCGCCGCCAGGGCGAGTGCCACCAGCACCCAGAGGCAAAGAGTGACGACCCTTCCGCCGGCGTGGTTGAGGGGGACCCCTGCAAGGTGAAGGATCCAATGGACCACGAAGGGGAACGGCCCGTACTGGCTAAAGATCTCCCGGTACAGGGCTCCGCCCTCCGCGAAGTTCCGGTAGGAGATCAGCACGTAGCCCTCGTCGTCGTAGAACATGAACACCGCGAACATTGCCCGGGCGGCCAAGGCGACGAGGGCCGCAGCGAAACCCGCGGTGAGGAGCGTGACCGGCCAGCGCGGCCGGGCGGAGACTGCGCGGTTCACGACCCGGAGGCGGCGCGGCCCTCGCCGGCGGGCGGCGCCGACTTCAGGATGTAGTTCGGCCGGCGCTTCACCTCGTCGTAGATGCGACCAAGGTACTCACCGAGGATGCCGATCCCGATCAGCTGCACGCCACCGAGGAACGTGATGAGCGCGGCCAGCGTGGTGAAACCGGTCGGGCTGCGCTCGAAGTCGAGCAGCCGCCAGAGCACGAAGAAGAGCCCGGCCGCGAAACCGAGACATGCCACGAGCATGCCCGCGTAGGTTACCATCCGCAGCGGCAGATGCGAAAAGCTGAAGACCCCGTCGAGCCCGTACCGCACGAGGCGGCGCAGCGTCTGCTGCGGT
>JBJTCH010000430.1:0-3457 GCA_046091745.1 Opitutaceae bacterium
GCCTGCTCCTCGGCGATCTGCGTGCCGAGGGCGCGCAGGTGCAGCTCCTGCGTGGCGACGTAGACGGCGAGCCCGAGCGCGACGAAGACCGCGCCGCCGTTCACGAAGAACGCGGTGCGCACGACCTTGACGTCGGGCAGCCCCTGGTAGTCGCGGAAATTGGGATGCCACGCCGGCATCACCACCGCGGCCGACTCCTCACTTTTTTTCCGGAACAGCGACAGCATCGGCGGCGTTGATTTGGACCATCAGGGAGAGCAGACCGAACCAGCGCGGATCGCGCGCGGTGGCGGCCAGGGCGTCGGGCACCGTGACCTGCCGGCTGGCGAGCCACGGGATCGGATCGGGTCGGAAGGCGGGGATGCCGAGCGCGCCGGAGAGCGCCCCATCGAGCCAGGCAAGCGGCGGCGGGAGCTGGCTCGTGAGCACCTGGCCCACGGATTGACCGGTCTGCACCTCGTAGAACCCGATGGACGATTGCAGATCGGCCAGCAGGCGTTTCAGCAGGACGGGCCCGAGACCCGTGAAGTCGAAGGTGTTCGAAAGGAGCAGTTTTCGCGCCGCCTCCTCGTCCTTCAGGCCGAGCTCCTTTTGCACCAAGGGAACCATGGCGGCGTGGCCGTGGGCGATCGGCCGCGACGCCTCGACGCCCGCGCCGGTCACGATGAAGGTGTGGGTGGTGTCTGCGCCGACCTCGACCACCAGCACCGGCGTGCGCGACCGGGAATGGGCGAGACAATCCGCCACGCCTCCCAGCAGGGAAACGGTGCCGATTTCCAGCCGCTGCGGATAGATGCCGGCCTCCTGCAGATCGGACTGGATCGAGAGAACGTCGTCGGACGGCAGCCCGCAGAAGAGCACATCCTTCTGCGAACTCGTCGCCGGATCGAACTCGGAGCCGTCGGCCGCGTTGATGACGGCGAGCGCGTATTTGTCGGCCTCGACGCGGAATTGCTGCGTGCAAACCTCAGTGAGGTACGCCGGTTCCTTGGCCCGTTTCAGCTCGATGGTGTGCCGGCGAACCAAGCGGCGCGCCGGATGGGTGCCCACCACCGCCTGCAGGTAGCCGCCGGCGGAACGGCCGACCCCGATCCGCTTCAGCCCGGCTTCCCGCGCCGCGTCATCACCGGCCGGAAATTCCTGGAGCTCTTCGACGGTGAACGGCCCCCCCGGCGACGAAGTCCGGGCGACCTGCATCACGTGGTCGTTTGCGCTGACGAAATATCCCTTGGCCTTCCGGTTAAGAAACATGCGTGGGGAGTGGGACGAAGGTCGGGAAAAAAGAGTTGCGGGAACCTGCGGACAGGAGTGCGGAACCTGCCTCGCGCCGGGCCGAGGCGAGACTTTGGAGCGAGCCGCGGCTTACAAGTTCAAATCCCTACGGCTTTCCCCGACGGAGCGACGTGGATTTGCCGCTTCACCAGGAGACATTCCGGGCGAAAAAAAACCCGCCGAAAGGCGGGTTTGGAAGGCGCGGGGCGCAGCCGGGAAGCGGCTTACTTCTGCCAGGTGCGCTTCTTGTGCCGGTTGGCCTTCAAGCGCTTGCGGCGCTTGTGCTTGTTCATCTTCAGCCGGCGTTTCTTCTTCAGGTTGCCCATGGTGTTCGGAGTTCGGGACGCGGTTCCTTGCGGACCGCGATCCAAGTTGGGAAAGGTTCGTGACGGCGCGAATCAGGCGACGGCGAACGCCTTGGCGGCGTGGGCCTTGCCACGGGAAGCGGCGTTGCGATGCACGACGCCCGACTTCACAGCGCGGTCCATCGCGGAGGTATAGGCCGCGGCGGCCGATTTGGCGCCGGCGCCGTCCTTCTTGGCCAGCAGCTCATCCAAGCGCTTGCGCAGGGTCTTGAGGCGGGTTTTCACGCCCCGGTTCCGGTCGGTAAGGCGCCGGGCCTTGCGGGCGGCTTTGATGGCGGATTTGGTGTTGGCCATGGTCGATCTTGAGTGCGAAAGCCGGCCAAGAACCCAGACGCCCCGAGGGGAGTCAACGGTTTTTTCGGAATCCGTCGAAGCGCGAGCAACTCACGGCAGCTCGGGCCAGAGCCCGTGACAGCGATAACGCGCCCATAACGGTGCCGTGCGGTCGTTGCGGCGGAACGCGATCGCCGCGATGCCAACGATCACCCCGCCCGCTCGCTCGACCAGCTCCGCCGCGGCACGCGCCTGGGTGCCCGTTTCGATCCATTCGTCGACCAGCAGCACCCGCGTGCCGGCCGGCCAGGGTTCCGCCCGGAGCTCCAGGGCCTTCTCCTCGCCGGAATAATCCCGGAAGGCGGCGGTCTCCTTTCGCACGGGTAACTTGCCGCCTTTGCGCACCGGCGTGAACCCCGTCCCGAGCCGCAGCGCAGCCGCCGTACCCACGATGAAACCCAACGCATCCGTGCCCACCACGCGTTGCACACCGGCATCGCGGAACGGCGCCACCAAATCACCGACCAGCGCGGCGAAAGCCGCGGGATCCGCGAAGATGGGCGTCACATCGCTGCGTTTGTAGTGCAGCTTGGAGCGGTCGATCAGCGCCAGGTAATCCACGGCCCCACTCTCCGCGGCATCGGCCCCGGGCCAATTTCTTTCTTTGCGCCGGCCGCGCTTTTTGCGGCCATGCGGCGCGCATGCGCCGCAAGGTCATCATCGACCAGGACACTCTCGGGCCCGCAGGCACCAACCTGCAGGCGGTCGCGCTGCTGCTCAACGCCCCCGAAGTCGACGTGCTCGCGATCACCGTACCAACCGGCGACCACTGGCGCGACCAGCAGGTGCGCCACGCGCTGCGGCTGCTCGAGATCATGGGGCGCCCGGAAATCCCCGTGGCCCCCGGCGCCGAAATGCCGCTCGTCGCCACACCCGCGACCGTCGCCGCGTGGGAGGCCGTCCACGGCAAACTCATCTACAACGGGGCGTGGGACCTCGCCCGCCCCGGTCGCTGGACCGACCCGCGCGAGCTGCGCGATCTGCCGGAGGGCAATCCGCAAACCCACCCGGCGGACGAAGCCGCGCCCGACCGGATCGCGCGCCTCGCCCGCACCCTCCCGGGGGAAATTTCCCTCTGGTGCGCGGCGCCGTTCACCAACGTCGCCCTCGCGCTCGCCCGCGAGCCGCGCCTGCCGGAGCTGATCCGCGAAATCCACTTCATGGGCGGATCCTTCGCGCCGGCCACCACGGCGCGTGAGTTCGTCCAGAACCCGCGCCGCGAGTTCAACCTGCGCTTCGATCCCGAGGCCGCCCGCGCCGTTCTCCGCGCGCCGTGGCGCCGGCTCGTCTGCGCGCCGATCGACATCTCCCAGAACGTCCGCGCCACCGCCGCGATGTTCGAACGTATCGCATGCGCGGGTACACCGCTCGCCGCGTATCTCGATCGCTTCGGCCGGCGCGACCGCCCGATGTGGGACGAGGTCGCCGCCGCCACGTGGATCGACCCGACGCTCGTCACCCGCACCGAGCGCCATCACCTCGACGTC
>JBJTCH010000431.1:0-4733 GCA_046091745.1 Opitutaceae bacterium
GTACGAGCAGTACCCGAATTACTTCCAGGTCCCGGCTGCGAATCTTCGCACCGACCTCCGGGCCGACGCGCTCAACACCGAGCAGATCACGGAACGCATCGACGCCGCCTACCTGCTTGCCGACGCGTCGCTGTTTTCCAACCGACTCCGGCTCCTCGGCGGTGTCCGGCTCGAGCGCACGACCGATGTGGGACGCACGGTGCTGCAGGACAACAACGCGCAATACCCGCGCGACCCGCGCACCGGCGCGTTGATCCTCACCGCGCAGAACCGGCCCATCCCGATCACCACCGACGGCATCGAGATCGACAAGCTCGTCTACCGGAAACTCGGGGCGCGCATCCGCAAACAGTACGACGGCCTCTACCCGAGCCTGAACGCGACTTTCAACTTCACCCCGAATCTCCTCGGACGCCTCGGGGTCGCGCGCACGCTGGGCCGGCCGGATTTCGGGAACATCATGGGCGCGACCAACGTGAATCAGGTCGACTTCAACCCCGATTCATCGGCGACCGGTTCCGCGCTCGGCACGATCACGACCAAGAATCCCGGGCTCACACCCTGGACCGGCCAGAGCCTCGACCTGCGCGTCGAACATTACTCGGCGAACGGTGGGGAGATCTCGCTCGGGTTCTACCGGAAGCAGATCCGGAATTTCTTCGCCACGCGCAACTTCCTCGCGACGGCGGATTTCCTGCAGGGCATCGGCCTCGGTGACGAGTTCGTCGATTACCAGGTGAACGCGCCGGGCAATGTGGACGGCATCGCGCACATCAACGGCTACGAAATGAACGTGAGCCAGCCGCTGTCTTTCTTCACCCGGGCCTCGTTCGCCCGGTACTTCCGGGTGTTCGCCAACACCACGTTGGTGCGCACGAAGGGACCGCAGGAGGCGGACTTCCGCGGTTTCACGCCGAAGATGATCAACTGGGGCTTCTTTTATAACCGGAACCCCGTCGCGTTCAACGCGCGCTGGACGCTCGTGGGCAAGAAGCGCGTCGGGACGATCGGGGCCGCCAACATCGGTGCCAACGGCTGGAACTACCAGCAGGAGCGCCTGCGGCTCGACGCGTCGCTCGATTACCGCCTGAGCCGCAACTACGCGCTCTACGCCACCGGCCGGAACGTTTTCAACAACCGCGACTCGAACGAGTCCTACGCGATCGGCAGCCCGCGTTACGTGAAGTTCGCCGCCGAGGGCGAGTACGGCGTCACCTTCCAGATCGGCGTGAAGGGTAATTTCTGACGGTTGGGTGGGCGGGGTCTTTTCGGCGCGGAAGGACGCAGACCGGCACGCACGGAGGGTGGATCGCTTCCCCGGAGTAGTGGGTCGAAAAGGGCGGTTACCGCGCGTGATCGCGGAGCGGCCGTTTATCTCCCCGGGTTCAGGTTCGCGACCAGTTCCGGGATCTCCCGCGCCGGGGTGACGGTGATCCTGTCATCCAGGGGATAACGCGATTCGCCCGGATAAATGACCCACAGATGCTCGAGGTGGAGGTCGGCGAGCGCGGTGTGCATCGACCTCGTCGTGCCGGGGGCGTCATTGTACTTCATCTCGAAGCCGTAGCGTTTGCCTCCCTTCATCACCATCAGATCAAGCTCGGCCCCGGCGTGCGTGGCCCAGAAGTAGGTGTCGCGCGAGGGCAGCAAGGCGATGAGTTGCTCCAGGATGAATCCCTCCCACGAAGCGCCCAGTTTGGGGTGCCCGAGCAGCGCCTGCCGATCGCCCAAGCCGTGCAGCGCGTGCAGCAGGCCGGGGTCGCGCACGTAGATCTTCGGCGCCTTGACCTGGCGCTTGCCGAGGTTCTCGAACCACGGAGGCAGCACGCGCACCAGGAAGGCCCCGGCCAGCAGATCGAGGTAGCGGCGGGCCGTCTTTTCGTCGCTGCCGAGAGCGCGCCCGAACTCCGCGGCGTTCCAGATCTGACCATGGTAATGAGCGATCATTGTCCAGAAGCGGCGCAGCTTCTCGGCCGGGATCCTGATGCCGAGCTGAGGGACGTCACGCTCCAGAAAAGTGCGGATGAAATCCTGCCGCCAGATGAACGAGGCGTGGTCGTCGGGGGCGAGAAAGGAGCGGGGAAACCCGCCGCGTATCCAGAGCGAGCTCCAGTTCGTGGCTCCGGCCTCGGTAAGATCGAAGCCCGCAAGGTCCAGAATGCCGACGCGGCCCGCGAGCGATTCGGAGAGTCCGCGGATAAGCTCGGGCGAGGCGCTGCCGGTCAGCAGAAACCGCGCGGGAACCTCCGGCCGATCGAGCAGCACGCGCAGCACGGGGAAGATTTCCGGCATCCGCTGGGCCTCGTCGATCACGACCAGCCCGCGCAAGGGGCGCAGGGTTTGCTCCGGCGTGGCCAGTCGCTGCCGATCGGCCGGACTTTCGAGATCAAAGAAGGTGACCTCCGGCTCGCTGGCCGCGAGGAACCGGGCCAGCGTGGTCTTGCCGCACTGTCGGGGGCCCTCAATTGCCACGGCTGGGTGCACGGCGTAAGATTCGCGAATCCGGGCCAAGGCCTGTGGGCGTGCAATCACGCCGAAGGCTGTATAATTGAAAAACCGGAATGCAACTCCGGTTTTTCAATAAAGTGCCTTCTAGGCCGATCAAACTATTGAAGGAAAAGGATTTATAACTTAGCAATTCTCATCCAAGCTCCGGCTGCTTGGTACCTTGGCCAAGTTCATTCACGTAACGAAAGTCGGACTGCCAGGCCGTGGTTACGACATGCGCCCTCGCATCACGCCGGAGTCGTGATTTCCAGATTCGCTCCCTTATCCGCAACCTCGGCGTGCCCCTGTCCGCCGGCTTTCCGGTCTTCGCGACTCGTAAGGCAGGCCGATGGCGCTGACGAGGGTCGGGAGCCACGCTTTCCGATCTTCCCGACCTTCCGGTTCAAGGCGCTCTGCTCACCGCGGTCCGCGCGGATTTCAGATCTCCAGCTTCTCGCCCGGCTTCAGCGGATGCACGGTGTGGCCGGCTTCGTTGGCTTTGCGGGCGAAGGCGGCGCCGTCCTGCGCGAGCAGGGGCCACGTATTGTAATGCATCGGGACCGCGATGCGCGGCTTCAGGAAATCCAGCGCCGTCAGCGCGTCTTCCGGCCCCATCGTGTAATTGTCGCCGATCGGGACCAGCGCCGCGTCGAGGTTCGCCCGGCCGATGAGCTGCATGTCGAGGAAGAGCGCGGTGTCGCCCGCGTGGTACAGGGTCTTGCCACCGGCCTGGAGCAAAATGCCGCAGGGTGTGCCGAGGTACACGGCGTTGAGGCCCGCCTCCACGCTCGAGGAGTGGTGCGCGAGGGTGAGCTTCACCTTGACGAAGGGAAAGACATGCGCGCCGCCCGGGTTCATGCCGTGGGTCCGCGCGCCCTTGGCGGCAAAGTACTCCGCGAGCTCGTAGTTGGCGACGATCAGCGCGTCGTTGCGCTTCGCGATGGCGACCGCGTCACCGATGTGGTCCTCGTGTCCGTGCGAGACGAGGATTGCGTCGCAGCGCACGTCCTCCGCCTTCACGGCGGCGGCTGGATTTCCCGTGAGAAACGGGTCGATCAGGATCCGGGCGCTGCTGGTCTCGACGAGGAAGCAGGAGTGACCGAGGTAGGTGAGGCGCATGGCGGGAAATCAATTCCTGAGGTTGCAGTGACTCCCCGCACACCTACCGGCCGGTCTCTGACTTGCCAGTCCGCGTTGCCGTGGACGCCGCTCAACCCTGCGTGAAGCGGCGGACGTGCTTCGCGATGATGTCCATCGCGCGGTCGGGCTCCTGCACGTTGCGCGGGTAATAATAGTAGGCGAAGAGGTCCGGCCGCAGCGCGAGCGCCGCCGGGTAGTCGCGGTCCATCGCGTCGATCATCGCCGAGGTGATGTTGTGGTTTTCCGCCAGGAAAAACGATTTCCGTCCGGGAACCTTGCGGGCCGTGTCGATGAAAAGCTGTCCGACGCCGCTCAGCAGGATCTTGCCCTTGCCGCTTTCGGAGTTCGCGCCGCCGTGCGGAAAGCGCTGGTCCGCCTCGCGCGTCCACGGGCGTCCGTCGCAACCGTAGTAATCCAGCGGGCCGACGCCGCCGCCGGCGGCGAGTTCGGCTGGCGAATGGTTGTCGGCCTTCTGGAAAAGGACGGTGAGTTTGTCCGGCCAGCGTTCCTTCGCGAAGCCGCAGACCTTGGAATAGAAGTCGCGGGCGGCGCCGAGATGCGACTCGAGCGGGGCGTTGGCGCCGAGCGCGGCGACGGCCATGGGCGAGGTGTCGATGTTGAACGCCTTGGGTTCGTCGAGGATGAAGCCCGCCATCGTCGGGTGCTGGCGGAACAGCTCCGCGAGCGTGTCCTGGAAAAACCGCAGTGTCTTGGGGTGATGGATGCTGCTGATCACGCTGGAGACCTGTGGACTCACGAATGTCGTGCCGCGTTTGTTGACCATCCAGGTGTCGGGGTTGGCGGCGGAGAACAGGCTCGGGGCCTTGGGCGCGCCGGCGGTGAGACCGGCCCAGCGCGAGGGCACCGCCAGCACCTTCAATCCGGCGCGCGTGGCCTCGGCGAGGATCAGCGCGTGGTTCTCCCGGGCGGCGAACAGATCCTGCTCGAGAACGCCGACGCACAGGTACTGCGTACCGATGGCCGCCATCCACTCCATGTCCGCGCGCACATGGCGGGGGACGATGGTGTACATGTGCGCGTTGAGGTAATACGCGGCGATCGCCGTGGTCGTGCGGTTTGCCGTCCGCACCGGTGCGTCGGCCGCG
>JBJTCH010000432.1:0-2870 GCA_046091745.1 Opitutaceae bacterium
CCGCGAGCGCCCTCCGCGCTGGCGACTGGTAATTGATCGAGTACCACGAGCACACCCTGACCGGCACCGGACGCTCTCCCGAGCTGTTCAACCTCCGGTCCGATCCCGCGGAGTCGAAAAACCTCGCGACGGCGGAACCCGCGCGCGTCCGCGAACTCCTCGCCAAACTCTCCGCCTTTCGGGCCACCACCGCTGCCCAGATGCCAACCGTCAATCCGCGCCCCGACCCGGTGGCCGCGAAGAAACGGAAAAAAAGCGGTGAGGGCTGAACCGGCGCGGGCTTACTCGAGGTAGGCTCCGTGCTCCACCCGCGGCGCGGGTGAGCGCCGCGACCACGTCTCCGCGAACGAATCCTCGTCGTAACCGAAGAGAGGAGACACCTCGACATCGATACCGGGATGCCCCGCCTCATCGGTGGGCACCGCGCCGACCGCGCCCAGCCAGCGGCCGTATTGCCGCAGCTGGTCGCGCCGGCAGGTCTCCGGCGAATCCGCACCGTCGGCATTCTTGACCGGGGAGAAATCATCCGCCCGCAGCGTTTCGATCACCACGGGGTTCCGCGCGAAGGGCAGCGCATCGAACACGAAGAGCTCGAACTTCACGCCGTTGGGCTTCTCGGGTTTCACCGGGTTCCCCGCCGCGTCCACCGTCGGGATCTTCTTGTCGGCGCGGTGGAACGGCAAGGTGGCGCTTGCGCCCGGCTCGGCCATCCGGCGCACAAAGGCGCGGTCTAACGTATGGATCGCAATGCTGCCCGCCCGGTACCGCAACGCGCCGTCCGGCCCGGTCTCCTGCTGCACCGCCGCCGGCAGGTCGGAGTACTCGATCACCACGGTGCGCCCGCGCTGCGCGCAGAAATGGCCGACCTTCTCCGCGGCGTGGGCCTTCGTGACCATCTTGCTCGACATCTCCGAGCCGCCGAGGACGTGCCAGCCGATGAACGCCGGGTCGACGCAACGCACCAGCGGATTGTCGACCTGGAAGTAGCTCAGGATGTCCACGTCCTCGCGCTCCATCACGTCCAGCGCGCCGCTGCGCGCCAGCGCACGCAGCGAGCCGCCATGGCCGTCCGGCGACAACGCGATCGCTCCGCGGCCCTCGAGCAGGATCCGCCCTTCGAAATCAACGGCGGGCATCCGCCCCTGCCGGAAGAAATGCACGCGGTGGCGGTCGAGCCCGAACCAGCGGTGTTCCGCGAAAAACGCCTCGGTCGCCGCATGGTTGGCGTGGCTCGTCATCACGAACCAGTGCAGCGGCCGCCCAAACCTCGTGCCCGCCGCACGGATCTTCTCGGCGAAGACCTGGAACAACGACTTCCGCCGGAGCGGCGTGACCGGAAACGTGCCCTTCGGTCCGTCGTAACCGAGCCGCGTCCCCTGCCCGCCCGCGACCGTGAAGGCCGCCACCCGACCCGCCCGCAGCGCCGCTTCACCCGCCGCCTTGGCGGTGTGCCACGCCGCGCGATCGCCGCCGTTGGCCGGATGGCGTTCATACGGCGCCGGCGCCAGCCCTTCAAGATCCACGCCCGCCGCGGCCCCCGGCCGTAGCAGCGTGCGCGTCAGACGCTCCACTTCCGCGAGATCGATTTCCGCCGCCTCCGCGAGGAGGTTGGCACGCTCCGTTTCACCCAGGGTTGTCCAATGCGCGAATACCTGCCCTTGGCCGGCACGGGCGAACTTCTCGATGAGCGGATGCTGGGACATGAGGAAAAAGTGGTCCGCGGAACGCGGTCCGCAACTGCGCCGCCGCGCGCCGTCAGGGGTTGTTGTCGAAACGGAAGATCACCTCGCCCGGCTTGCCGTAGCCCAGCCGCTCGCGGATCACCTTCTCCGCCATCGCCGGGTCGCTCCGCAGCCGCTGCAGGAAACGGTCCTGATCCGCCAGACGCGCCTTCGCGGCGTCGAGCTCCCGCTGCAACGCGGACTGACGCTCCCGCAACGCGGCCAGCTCGGCGCGCGCCTCGAGAAACAGCACGCCTCCGCCGGCGCCGAACAGCGCCAGCAGCACGGCATACACCACGACCATGACCCGGCGGGAACTCACGCGACGCGGCAGATGAACGAAGCGCGCCGAGGCGAGTAAAGGACAAACCCGCCACGGGAACCGGCGAGCGCGCCGGCCGGTATTTTGGCGTGCGTTCGCCGGAACCGCGGACCACGGTTGCCCCGCCGATCATGTATCAGGGTTTTTTCGGGCTCCGGGAGCTCCCGTTCAACATCACGCCCGACCCGCGCTTCCTCTACCTCAGCCCCACCCATCAGGAGGCGCTGCGGCATTTGCGTTACGGGATTGCCGAGAAAAAGGGCTTCATCGTGCTCGTCGGCGAGGTCGGGTGCGGCAAGACCACCCTTTGCCGGCAATTCCTCAACGAGCTCGATCCCGCGCGCTTCGACACCGCGCTCATCCTGAACCCGCGCGTCACCGAGACGCAGATGTTGAAGGCGATCCTCACCGAGCTCGGCGAGCAGAACCTCGCCCGCAATCAGGCCGACCTCGTCGCCCAGATCAACCGCGTGCTGCTGGATCGCATCGGACGCGGCCGCGACATCGTGCTCATCATCGACGAGGCCCAGAACCTCTCCTTCGAGGTCTTCGAGCAGGTCCGCCTGCTGTCGAACTTGGAGACCGACAAGCAGAAGCTCCTGCAGATTGTGCTCATGGGCCAGCCGGAGCTGAAGGAGAAGCTGGCCGCGGAGGAACTGCGGCAGCTGCGGCAGCGCATCCTCGTCCACTATGAACTCCGTCCGCTCACCCGGGACGAGGCCGACCGCTACATCCACCACCGGCTGACGCTCGCCGGCGGTTCCGGCCGTCCCCGCTTCACTCCTTGGGCGTTGCGGCATCTCTTCCGCGCCAGCCGGGGAATAAAG
>JBJTCH010000433.1:0-5832 GCA_046091745.1 Opitutaceae bacterium
GCGCCGGCGCCGCGGTCGTGACCCCGGGTCCTGCGCACCCGATGCAGCCGCGGCTGCCTGCCCGCCGAGGGCCTGTCCGACGGCGGGTGGCCGCGGATCAGGCGGAAAACACCAATCGGGTGTCGGTAAACTCCGGCGGCCACCCGGCCTGCGTTTCTTCACGGAATCACCCCCGGCTCTTTCGGACGCGAGGCGTGCTTTTCTGACGGATCTGCGGCTCGCCTGCGCGTTTCCGACCTCGAGGCGCGGGATCAGAATTCCAGGCTGACGCTGAAGCTCACCTCGCGCGGATCCTGCAGTTGGAAGACGGTCGGCAGTTCATTCGCGTCGCTCCATCCGTGGTAGGCCACGCGCGGGTCGGAGAGATCCAGCCGGTTGGAGGTCGACGACGTGATCGACGCCGCGAGCAATTCGCGCCGGTTGAGCGCATTCCGCACGTTGAGGCGCGCGGTGAGCTTCCGCGTGGGGCCGATCCGGGTGGTGTAGGACACGAACGGGTCCACGTACCAGAGCCGCGGGCTCATCAGTGGATTGGCAAGGTCCGTCGCCTGCGCGGTGACCGACTGGCCGCCGATCGTCAACGTGATGGGGCGGGATCCGTAGGAAACCGCGGCCTTTTCGCGAAGGCGCGTCGAGAAACCGGTCCGCCAGCCGCCACCGAGATCGCACGCCACCGTCGAGCTGAAGCGCCACTCCCGCACGGCGGGGTTCGACATCCCGTCGAATTGCGCGAGTTGGAGCGCCTGCGGCAGGAGGGTGTTCGTGTAATAGGCGTACATCGTGGTGGAGAAATTCGCCCCGCTGTCGGCCAGCGGGATGTTGCGCCACCCCGTGACCGGCCGGTCGCCCGGGTTTCCAAAGAGAACCTGCCCCGTGCCGCTCACGCCGGTGACCGGCCGGTTGCGTCGGGTCGCGGAGTCGAAGGCGTACCACTCCAGCGACTCCATGCGGCGGATGACGGCCGGATCGGTGGCGTAGTTCAGCCAGTTGGGGCCGATGTTCGTCTTGATCGAGCGGGTGCGGCCCGCGGCGATCCGGAGGTCGAATCGGCCCGTGCGCCCGGAGAGCTCGATCTCGGTGCCGCGGGCGAGGCTGTCGGCGTAGACGCGGTAGTAGTCGACGACGTTGTCGAGCGCGTTGAAGCCCTCGCGGGTGGATGACTTCAGGTAGTAGTCGGCGAACTCAGGCTGGCCGAGCGCGGCGCTGCGCAGGCGCTGCATCCCGAGGTAGCGGCCCTCAAGCGTGTAGGTGCTGCGGCGCGTGCCGACGTTGCCGTAACTGTTGCCGGCGTCGGTCGTCGTCTGCGCGGTGCGGAACTGGTTCACCCGCAGGCCGAGGCCGCCGAGCCGGAAGCTGAAACCGTAATCACGGTTGTCTCCGGTGGGAACCGGATAGAGCGCGCCGTCGATGTCGTGGACGGTGGAGGGTGATGCCTCGTTGTTGGTCGAGAGATTGGCGAAAACCGACAACCAGCGCAGCGGGTGCACCACGATGGAACGAGTGGTGTTGGTGAACGTCGGCAGGCCCTGGTAACGGGCCCACGGGACGTCGTCGAGGAGCGGGGCGAGGCCGGTGCGGGGGTCGATCGCGCGGGCGACGGGGTCGAATTCCTTGAGGCGCACGGCATCCCACCGGCGGCCCCAGGTAAGCACCACGCGGCCGTCGAGCAGGAATCCCTGCCAGGCGACGCCGCGCGAGAGGTCGGTGGAACGCTGGCCGTTCGCGATGCTGGTGCCGCCGCCGACGTCGAAGAGGCCGGCCTCGTACTTTTTCCCCGCGGCGTCGGTGAATGCCCAGGTGCCGAACGGATCAAGGCCGCCGAGTGAATCGTAACGGTTGGCCGGATCGGCGGGGTCGATGTAGGCGCGCGTGCGGAGGAGCCGGTTGTTCTGCACGAGGTAGCGGCCGGTGGGGCTGGTGCCGTCGCGCGCGTTGGCGGCGGTGATCACGCCCGGGGCGATCCGGAATCCGGTCGCGGGATCGACCGCACCGTCGTCCTTGATGAGGCGGAGGAACCCCTGCGAACCGCGGCTGACCTCGCTGTGGGCGACATTGCCGGAAAAGGAGTGACGCCCGAGCAGGGCGAGCCCCGAGCCGCGGTGCCGCCGCGTCGCGTCGAAGAGGTAGGCCAGCGACGCGCGGGCGTCCTTGTTGAGGCCGAGGCCGCGCGTGCCCTGCTGACCTCCCTCCAGGTAGTACGTGCCCAGCAGCGGATTGGGGCCGCGCTGCGCGGCGTTTGCGGCGCGGTTCGCGGCCTGCTGCGGTCCGGCGGTGATCGGGTCGAGCGGGATGTAACCCGCGGAATAGCGGTACGCGCTCGGGTCGATCGTGAGCAGCGCCTCCGTGGCGGCGTAGGAGTTCGCGAGTCGCTCGCGCCGTTGCTCGAGGTTCGCGGCGGCCTCGAGGTGCAGATCCGGGGTGAGGCTGAAGGTGGCCTGCGCCAGGATCCTCCCCGCGCGCATCTCGGCCGGGTGGCTCGCGCCGTAGACGTTGTACTTGCGGAAGGGGTAGAAGCGCTCGTCGGTGAACGTCATCGTGTTCGCCGCGCCGAGGTCGGCGGCGACGCGGATGCCGTTGATCAGGAAGTCCCCCACCGGCCGCACCGCCGGAGTGTAGCGGTAGAATTGAACACCCGGCTGCGCCACTTTCGCGCCGTAGGTGTAGGTGGGGGGAGTATCCTGCCCGCTCGCCCAGCTGAAGAGGTAGCTCGTGGGATTCGTGGTCGTGAGCGTCTGCCCGATCGCGGTGGGGCTCGCGTCCGGCTGGTTGTACGGCGTGCTCCGCCCGATCGCGGGATGCGCCCAGATCGAGAGATTGTCGCGCGGCAGCACGTAGACCGGACGCGACGCGACGCGGTCCATCAGTTCCGCGAAGACATCCACCCGCAGGCGCGGGACGGGGGTGAATCCAAGCGCCGCGAAAAACCGGCGGTCCTTCTCGTAGGCCGGGCGGAGCGCGAAGCGGCGGTCGCTGTCGAGGAGCGCGATACGCATCCCGAGGCGGTCCCGCACGAGGGGCTGGTTGTGGTCAACGGTGCCGCGGCGGGTGCCGTTCGTGTCGGTAACCAGCGAGACCGCGGAACGCGCCCGGTTCGAGCGCGCGGTGTTGTAGCGCGAGTCGGCGAGGCCGGCGGGCGAACCGAGGCCGAAGAGGATGGAGTTGGGGCCGCTCGCGAGGGTGAGGCCGCCCTCGCCGGTGTTGTAGGTGTCGTTGGGAATATCCGTCCGGAAGAAATTGCGGGTGTTGCTCATCGCGCCGAGCCCGCGGCTGCGGTTCGTCGCCTCCCCGCCGGTCGCGCCCGTGCCGAAGAACTGCGCCGTCACGCCGCCCACCTCCGCCGCGTTCTCGGTGTTCATGCTGTAGCTGAACGCGTCGTTGTTCGACCAGGCTCCGATGTCGGCGAGAAACTCCGGCGTCATCACGGACACCTGCGAGGCGATGTCGCGGAAGTCCGTCTTGAGCCGCGTGCCCGCGAGGGAACTCGTCGCGAGGTAGCCGCTCTCGGCGGAGGCGTCGGTGACGAAAGGGGAGAGGATCACCGGCTCCTCGCGTGCGGGGGGCGCCGTCTGGGCCCGCGTCGCGACGCCCGCGCCGGCGGCGCAAATAACGAGGAACGTGACCAGCCGCCACAGGGACCGGCGGTGCTGGCGGGAAGGGACGAGGGTCATGGATGTTTTCATTTCCGCTTTCGGGCGGGACGGAACTCGGGGGCGGATGGGTCCTCGGTCGAGCTGCCCGGCCAGAGGGGGGAAATATTGGCGCGGTCCCAGTCCTCCCAGAGCCGGACGAGGCGGGCGGTGATCCCGGGGTTCGCGGCGGCGAGGTCCCGCGTCTCCCCGGGATCCTCGCTCAGGTCGTACAGTTGCCAGCCGCTTTGTGTCCTCGCCGCGAAATCCCGCCAATCGACGAGCTTCCAGCGGCCCGAGCGCACGGCGCGTTGCGGACCCAGGCGCCAGAACAGGTTCGCGTGGGGCGGGCCCGACTTCGCGCCGCGCAACCACGGCAGAAGGTCGACCCCGTCCATCTCGACGGGCACCGGCCGCCCCGCGGCGGCCAGCGCCGTGGCGGCGATATCAAGCGCGATGACGGGCTCGTCGAAAGTGCCGCCCGCCGGCAGGGTGCCCGGCCAAGAAACGAGGAAGGGCACGCGGTTGCCGCCCTCCAGCACTTGTCCCTTGTCCCCGCGGAGGGGATGGTTGCGGCCGGTGTTGTACGAGAGGAACGGTTTGCGGCCGGCGCCGCCATTGTCGCTGAGGAAAAACACCATCGTCCCGGACTCCTGCCCGGTCGCCCGCAATTCCCCCAGCAGCCGGCCCACACCGTCATCCAGGCCCACGAGCAGGGAAAGGTAGCCGCGGCGCTCGGGATCCGTGATCGAGGCGGGCACGCGGTCGCCGTACTTCCCGATGATCTCGAGCGGGGTGTGCACGGCGTTGTGCGCGACGCACAGGAACCACGGGCGGCCGCGGTGGCGCCGCACGAACCCGACGGCCTCGTCGGTGAACAGGTCCGTCGTGTAACCGTCGATGCGTTGCACCTCGCGCCCGCGCAGGATCATGTTGCGCGAATAGGCGGCCTCGAACTCGGGCTCCCGGTCCGCGCGCAGGATGAAGTTGTGCATCGCGACAAGAAAACCGAAGTACTCGTCGAAGCCGCGGGCGAGCGGGTGGCGGTCGGGGCTGAACCCGAGGTGCCATTTTCCGACCAGCCCCGTGGCGTAGCCGGCGGCGCGGAGATGGCCGGCGATCGTGCGTTCCGCGAGGGGCAGACCGAGCTTTGATTCATCCCCGATGCGGGCGTTGAACTCGGCGCCGAAGCGTGTCTGGTAGCGCCCCGTCATCAGTCCCGCGCGGGACGGACCGCAGTACGGGGCCGAGACGTAACCGTTGGTGCACCGGATGCCGGACCGGGCAAGGGTGTCGATGTGAGGGGTCGGCACGTCACGGCCGCCGTGGATGCCGATGTCGCCGTAGCCGAGGTCATCGACGAGGATGACGAGGATGTTCGGCGGCGCGGCCTCCGCTGATGGCGGCCCGAGAAACAGGCCGAGCAGCGCGGGCATGATGGCGAAGGCGCGCGGAAGGTGACGGGATGGGATGCGGCGGGCTCGCGACATGGGGTGGCGCTCGGGGGTGCGGAACCAGGGGCGGAGCAAGGCTGGTCCGACTCGGCGCGGCCCGTACAGGCAATTGCGACGGAAGCGGCCGGATGCAGGACGGTATCAATCGCCGTCGTCGTGCGGTGTGGCGGACGAATGGGACCTGAGGCGACGGAGCCGCAACCTTCCCAGGGTCCCATCCACCGGAAGCCTGCAGGAGCGTGAGGGAACCGCCAAACCCACCAAAGGCACGAAACCAGGCGGGGTGGCCCACGGAAGCCACGGAACCAGAGTGAGTAGCCACGGATGAACACGAATGGACACGGATAAATGCGTTTCTTCCGTAGATGACATGAAGCCGCCAGGCCGGGGTCCGCATGCCCGCCGTAGGCCGAGCGACAGAGAAAGGCTCGGCGGCGGAGGAGGGTATTTCTGAAGCGCGGCGCGTTTTTGACCGCGGATTTCGCAGATGGCGCGGATAAAGGCCGAAGGGCGTTCTGCGCTGTCGACTGGCCGGAGCGAACGGGCGGAGGGGGACAGGAAGGCCGGGAAGGTCGTAAAGGCCGAGGGCGTCCTTCACCGATTGAGCAGGCGCGTCATCGCGGCTCCGATGAGCTGGTGGGTCTCAGCGGTGGTGGCCTTTGTCGCAGCGGGCGGGAGGTCGGGCGGGTCTTTATTGGAATGTTCCCTTCACTCCGGCCGTCCACGAACCGCCGGACTTGGAAGCGTTACCG
>JBJTCH010000434.1:0-5014 GCA_046091745.1 Opitutaceae bacterium
CGGCGCGCAGCTCGCCATCCGGGACAGGCCGCCGTTGTCGCTGGTGAAGACGACGACCGTGCGGTCGGTGAGCTGGAGCGCGTCGAGCCGGGCCAGCAGGCGGCCGACCTCATTGTCGAGGTGCTCCAGCATCGCGAGGTATTCGGCGGTGGGGCGCTCGCTGTAGCGGCCGGCCGGGGCGGTGGTGCGCTGGTAGCCACGCGCGGCGTGCTTCTCCACGAGGGCCTTCGGCGCCCTGAGCCGCGTGTGCGTGGTGAAGTGCGCGACGTAGGCGAACCACGGCCGGCCCCGGTTGCGCTCGATGAAACCGAGGATGTCGTCGGTGATGGCGGTGACGGCCTTGTCCTCGGCGTGGTCCGGCTCGTTGGCCGTGCCACAGAAATCGAAGCCGTAGCGGTCGAAGTACTTCCCGCCGTCACGGGCCCGCAGCGTCGCCGCCGGGTAGTCGTCGGCGATGTGCCACTTGCCGCTCAGGCCCGTGGCGTAGCCGGCTTTTCGCAGGGTCGTCGCCAGCATAGCCACGTCGGCGGACATCGCGAGATTCGGCGTGGGGATGCGCATGAACGCCCGCGGCGGCTCCTGCTCGTGGATGACCTTGAAGACGCCGCTGCGCGCGCCGTACTGCCCGGAGAGGAACGCTGCGCGCGTCGGCGAGCATTGCGCGTCGGCGTAGGCGTTGGTGAAGCGCATCCCCTGCGCTGCGAGGCGGTCGAGGTTCGGCGTGGCGATGTCCTTGTTGCCGTAGCAACTCAACGCCGTCCAACCCATGTCGTCGGCAAGGATGTGGAGGATGTTCGGCTTCGTCGACGCCCCCTCACTGGCAGCGTGGAGCGCGTCCAACGGCGCCAGGAGGACTACCGCGAGGAGTGTGAGACTGGACTTGATCATGGTCCTAAAGGTGATGAGTGCATTTCGCCATCTCGCTTCGCTCTCAACTCTTCGGCGCGGGCGGCAGCGCTTTGACCCACGCGAGGTTGAAGACGTAGTGGTTCTGGCTCGTGACGAGCTGGATGCGGCCATCGCGCGACTGGGTGATGGCCAGATACCCTGTCGGTTCAGCCAGCGTGTCGCTCACCTGGAATTTCACGTGCGTACCAGGCGCAGCCGCCCGCTCCGGACCGCCGGGGGTGAGGAGCCGGCGGTCGGACCACGTCCTGCCTTCGTCGTAGCTTACGGCAGCATAGAGGCCGAAGCCGGTGTAGTCGCCGGCGGTCGACTTGAACGTCAGGCCCTTCCGCTTCTTCCACTCGCGCCACTGATCGGTGAACGAGCACAGCAGGATCGGCCCCTCCCTCAGACGAATCATCACGGGCTTCTGGGTGCTGCTGACGACGGGGAACTCGCTGATCTCCCACTGCCACGTCTCGCCGAGGTCGCGCGAAAAGCTGACGGGCATCCGGAGGTTGAAACGCTCCTGCTCGGGTTGGCCGGCGCTGAGGCGGCCGAAGGCCATCAGGCGTCCGTCGGCGAGCTCGACGATGGGCGCGTGGATGCCGGCGATGAACGGCCCGCTGCCGCCGGGACGGAGGTTGTCGCTGCCGCGGAGGTCGCGGCCGCGCGACTGCCATGTCCGGCCGTGGTCGCGGCTGACGACGAGCGACGAATTGTCATAGGACATCGCGATCACGCCTTCCCGGGTGCGGATAGGGTTGTTGGCCGGTTCGCCGCGCGGGCGCAGCACCTCGGGCTTCGACCACGTCACCCCGTTATCGGTGGAACGGCGGACGAGGTTGTCACCGTGCTGGCGCGCCTCGACGAAGTGGAAGAGCGTCTTGTCGCCGTCCCACCAGATTTTCGGCGCGTGGTCGTTCACGTCCTGGGCATCCCAAAACGGCGAGGCCGGGTCCCACTCCTTTGCCCCGAGGCGCAGACGCGCGGCCGCGTTCGACGTCGTGAGATCGGTTTCGCCGAGCGTGGAGAACCACACCGCGAGCAGGTCGCCGTTCGGGCATTCGGTGATCGACGGGCTGTGATTCTGGCTGATGAACACGGGACCGACGGCGCCAGCGGGAATGCGCACGAAGAGCCTCGGCCCCTCGAAGAACGGCACGTCCGTCGCCGGCGGCGTGATGTTCGCCACGCGCTGGCTGACCTTCTGCGCGTTGAGCGGCAACGCGGCCACCGGCAACGGCTTTACCCGGGGCAAGTCGCCCTGCACGATGCGAAAACCGATCCGCTCGCTCGGGGAGTTCTGCACCCACGAGCCACGATTCGCGGAGCGCAGGAAACGAATCATCGACGAATGGAATCCGCCGCGAAACACGCGGCTGTCGCCGTCGACACGGCCGAGCGGATCGGTCTGCGCCTCACTCGCGTACGGCCCATACCAGTCGCTGCACCACTCGGCGACGTTGCCGTGCATGTCGTGCAGCCCCCAGGCGTTAGGCGTCTTTTGCGCCACGCGGAGCGAGCCCGCACCCCCGGCCCGCGATTCCTCCACCGGATGACTCAGGCCAAGGATCTCGCCTTGCTTCAGCGCCGTTCCCGGGGTCTTGCCCGCCACGCGCCAGTCGTACTCGCGTGGCATCGGGCCGGGCGGAAAATAGACGCCGCGGTAGTTGTCCTCGCCGAACCATTTCTGATGTCCATCCGGCAACGTGTCGCCCGTGTGGAAAAGTGTCACCGTGCCAGCGCGGCACGCGTACTCCCACTCCGCCTCCGTCGGCAGGCGGTAGGTCTTGCCCTCTTTCTTCGAGAGCCACGCGCAAAACGCCACGGCCCGCTCCCACGTGACGCCGCTGGCCGCGTCATCATCTGCCGGCTGCACCTTCGAGTCGCCCATCTTGAATCCCGGATCGAACTGCCGGTACTGCCCTACGGTGACCTCGGTGATGCCCAGCAGGAATGGCCGCGTGATCGTGACTTTGTGCGCGGGCTGCTCATCGAAATCGATCCGGGAAAAATCCCGATGCATCTCGGCCATCCGCTTCGCCCCGAGATAATCCACGAGCGGCGGCCCGTCCTGGCCCATCGTGAACGTGCCCGCCTCGATGCGGGCGAGCGCCATACCGAGGGAGTTCGTGATCGTTTTCGGCGGCTCCCCGCCACGGAGCACGGCGACCGGCAGGAGGGGGAGAAGCGACACCATCAGGACGTGGAATTTCATCGAAGAGAGAAAACCGGGTCAGCGTTGCGCGTGCTTCACGACGAAGTCCACCAACTCGCGGCAGCGGAAGAAGCCATCCCAATGCGTGTGCCCCTGGCCGGGCGCGATGATCAGTTCCATCGCGCCACCGAGCGCGGTGTAGCGCGCCTTCACCAGGGCCGAGTTGGCGTCGAGCGGCACGAGCTTGTCGGCGTCGCCGTGAATGGCGAAGAGCGGGATCTTCGCCGCCGCGAGCGGCGCGAGGCGCTCGACGGGATTGTGCGCCGCGAGATTCGCCTCCAGTTCAGCGGTCGTCATCCCGTAGGCCGGCGCGGCCTTGGCGAGGCCGGGCCAGCTCGCGAGATCGCACACCGGGAAAATGCCGGCAAACGCGGCGACTTTTTCCGGATTCTCCGCCGCCCAGCAGAGCGTCATCAATCCGCCGCGGCTGCGCCCGAGCAGCACCACTCTCGGCGCCAGGCCGCGCCGCTCGGTCAATTCGCGGTGCAGCGCCGTGTAGGTCGCACGGCCGGTCGGGTTGCCGTGCGATTCACCGACGTCGATGCCCGCGATGCTGACGCCTGCCTCGAGGAGCTGGCGGAGCATCCATTCCTCGTGGTGATTCGGCGAATTCAGCAGGCTCGGCGCAAACAACACCCACGGCCGCGGCTTTCGGGCCGGGGCCTTCGCCGAGAGCGCGAGAAACGCCGGGCGCCCGTCCACGAAAAAGAACTCTCCGTCCACGGGAAATCCCGCCTGCGGAGGCGCGTGCACCGCCGACTTCCGCGGCGCCGTCGCCGATTTCTCCTGGCCGCCCGAGGCCTCGCTCACCAATTGCCGCAGCCGCACCGCGCCGCTCACGTCCTTCCCCGCCGCCACGTCCTCCTCGCGAAATCTGGCGAACAGGATGTGGCGCGCGCCGACGCGGCTGAAATCGTAGGCGATACGGATGACGCCGTCCGCCGCCTGCTGGCCGTCGGGGTAGGAAACGCCAACGCGCTCGTCGAGCAGCAGTCCGCCGCTCCACGTGCGACCATCGTCGCGGGAGACATACCCGGTCAGGTGCGAGCGTGTGCCGCGCGTCTCCATCGAGCCGTGCTTGACCAGCAGGAGGTTGCCCGAATTCAACCGGGTCACAAAGAACCGCGCCGTCGGATGTGGGATCGCGGAGGCCTTCAGCTCGGGCCAGGTGCGCCCGCGATCGGTCGAGACACTTTCGCCAATGCCATAGGTCGTGCGGGCCAGCAGCCAGAGCGTGCCGTCGCGACGCTCAACAATGATGTGCTCGTCGTGCCGTCGATCCGCCAGCGGGACGTGGCAGGCGCCGCGCAGCGACCACGTCGTGCCGCGATCCGGCGACACGACCATGCGCGCGCTGTGGTCGGCGAGGCGCCAAAGGGACGCCGGCAAAACCCACTCGCCCGTCGAGAGCACGAGAGGCTTGCACATCATGATTCCGTCGGTCAGCCGGCGCGGAGCACTCCACTTCGGTCGTGCAACCGCGGGGGCGTCGGTGGTCACGCACCACACGCCCGCCTTGAGCGCGGAAACGGCGCGCGACTCCTCATCGTCCCCCACACCCTGCGCCCAGAAGACGAACAGCCGTCCGTCCGGCGCCAGCCAGATTTCCGGATCGAACGCCCGCACGGGGCCGCCCGCATCCGGATCGATCGTGAGCACTTCCTGCCTGGTGGCGCCACCGTCGCCGCTGGTGCTGACGACGACGTAGTTGTTGCGGTCCTCGTTTGGCGTCACGCCCGCATACCACGTCGCCCACAGCCGGCCCTCGCGCGCCACCGCGACGCTCGGAATGCCCTGGAAAGCGCGGTTGGTCGTCGCGTGCAGCGCCTGCGGCGGGCCGACGTGCGCGGGCGTGACGCCAAACGAGGACCGCAACAACTACGTCGTCGTCAGCACCAGCGGCGACGG
>JBJTCH010000435.1:0-18484 GCA_046091745.1 Opitutaceae bacterium
TACTGCGTACCGATGGCCGCCATCCACTCCATGTCCGCGCGCACATGGCGGGGGACGATGGTGTACATGTGCGCGTTGAGGTAATACGCGGCGATCGCCGTGGTCGTGCGGTTTGCCGTCCGCACCGGTGCGTCGGCCGCGTGGGCGAACGCGGGCAGGACGGCGGGAACGGCCGCCGAGGCGGAAAGAAAGGTGCGGCGATTCATCGCGGGAGAGGCGGGAAGCGTCGGCGGATCAGTTCTTTTTCGCCTGCTCGGACTCCTCGGGCAGGCGTCCGTTGTAGCCGCGGAAGATGTCGAGCGGATCCTCCATGCGTGCGCCTTGATCGCGGCTTTCGACCACCCACGCGTCGACGAGCGCGCGGAGTTCGCGCAGCTGCGCCGCATGGGCGGGGTCCGTCGCGAGGTTGCGCACCTCGTGGGGATCGGCGGCGAGGTCGAAGAGTTCCTCAAGGGGTTTACGCTCGGCGGCGAACAGCGCGGCCTCGGGCGCGAGCTTCCCTTCCTTCGCGAGCTGCTTCACGAGGTTCCAGGTGGGGTACTGGTTCTCCTTGTAGGCGTTGTGCTGCATGTAGGGGATCGCCGGGAAGTAATTGCGGATGTATTTCCAACGGTCTGCCCGCACCGCGCGCATGCGATCGGTCGAGGCGTCCATGCGGTCGCGCGCCGCGAAGACGTGGGCCCGGGGCGTCGCGCCGGGTGCGAGGAAGTCCCGGCCCTGCATCGCCGGCGGGCGCTGCGCTCCGGCGAAGCCGAGCAGGGCCGCCGTCACATCGATCGCCGAAACCAGCTGGCGGTCGATCTCCCCGGCGCGGCGCCCGTCGGGCCACGCGATGATCAGCGGCACCGAGATGCCGCCGTCGTAGAGGAATTGCTTCGAGCGGAAAAGGCACTGGCCGTTGTCGCCCATGAACACGACGATGGTGTCGCGCGCGAGGCCGTCGCGCTCCAGCCGGGCGAGCAACTCGCCGACGTAGTGGTCCATGAGCTGGATCGCGTCGAGGTAGTTGGCGTACTCCTCCCGCGCGACCGGGTGGTCGGGGGTGTAGGGCGGGAGTTTCACCCGGGCGGCGTCGACATGTCCGACCGGAGAGTCCTTGGAGCGCGCGTAGGTCCAGCCCGGCCCCTTGTGGCTCTCGTTGATCGAGATCTGGGCGAAGAACGGCTGGCCGGGCTTCCGCTGGCTCCAGTCGAAGCCGTCGAACGGCGGGCCGTCCGTTAGGAAATTGAAGTCCGTCTTGCCCGTGCCCGACGCGCCCGTGATCCCGGGCACGCCGGTGGTGGCCGCCTTCTTCGCCTTGCCCGGGCCGGGGGCGAGGTTGGCGGTGAAGTAGCCCGCGTCACGCAGGCAGTCGGTGAGGGTGCGGACGCCCTCGGGCAGCGGCCGCTTGTTCCACTGCCACGTGCGGTGGTTATGCGCGCCGATCGTGGTCTGGTACATGCCCGTCATGATCGCCGATCGGCTGGCGGAGCAGACCGGCGCAGTGGTGAAGGCGTTGGTGTAACGCACGCCGCGCGCCGCGAGGCGATCGAGATGCGGGGTGCGCACCAGCGGCTCGCCGTAGCAGGCGAGCTGGTTGCCGATGTCCTCCGCGAGGATGAACAGGACGTTGGGCTTAGCCGCCGGAGTGGCGGCGGTTCCGATTGAGGGCAGGCCGGCCAGCGCAAGGCTGAGACAAAGCAGGCGGTGGAGCATGGGGTGATAGGGGGGAGCGTGACGAGGGAGTGGCACTTCCCGTCGCAGCCGCCCAGCGAAAATCCCGCGCTCGGACCCGCTGGCGTCTACGCTGAGTGCAACCATGCCTTCGCCGCCGCAAGGTCCTGCGGCGTGAGGCCATGGCTGGCGGCGAGCATCGTGACTTCAACGTCGGCGCCGCCGGCGCGCAGGCCGGCGGCGAGGCGTTCCGGGTGGTCGGGCGGCACCAGCGGGTCGGTCGAGCCGTTGAGCAGCAGCACGCGACGGTTGGCCAGCGAACCGGCAGGCGCGGTTTGCTCGAGCACGACCATCGGTCGGAGAAGGATCGCGCCGCCGAGCGTTTCCGGGCGCAGCAGCAGCAGGGAAGCGGCGATGTTCGCGCCGTTGGAGAAACCGACCGCGATGAGTTTACGTGATTCGAGTCCGTACCGCGCGGCGGCGGTGGCGATGAAGTCAGCCAGTTGATGGGTGCGCCGCGTCACCTCCGAGGGATCAAACACGCCCTCGGCCAGCCGGGCGAAAAACCGCAGCGCGCCGCCTTCGTTCACCTGGCCGCGCGGGCTGAGCAGCGCGGACCCCGGGGACAACGCCCGGCCCAAACGCAACAGGTCGTGCTCGGTTCCGCCGGTGCCGTGGAGCAGGAGCAGCGGCGGCGCTGCCGGGTCAGAGCCCGGCTCGAAGACATGGATGAATTCCGGATCGTTCCGTGATGGATTTGGCATCGTGGCGTCGGAGCCCGACGCGAGGGGGAACGAAAGGGTGCGGTCCGCTTCCGCAAGCCGCGGCGCCTCAGGCCGCGTCGATCTTTGCGATCCGCGCCACGTGGCGGCCGCCTTCGAACTCCGTGGCGAGCCAGGTGCGCACGATCGCGAGGGCCTCGGCCTCGGTCACGGTGCGCTGGCCGATCGACAGCACGTTGCCGTCGTTGTGCGAACGGTTCCACACGGCGGTCTGCTGGCTCCAGCACAGCCCGCAGCGCACGCCGCGCACGCGGTTGGCCACGATCGCCTCCCCGTTGCCCGAGCCGCCGAGCACGATGCCGCGCTCGAATTCGCCCCGCGCCACCGCCTCCGCCGCCGGCCGGATCCAGTCGGGATAATCACACGACGCGTCGGAATGCGTGCCGAAGTCCCGCACCGTGTGCCCCTCCGCGAGCAACAGGGCCTTGATCGCCTCCTTGTAGGCGAAACCGGCGTGGTCCGACGCGAGGGCGATGGTGAAGCGCTTCATGGATCGCGGTTGTTAACGCCGCCCGCCGCGCGGGTGACCAGCCGGAAATCAGGCGCCGGGCGTTGGAGACGAATCGCTCCGCGAGGGAGAGAACCACGAAGGAACACGAGGGGACGCGAATCAGTCCGGCCGTCTGGTGTAGCCGAGGCTGCTTGCCCGCCTGAGGCGGGTTAGCCTCGGATTTTGAGGGTGCACGTGTTGCCGAAGGCGGTTCGGAAGACCCCGGAATTTTGACCGCGGATTTCACGGATGGTGCGGATGAGGGACCACGGTAAGCCTTTCCGAACTTCGAGGCCTTCTGTTCAAGACTCGGTTGGTTGTGAGGCTAGCCGACTCGCTCGGCGGGTGGGTAACCACGGATGCACACGGATCAACACGGATGCGGAAAACCGTTCTCCTTCTCCGGGCTTCCCGACCTGCGGTTCCTCTGTAGCCGGGGTCCGCATGTCCGCCGTAGGCCGGGCGAAGGCGGGGCGACCCCGGCCGATACCGGAGGCCAGTCGGTCGTCGAAGGCGGTTCCGAACAGCCCGGAGTTTACCCCGGATTTCACAGCGACTGCAGATGAAGAAAAACGGCCGATGCCTTTCCGTACCTCCCGGCCTTCCTGTTCAAAATCCGGCTGGGCGCCGCGCCCCCCGTAAAAGAGCTCCGCGGCGGTGTAACCACGGATCGATACGGATACCAACGAACCGTTTGAACCGGCTTCTTTCGAAACCTCTCTCTCCGTCGCCTACGCGAGGTCCTTCGGCCCGAAGGCGTGCGGTAACAGCTCCGGTAGGGTCGTTTCCATCCGCCGTTCCGAGTCGCACACGCTGATCACGAGCGCGTCGGGGCCGAATTCGTTGATCACCTGGCGGCAGGCCCCGCAGGGCAGCGTCGGCTGCCGGGTCGGTGTGTAGACGGCCACCGCGCGGATCCGCCGTTCGCCGGCCGCCGCCGCGGTGAAAATCGCCGTGCGCTCGGCGCAATTGCAGAGGCCGTAGGACGCGTTCTCGACGTTGCAGCCCGCGTACACGCGGCCCGAGGCCGTCAGGATCGCGGCGCCCACGCGGAATTCGGAATAGGGCGAATAGGAGTCCTTCGCGGCGGCGCGGGCGGCGCGCTCGAGGCGGCGGCGTTGAGCGGGGGTAGGCATGGGGCCGGGATGGGTCGGCAAACTCGCGGTCGTCTCGGTCCGGTTCAAACGCCAAATCGGTCGGGAGGTTTCCCGCGATCCGGGGCGCCGCGGCCGGTTCCGTGGCTCCGGCTTTTTGCCCTTCCCATCGGCGGGGCTAGGGCGTCCCCTCAAGGTGGACCGTGACCAACAATCGTTTCTACCAGGACTTCGACCGCGAGCGCAGCGACGGCGAGAGCCGGCGCGATTACCGGACGCCGTTCCAAATCGACCGTGACCGCATCATCCACGCGCACGCTTTCCGGAAGCTGCAGTCGAAGACGCAGGTTTTTCTTTCCGGGGAGTACGATTTCTACCGCACGCGGCTCACTCACTCGATGGAGGTGGCGCAGATCGGGCGGTCGATCTGCACTTACCTGCAGTCGCGCGGCGCGCCGCTGGAGCCTGACTTCACGATCGACAGCGACCTGGTTGAGGCGGTTTGCCTCGCCCATGACCTCGGGCATCCGCCGTTCGGGCATTCGGGAGAACGCACCTTGCAGGAACTGATGACGCGGTGGGGCGGCTTCGAGGGCAACGCGCAGACGCTCCATCTGCTCACCGAGACGATGTATCAGAACGAGGCGGGGGTGCGCGGCATGGAGCCGACGCGCGCTCTGCTCGACGGCGTGTTGAAGTACAAGCGGCTCTTCCGCGAGTTCCCGGCTACGCCCGTGCGCCACTTCCTGTACGACGCGCAGGAGCGTCACCGCTCGTTTGTCTTCGGCGGCGCCGCGATCCCGGCCGGGCTCCTTTCCGACGGCGGGTTGAACACCTTCAAGAGCATCGAGTGCCAGATCATGGACTGGGCCGATGACGCGGCGTACTCCGTCAACGACATCGTCGACGGCGTGAAGGCCGGGTTCCTCACCATCGAGCGCATCGAGCAATGGGCGGCAGGAGAAGGCGTCGACGCCGAGCGGCAGCGTTGGCTCGAGCAGGTCATCCACGCGATCCGCGCCGACCGGCTGGAGAACGTGTTTTCCCAACGCATCGGGGCGTTCATCACCGCCTGCCGGCTGCGGGAGCGGAGGAATTTCATGTCGGGCGTCACGCATCGCTACCGTTTCGAACTGGTGGTGGCCCCGGCCGTCGAGCGTGAGGCCGCCTTCTACAAGAAGATGGCCAACGACATCATCTTTGAGAGTCCCCAGCTGCAGCAGATGGAGCACAAGGCGCGCCGCGTGCTGTTCCAGCTCTGGGACTCGTGCTGGCGCAACTACGTCGACCGCGGTCCGCGCGTCATCAACATCCTGCCGCCCCGCGTGGGTCGTCTCATCGACGCGGCGGAGGGCGAGGCCGCCAAGGCGCGGCGCATCTGCGACTGGCTGGCCGGCTTGACCGACGGCATGATCGTGCGCACCCACCGTCGGCTCTTCGATCCCGAGTTTGGCAGCCTGCGTGACCTGAGTTGAGGTTCCCGCGGGCGCCGGTTGCCTTCGCCGGGGAAACATTCAGCGTCACCTCGTCCCCCGCTGTTTCGTCAAAAGGCCATCGTCCCCATGCTGCGCCCCGCCCTTCGCCTCCGCCCCGTCGCCCTCGTGGGTGCGCTGCTGGCTTTGGCGTCCTCCGGACTGGCCGATCCCGCGCGCAATTTCCGCTCCACGGTCGAGCCGCTGCTCGCGAAATACTGTCTCGATTGCCACGGCGGCGGCATCCGCAAAGGCGGCGTGTCCCTCGATGAGCTGGGTTCCGACGCCGAGCTCGTGCGCCGGCACGATGTCTGGTTCGCCGTGCTGAAGAATGTCCGCGCCGGCCTGATGCCCCCGCGCGAGGAGGGGGCCGCCCGGCCCTCCGCCGCCGAGATCGAGACCCTCTCCCGCTGGATCAAGTACGAGGCCTTCGGCATCGACCCCGCCGATCCTGACCCCGGCCGCGTGGCGCCGCGCCGCCTCAACCGCGTCGAGTACCGCAACACGATCCGCGACCTCACGGGTTTTGATTTCAACAGTGAAGTCGAGTTTCCGCCCGACGACACCGGCAACGGCTTCGACAACAACGGCGAGGTGCTCACGGTTTCGCCGCTGCTGCTCGAGAAGTACCTCGCCGCGGCCGAGACCATTGTCGAAAAGGCCGTGCCGAAGGTCGCGCGGGTGGTGCGGGAGCGCGTGTTCTCCGGTCGCGATTTCCGGGCTCAGAACGGTCCGGGTTCCGGCGACCAGCTCAATGCCCGTCGCGCCGTCACCGTTTCCCGCTCCTTCGAGGTCGATCAGGCCGATCGCTACCAGATCATCATGGATCTCGAGACGCGCGGCACCTTCGACTTCGACGGCAGCCGCTGCCGGCTCATCGCGCGCATCGATGGCGAGGAGAAGTTCAGCGAGCTCGTCGTGTGGTCGGAGCGGCGTCCGCTCCGGCGCGAGTTCGAGGTCGAGTGGCGGCCGGGCCGCCACATGGTTTCCTTCGAGGTGGCGCCGTTGTCGCCGGCCGACGAGGGAAGTGCCGCGGCCGGGCGTCCGCAGAGCGTGCAGGGACAGACGAGCGTGACCATGCGGGTGGGCTCGTTGACCGTGCGCGGCCCGCTCAGCCCCGACCGTTGGATCGCTCCCGAAAATCACGCGCGCTTCTTCCCCGGTCCGGCCGTCGGCGCCGATCCGGCGGAACGCGACCGGCGCGCGGGCGAGTTGCTGGGCGCCTTCGCGAAGCGGGCTTTCCGGCGTCCGCTCGAGCCCGCCGCCGTGGACCGTCTCGTTGGCATCGCCCGCCAGGTGTATTCCGGAGAAGGCCGCACCTTCGAGGAAGGTGTGGGTCGCGCCATGATGGCGGTGCTCGCCTCGCCGCGTTTCCTGTTCCGCGTCGAGACTTCCGAGTCGGGAGCCCCGGCGGGCCCGCACGCGCCGCTGGACGAGTGGTCGCTGGCCTCGCGGCTCTCGTACTTCCTCTGGTCAACGATGCCCGACGACGAGCTGTTCCGGCTCGCGGGCCGCGGGGAGCTGCGGCGCAACCTCCGCGCTCAGGTTGACCGCATGATCCGCGATCCGAAAGCGCAGGCCTTCGTGCGCAACTTCACCGGCCAGTGGCTGCAGGCCCGCGACGTGGAGTCGGTGCCGATCAACGCACGGGCCGTACTCGGGCCCAACGCCCGTCCCAACCGCGATGGCCGGGTCGAGTTCGACGGCGCTTTCCGGCGTCTCATGCGCTCCGAGACCGAGGCCTACTTCGAGCACGTCCTGCGCGAGGACCGCAGCCTGCTGGAACTGGTCGACTCCGATTACGCCTTCCTCAACGCCCGCCTGGCCGAACACTACGGGGTGCCGGGGGTCGAGGGCGACGAGATCCGCAAGATCACCCTGCCGCCCGACAGCCCGCGCGGGGGCGTCATCACGCAGGGCACCGTCCTTGCCGTGACCTCCAACCCCACCCGCACTTCGCCGGTGAAGCGCGGGGTTTTCATCCTCGATAACATCCTCGGCACGCCGCCTCCGCCCGCGCCGCCGAACGTGCCCGACCTCGAGGAGGCGCGGAAGGAGTTCAAGGGCCGTGAGCCGAAGTTGAGCGAGATGCTCGCGGCGCACCGTGCCAACAAGCTCTGCCATTCCTGCCACTCGCGCATGGACCCGCTCGGGCTCGCGTTGGAAAATTTCAATGCGCTCGGCGGCTGGCGCGACACCGACGCCCGCCAGCCCATCGAACCCGCGGGTGAGCTCATCACCGGCGAGCGCTTCGCCGATATCCGGGAACTGAAACGGGTCATCGCCCGCGAGCGCGCGGCCGATGTCTACCGGTGCTTCACCGAGAAGCTCTTCACCTACGCGCTCGGACGCGGAATCGAGCACTCCGACAGCCACACGATCGAAGGCGTCACCCGCGGACTCATCGACGGTGGCGGCCGGATGTCGATCGCCCTGCTGGGGGTGATCGAGTCGCCGGCCTTTCAGCGCCGCCGGATCACGCCCGCCGGAGCCGCGTTGTCCCAGGCGCCCTGAGATTGCCGGACCGGCAATCCGCGTTGGACGAACCGAAAAATCCTCGCATGGTTTAGACTTCACCCCACCCGCCGATGAAGACCCCTGCTTTTCCCGTCGTCGCCCGCGCTTCCGATGCCGCCGTGACCCGCCGGCGCTTCCTCCGTGGAGTCGGCGCGTGCCTCACGCTGCCACTGTTTGAGACCGCGTTACGCGGGTCGACGACTGCGGCCGGAGGTCCGTCGCTGGGTGTGACTCCGGGCGGCGCGCCTTTGCGCATGGCCTTCGTTTATTTTCCGAACGGCGCGCATCAGGACAATTGGTGGCCGACCGGCGAGGGCGCGGATTTCCAGCTTGGCCGCACGATGGAACCGTTGGGCGCACTCAGGGGTTCGATCCAGGTGCTCGGCGGACTCGACCACAAGAACGCCACCGCCGGCAACGACGGCGCCGGCGACCACGCGCGTGCCAACGCCACGTTCCTCACCGGGGAACGCGCGCGGAAGACCGACAGCACCGACATCCGCGTCGGCGTCTCGGTCGACCAGATCGTGGCGCAACGCATCGGGCACGCCACCCGCTTTCCCTCGCTCGAGCTTTCCTGCGACGCCGTGCGCAAGTCGGGTCGCTGCGACTCCGGTTATTCCTGCGCGTATCAGTACAACCTCGCGTGGTCTTCGCCGAACACGCCGGTGGCCCCCGAGCCGAATCCGCGCCTCGTGTTTGAGCGTCTGTTCGGCAGCGGCGCGCCCGGCGAGCGGCAGAGCAACTTCGACGCGCGTCAGCGCACGCAGCGCTCGTTGCTCGACTTCGTGATGGACGACGCGCGCGCCCTCCAGCGCCAGCTCGGCGGGCGCGACCGCGACAAGCTCGACGAGTACCTCACGGGAGTGCGTGAGATCGAGCGCCGCATCGAGCGCACCGAGCGTTTCGGCGCGTTGCCGCAGCCCGGGATGGAGACGCCGGCGGGTATCCCCTCCGACTACGGCGACCACATGGATCTCATGTACGACCTGCTCGCGCTGGCGTTCGAGACCGACTCGACCCGCGTGGCGACGCTCTTGCTGGCGGGCGACGGCAGCAACAAGGCCTATCCGCAGATCGGGATCCCCGAGGGGCACCACTACTGCTCGCACCACCGCAACAACGCCGAGCTGATGGATAAGATCGCGCGTATCGACCGCTACTACATGGAGCGGTTCGCGCGGTTCCTCGGGCGCCTCGAGGCGAAGAAGGACGTCGACGGGCGCTCCGTGCTGCACAACTCGATGATCGTGTACGGGTGCGGCAATTCCGACGGCAACCGGCACACGCACCACAACCTCCCCATCATCCTCGCGGGCGGTGGCGGCGGTACGCTCAACCCGGGTCGCCATGTGCGTCTCGGCGGGCAGCCGATGAGCAACCTCTTCCTCGGCATGGTCGACCGCATGGGTGTCACCGGCGTCACCCGCATCGGCGACTCCTCGGGACGGATCGCCGGGGTCTGAACGAGGCCCGGCGCGGTTCAGCGCGAAACCGCGAGGCGGTCGAGCAGCTCGTGCGCTTTGGCGACGACCATGTCCTCGGAGTCGTCCGCAAAACGCCCGGGATGATTAAGGATCCGCGTGTTGGCGGAGATGCCCTCGTAGCCGCCCTCGCGGAGCACGCGGCGGCTGGCGAGATAACCGAAGACGTCGTTGGAGTAGCCCGCCACCCAGACGGCCGCCGAACCGGCAAGCTCACGTTTCAGGCGCAGCGAGTAGTCCACCACCGCCTCGCCGCCGAGGGCGACGAGCGTCAGATCCCCGCCAAAGCGCACGACTTGCACGGGGCAGGCGAATGGCGCGGGCCGTTCGCCCCGCGCCAGCAGGGCCGAGAGTTTCTTTGCGCGTTCGACCACCTCGGGCGTGTGCTGCGCCTCGGTGTAAGTCGCGAGCTCGCTCGCCGGCAGCGGCTCGTAACCGAGTTGCGCGTGGCCCAGGGCGGAGCGCAACGGCCCCGCGACCGGACGCGGGCGAGCCGCCAGCGCCGCATGCACCGCGTGCGCGAGCGAGCGGCCGTGCTGGCGCGCGAGATCCTCCGGGCTCTGGCCCGGAACGGTGGCGCCGCGCGGATACGGGTTCTGGTCGCCGGCGCAGCCGGTTAGAAACAGCGCGGTTGCGCCGGCATAAGCGGCTTCGAGCTCCCTCTGCGCGTGACCGGCGTAATCCCCGCTCACCCTGCTGCCGCCCAGCGTCGTGTTGTGACACGCGTAGCCGAAAAGCAGCGCGCGGATCTTACCGTCCGCCCCGCTTACCTTCAGCACCGGCACGTCGTGATCCACCGGCCCGGCGGGGTAGGGGTTGTTGGTGAAGGTTCCGTTCATCTCCGGCCGACGGCGGTTCATCGCGAAGCCGGCGCGGGCTTGGGAGAACTCGACGCGCGCCGGACGGGGATCGCGCAGGCTTTCGCCGACCAGCTCCACGAGCTCCTGCTTCAGACGCGCGTGATAGGCTTGCACCGCCGTCACGTCCTCCGGTTTGGCGGCGCGGCGAAAAATCTTCTCCAGCAGCATCCGGTCCGGCGCCACCTGCGGTCCGCTATGCGTGTGCGAGGCGTTCAGCAGCAACTCGTGCGGTTTCAGGCCGAAGCGCCGGCCCGCCTCCGTCTCGACATGCGCGCGGATCTCCGCGGTCACGCCGATCAGGTCCATGGTGACGATCACGACCCGGCCACCTTTCGCGTCGTCGAGCAGCAGCGCCTTCGCGAACAGGTCCGTGTCCACACCATCCGACGCCGCGGTGCGGTTCGCATAACCGGCCAGCCAGATCGGGCCCGACGGGGTGATCTTCCACGCGGCTACGCCCGACCGCCAGGGCGCCGGAGCCGGCGGGGGCGTCGCGCCGAAACCGGGAGCCGCGAGCAGGATCGCGGCGAGCAGCCGGAACGCCCGTCTCATTTCTTCAGCGGATGCAGCTCGATCCGGCGGAAATAAATCTCGGCGCCCTCCGACTGGAACAACAGGCGGCCCCACGTGAAGACGCTGTCACGCGCTTCGTTCACCTTCACGCCGTTCAGGAAATAGGTGAGGTTGCCGCCCTCGACGATCGCCTCGACGCGGTTCCATTGGCCGATCGGCTTCTCAATGTCCTTCGGACCGCGGTAGCCGAGCTGGTCCTTCCAAGCCGGGTCGCGGTACTGCCAGTTGATGCGCCCGCGCGGCACTTCGCGCGGCGGCGCGGCCGGATCCCAGATGAAGGTGCCCTTCGGCTCCGCATCACGGATGTTGGCCATCACCTTGGGTGAGATCGGGGTGTCGATCCCGCGGTCGTAGCCATTGAGCACCAGCAGGTCGCCCGTGCCGCCTTCGATGATCTGGTACTCCAGCGATCGCAGCCACGGCGAGTTCATCGCCTTCGCGTAATTGCCGTCCTCGCCTTGCCCGTGGATCAGGATGCCGGAGTCGCGCGCACGGTCGGCGCGAGGCTTCCACGTCACGTCGGTCCAGCGGTACTCGAGCACGAGCTTGTAGTCCGCATAGTTGGCGGTCGTCACGAAGCCGCCCCAATGCTGGCCGCTGACGCGGATGGCAGGCTCGCCGTCGATGCGATCAACCACGGTGAAGACGCGGTCCGGGTCCTGGCGCCCGAAGGTCGGCAGCCAGGTGTAGAAGTTGGTGAAATCCTTCCCGTTGAAGAGCTGGATCACCTGCCGCGGGACGACCACGTCCTTCGGGCGGTCGGCGGCCGCCGCAGCGGATGAAACAAATCCGGCGACCAGAACAAGGAGGGTGAGAGCAGCGCGTGTCATGGGTTGGTTCAGGGGTTTTCGGGCGGCCCGGCGCGGGCACCGGGTTTGAAGTTGAGCCGCCTCACCCGCGCTTCAAGTTCTTTGCCCATGACTCCCGCGTCCGCGGTCGCGCGTCCCCTCGTCGCCATCGTCTGTCTGCTGTCGCTCGCCGCTTCCGCGCCCGGCGCCGAAAAAGCGAAATCCCTTTCGCCGGCGGAGGCGCTGCGGGCCTTCCGCGTCGCGCCCGGTCTGCGCGTTGAACTCGTCGCGGCCGAACCCGCGGTGGTCGATCCCGTCGCCATCGCGTTCGACGAGCGCCGGCGGCTCTACGTCGTCGAGAACCGCGGTTATCCGGATCCCATGGACGGTAAATCCGCGCCGGCGATCGGCCGCGTCGCGCTGCTCGAGGATCGCGACGGGGACGGACGTTACGAGACGCGGCATGAGTTCGCCACCGGACTCTCTTATCCCAACGGCGTGTTGCCGTGGCGGGGCGGCGTGTTCGTCACGTGCGCGCCGGATATTTTTTATCTGAAGGACACCGATGGCGATGGCGTGGCCGACGTGCGCCGCGTGGTCTTCACCGGTTTCAACACGACGCGCACCGCGCAGATTCGCGTGAGCCACCCGACCCTCGGGCTCGATGGCAAGGTGTACGTCACGAGCGGTCTCAACGGCGGCAAGGTCACGTCTCCGGAGCACCCCGGGCGCGCGCCGGTTTCGTTCACCGTGGCCGACGGGCGCTTCGACCCCGAGACGCTCGAATTCGAAAGCCTCGGTGGGCGCGGGCAATTCGGGCTCTCGTTCGACGCGTACGGCCGGCGATTCATTTCCTCGAACCGCCACCCGGTGATGCAGGTGGTGCTGGAGCCGGCTTGGCTGCGCCGCAACCCGCATCTGGCCTTCGCCGAGTCGGTGCAGAACGTCTCCAAGATCGAGGCCGAGGCCGTCGTCTGGCCGGTGAGCCGCGCGCGCGTCACGGCCGACTTCATCCCCTCGCTCATGAGCAAGCCGCACAGCGGCACGTTCACCTCGGCCAGCGGCGTGCTGATCTACGGCGGGAGCGGGCTCGGCGACGGATTCGATGGCAACGCGTTCATCTGTGAGTCCGCGCAGAATCTCGTGCAGCGGCAGGTCCTGCAGGCCGACGGCGCGTCATTCCGGGCCGAACCAGCGGCGCGCGGCAGCGAGTTTCTGGCGTCGACCGACTCGTGGTTCCGCCCGGTGTCGCTCGCGAATGGGCCCGACGGCGCGCTCTACGTCGTCGACATGTGCCGGCGCGAGATCGACCACCCGGCCTACGTGCCGGAGGAGAGCCGGGGTAAACTCGATTTTGTCAGCGGGGTCGACCTCGGGCGCATTTACCGGGTTGTCGCGCAAAACGCGCGGGTATCCGCGCCCGGTGAGCTTTCGAATGCCGGCCTGGTGCGCGCGTTGGAGTCACCGGAGTCCTGGTGGCGCGAACTCGCGCGGCGTCTGCTCGTCGAGCGCGCCGCGGTTGAGTCGGTCGAAGCGATCGAGCGGGTCGTATCGGAAGCGCGTCGGCCCGAGGCCCGGGTGCAGGCGCTCTGGACCTTGCACGGACTCGGCCGTTTGCGCGCCGAGGTGATTGAGGCGGCCGTGCGCGACGCGTCGGCCGGGGTGCGCGAGCAGGCGTTGGCTTTGGCCGGGCGCCGGCTGGCGGCGGAGCCGAAGTTCGGGCTGCTGTTGGCGAGGGCGGCGGCGGATGCCGATGCGCGGGTGCGTTTCTGCGCCGCGCTGGAACTGGGTTCCTGGGCGGATGAACGCGCGGTCGCGCCGCTGGCGGCGATCGCCTTGCGCGACGGCGCGGACCGTTGGACGCGGGCGGCGGTGTTCAGCGGAGTGGGAGGACGGGTGGAAGGCTTCCGCACCGCGGTCGCCGCCGGGCGCGGCGGGGCGCCGGCCGCGTCGGTCGGCGCGGTGATGGAGGAGCTTGGCCGTTTGGTCGGTGCCTCGTCGCCGCTTCCGGCCGCCGGAGCCTGGCTCGCGGAAGCGTGCGCCGCGGCGCACGGGGAAACGTGGCGGATTCCGGCGGTGCTGGGTTTGGCGGAAGGCCTGCGCGGCCGAGGCGAGTTCAAGGGCAGGCCGGGCGCGGGTTTGCTGAAGGCCGCGGCGGAAGCCGGGCCGGGCGCCGCGGTGTTGGAGAAGTTCCTGGCGGATGCGGCTGCGACGGTGGCCGACGCCGCGACGCCGGTCGCGTTGCGCTCGGCGGCGATCGCCTTGCTGGGCCATGCGCCCTTCGAGAGCGGTCTCGGCGCGCTCGGGCCGTTGCTGGATCCGCGGCAGGCGCCGGAGCTTCAACTGCAGGTCGTGCGCGCGCTCGAGCGGGCGGGCGACGCCCGTGGCGCCGAAATGCTGGCCGAGGCCGGACGCTGGTCGCGCTACACCCCGCAGGTTCGGGAAGCGGCGGTCGCCGCGCTCGTTTCCAAACCCGCGATGGTGAAAGTGCTGTTCGCGGCGATCGAGCGCGGCGCGATCCGGCCCACGGACATCTCCTCGGTGCGGCGTTCGCAGCTGATGAAGCACGCCAACGCCGACGTGAAGGCCGCGGCGACGCGTCTGTTTCAATCTCTCGAGGGCGGCGACCGCATTGCCGTCTACCGTGACCATAAGGCCCTTCTGATGGAGCCAGCTGATGCGGTGCGGGGTGCGCCGGTCTTCGCGCGCGCCTGCTCGGCCTGCCACTCCTTCCGCGGCGCGGGCGGAAAGGTCGGTCCCGATCTCACCGGCATGCGCAATCAGCCGGCCGACGCCTTGCTGCTCCACATTCTCGTGCCGAACTACGAGGTTATGCCCGCCTACCAGGCGATCACCATCACGACGCAGGACGGGCGCGCGATCTCCGGCTGCGTCACGGCCGAGACCGACGCCAGCCTCACGCTGCGCACCGCCTCGGGTGCCGAGGAGACCGTCCTCCGGGGTGCCGTCGCCGCCACGGCCGCCGCCGGCGTGTCGCTGATGCCAGACGGCCTCGAGCAGACGATGACGCGCCAGGAGCTGGCCGACCTGATCGCCCATCTGAAAAGCGAACCCGCGCAGTGAGGCGGCGGGTTGGGGCTCGGCACAGCGGGCCGCGAAGAGGCCGATCCGAGAGCGCGGAGGGGGATGAGGTTATCGAGCGCGATTTGAAATCGCCGCCGTGGCGGTCCGCGGAACGAGGCCGGGGTTGAATGGGGAAAGCCGGAACGCGGGAAACAGAACCCTCGCGCACTTCCATGAACCGATCCGTCCCGTGTGGGAATCCGCCGCGGCTTTACGCGCCGCAGGTTGGGCGAAGGCGGGGTGGAGAAACCAAGTTCGAACTTTCGTGTCTTCCGATCCGGCTCGGTGAGTTCTGTGACCATCCGAAGCCGCGTCGCCGCCCCACGAATCTCCCCCAAACTCAGTCGAACGTACCGGGCATTCGAAATCGTGAAAAACCACTCAGGCCCCGCGCCGCAGCCCGGCCGGACTTCAACGGATCACGTTCGCCCCGGGGATCGCCGCGTCGAACGTCGTGAGCGTCAGCCCGGCGGACGCTGCCAGTTGCAGCAAGTAAGCGTCGGAGGTGCGGGAGGGCGTCACCGCCCACGCGGCGAGCCGGGGCGGAGGTGCGGCGGCGATGAAGCCGCCCGCCTGTTTCCTGATCGCCGCCAGTGCGGTCTGCGCCTCGGCCAGGGAGTCCCCGAAGACCTGCATCGACACCCTGAGAAAACCGAGCTCCACGTGGGCGCAGGTGGCGCAGTTGCGGGCACCATGTTCCGCGACCCAGGCATGAAAACGCGCGTGGGCCGGCGCCCGATGGTGGCGCCAGGCGATCAGCGCGTTCACATCGAGGAGATACTTCACGGGAAATCGGCGAGGGCCGCGTCGATCTGCGCCTGGGAGACGGCGGGTCCGGGAGTGGCGTCGTAGAGCAGCCCCGAGACCGGATGCCGTTTGACGATCCGCTTGCGTCCGCGCGGCTCCGCCGAAGCCGGAAACACCACCGCCCGCAAATGCGCGGAAACCGTGCGCCGGGCGGCCCGGGCTTGCGCGCGCAGGGCGCGTGCCTCGGCGGGCGAAAGTTTGAAGGTGATGGCGACCATGGTAAGACGGTATGACCGGGGTCGGGGCGGTCAAGCGACCGGGGGGCGTGCCGCGCGCTCCGGTCGCGGACGGGTGAACCCGGTTTCGGGCGGGATTACATTCAAGAAACGGATCGACGGGGCACGGAGCTCAACGAGCGCCCGATCCGAAGGAACGGTGTCGGGGATGAGGCCCGCGGCTTGAGATCCAAAGTCACGTTTCTGATCGGCGGACCGAAGAGGGAATGCACGTGGAAACCAGGAACGCAGGAAACAGAACCCTCGCGCACTGCCATGACCCGATCCGTTGCGTGTGCAAAGCCGCCGCGGGTGTTCACCCGCCGTAGGCTGGGTGAAGGCGGGCTCCCATGTGTGCTTCGGCGCGGCTCAAGCACGGATGTCCATCCCTCCGCGCCCCCCGTTTTCCTCGGTGAACGCTTTGACCAGCCGAGACTGGCGAACGGGCGTCGCCCCGATGCTACGACATGCAGGCTTCGCGGACGGCCTGCACCATGCGGCGCTGGTGGGTTTCCACGCCGGACATGATTGCGCGGGACTTGGCGCGCGCGGCCGCCGGGTCCTTCACGATGGTCGCAAGGCGGGACCACAGCTGAGGGCCATCGGTCTCATCGACCTCGAAGAACCAATCGTTCGCGCCGATGTCGCGGTACATCTGGCCCTTGCAGGTGTCGGTCGGCTGGCGGATGTAAAACGTCGGCGTGCCCTGATGCAGTGCGATGAGCGGCGAGTGGCATTCCAGACTGATCACGCACTGGGCCTGCGCGTAGATCGAGGCGGCCTCATCGGGCAGCCAATAGGTGTCGCGCCAGACGACGTGGCGCTTCACGTCGGCGGGGAGCGGATCGACCAGCACCTCTTTGCCGAGATCGATCTCGTAGGTCATCTCCGCACAGACCACGACCTTCCGCCCGGTGGCGCGGACGTACGATTCGATCATCGACCGCAGTTTCGCGTGGTCGCGCTCGGTGGTGCGGTCGTTGATCGCGTCCTTGATGTCGTCGTCCTTGGTCCGCGGCGTGTTGCGGATCTTGTAATACGGCGTGTAGCGCAGGCGCGGGATGACGCAGATGAACTTCCCGGGTTCGAGGCCGTGCCCCTGCAGCCACGCGAGTCCGCGGACGTCGTCGCGCAACGGCATCCCCAGCTGGGCGTCGGGTCCGAATTCGAGCACGGGCGTCTTCACGCCCTGCGCCCGCAGGTAGTCGCGGGAGAGGGTGTCGCGGCAGAAGAAGAAGGCCGCCTGGTCCATGATGTACCGCAGGTCGGCCGCGAGGTGCGTGGGGGGGAGCTGGAGCGCCCGTTCGCGGAGGCTGGCCAGCGTGCCGCCCTCCGGGTCGCGGCCCTGGCCGATGCCGGAAATCGGGTCGGTGCTGACGCCGAAGACGCCGACCGGCTTGCCGGTGGCGCGGCGGAAAGCCACGGCGTGATTGCTCGCGGGGAAACCGGAGCCCGAGCCGCTGAGGTAGAGATCCGCCTCGGCCCACGCCTGGGCGAGCCTCGGATTATTGGGGCGATCGTCCTTGCCGAGGCTGCCCTCGACGATCTTCAGCTGCGGATAGGCCTTGGTCAGGAACTCGCGGGAACCGTGGCCGAGGCTGCCGGGCCAGAGGGTGACCTCGACCTCCGGGAAGTGCTGATAAAGCAGTGAGAGCGCTCCCGGCGTGTGGCCGATGTCGCCGATGTTCACGCTTTGCCACGATGAGCGGAGGAGGACGCGCGGCGGGCGGCCGGCCTTCCTCGCGGCGGCGAAGACGGCGGGGCCGAGCGCGGCCGTCGCGGCGGTTCCAGTCAGAAAATCACGGCGGTTCATGCGTCCGTGACGCAAATGAATCCGGAGTGCCGGAGCAACCTTGCGCGGGGGTGCAGAGCGGCTGGTTGGTCACGTTCCCGTCGTCGGAAATCCTGGTGGCGCTGTTTGTCCTTCCGCCGCGGATCGGCGCCTCGCGGGCGGAACAGGGCCGGGGGCCCGTGAAAGGCCAGCCAAGCATGCGCCCCGCGTCGGCTGATCGGGAGATCGTGACCGCGCAGGCCGCGGCTCACTCCGCGCGGAGGAGACGGGCGTCGATTTCAAGAGGGCTCGCCGTGGACCAGCGCACCGCGGAGGCGTAGTTGGGATGCGCGGGGTTGAGCAGACAGTTGAACTCACCCGCCACGAGCGCGCTGGGGACCTGGAGCGCCACGGAGCGACCTTTTTCCAGCCACGCGTCCCCGATGCGTCGGCACGGCGTCGGGTTCAGCGCCGATCGCCAACCCCGCGGCAAAGCCGCCGGCGCGATGGACTCCAGTGAGCGGGAGTCGACCTCGACGGGATAATAGAAGCGTTTATCGCCGGCCGCCTCCTCGGTGCGGAGGTGTGCCAGCACCTCCAGCATCGCGAGCGAAAGCGAACCGGCGCAATAGACCGCGGGCCGCCCGGGGCTGTTCCAGCGTCCGCCGTAAAGACGGGCACCGTTTCCCGCGCGTACCTCCCGGGCGAAAACCGCCTTCTCGATCCGCCAGAATCGCATGCGCCTAGGCGAGGATGCCGCGATGGATGCGGAGCATGAGCTCCTCGACCACCCGGGCCCCGAGTTCCGACCGGGCGAACTCGAGGGGCACGGCGCCCTCCAGGCCCACCTGGGGTCGATCCAGCCAGGAGCGGGCGGCGGTTTCGCCGGGGAAG
>JBJTCH010000436.1:0-10148 GCA_046091745.1 Opitutaceae bacterium
CGAAGTGCGGTTGTACGCCCGCCTGGTCACCGGGCCCGAGCGCGGCGCCACCTATGACTTCCAGCGCCACTTACAGCCCCGCTCGGTCGCGGGGGTGCGCGCCCGCCTCGAGCCCTCGCTCGCCGTCGCGCGCGCCGGCGAGCCTTTCCAGTTCGAACGCCTCGGTTATTTCACGCCCGACGCGAAAGACAGCCGTCCCGGTGCGCTCGTCTTCAACCGCACGATCACGCTCAAGGACACGTGGGCGAAGCCCGCCGGCAAGGGCTGAGCCCGAAGGACGTTCACGCCATGGAAATCGGACTGCTGCTCTATCCCAAGGTCACCCAGCTTGATCTGACCGCGCCGTTCGAGGTGTTCGCGCGCATCCCGGGCGCGAAGGTTCATCTCGTCTGGAAATTTCTCGATCCCGTCGACAGTGACCGCGGGTTGAGGCTGCAGCCGACGACGACGTTCACGGATTGTCCGCCGCTCGACATCCTCTGCGTTCCGGGTGGTCCGGGCCAGGTCGACCTGATGGATGATTTCGAGGTGCTCGGTTTTCTGCGCGACCAGGCGGCCAAGGCGAAGTGGATCACGTCGGTTTGCACCGGCTCGCTGCTGCTCGGCGCGGCCGGCCTGCTCAAGGGCTACCAGGCCACCTGCCATTGGGCTTCGCGCGACCAACTCAGCCTGTTCGGCGCGGATGCGCAGGACTCGCGCGTCGTCGTGGACCGCAACCGCATCACCGGAGCGGGCGTGACGGCCGGGTTGGACTTCGCGCTGCAGGTGGTGGCGCAGTCCGTCGACGAGCGCACCGCGCAGACAATCCAACTCGCGCTCGAGTACGAACCCAGCCCGCCATTCTGGAGCGGCACGCCCCACCACGCGCCGGCGGATGTCGTCACGGAGTCGCGCGAGCGCATGGCCGCCTTCATGGAGCGCCGGCTCGAGGCGAGCAAACGCGCGGCCGCCGAGCTCGACACCGGCCCGAAGCCGGCGCCGAAACCCGAGGAGCCCTGGCTCGACTGAGCCTCACGAGAATTCTGTGAAGCAAAGCATCGTCACCCTCGACATGGAGGGCGTCCTTACGCCCGAGATCTGGATCGCCGTCGCCGAGCGCACCGGCATCGCCGAGCTGCGGCGCACCACCCGCGAGGAGCCGGACTACGACAAGCTGATGAATTACCGCATCGGCATCATGGACCGGCACGGGGTGACCCTGTCGCGGATTCAAGAGGTGATCGGCGGGCTGGAGCCGTTGCCCGGCGCGCTCGACTTCCTCGCGGAGCTGCGCCGTCGCACGCAGGTGATCATCTTGTCCGACACGTTTGAACAGTTCGCGCAGCCGCTGATGCGCCGCATGGGTTGGCCCACCCTGCTTTGCCATCGGCTCGTGGTGGAGAACGACCGGATCGCGGGCTACCGCCTGCGCCTGCCTGATCAGAAGCGACGGGCGGTTGAGGCACTGCAGGCCCTCAATTACCGCGTGATCGCAGCCGGTGACTCCTACAACGACACCACGATGCTCGGTCAGGCCGACCACGGATTCCTGTTCCACGCGCCGGAGAACGTCGTGCGCGAGTTCCCGCGGTTTCCCGCCCTCGAGAGTTACGACGAGCTGCTGCAGCGCATCACCGGCTGCCTGTGAGCCCGGGGGAGCCCGCTTCCTGATCTTCGTTTCCGGAAAAGAGTGAGGGCCGCCTACCCCTAGGCGGCCCTCGCACCTAACACCAAGCAAACCATTGAACTACCACGAGGTAGACGCCCTCCGCCCCGGAACGTTCAAAAGCCGCGGAAAATCTTGAAAAAACTTCCGAGTCGCCGCGGAGACGCATGCTCGAGTTATTCTCAACGTATTGTTAATACGCATCTTACGGTTTTATACCCCATGAAAAACCCCGCTAAAATATTCGTCACCGCGTTATTCGCGTCGCTTGCCTACGCCGCTGATTTCGAGACCACCCAACCGGCGGAATTCACCCGCTGCATCCCGGCGGATGCGAAAGTCACCAAACTCGCCGGCGGCTTCGGCTTCACCGAGGGCCCCACGTGGATCAAGGACGGCGGCTACCTCGTCTTCAGCGACATCCCGCGTAACGAGATCCGGAAGTGGACCGCCGCAGGCGGCGTCCAGACTTTCCGCACACCGAGCAAAAACACGAACGGCAACACCACCGACCTCGAGGGACGCCTCATCAGTTGCGAGCACAGCGGCCGCCGCGTGGCACGGTTGGAAAAGGACGGATCGTTGCGGACCCTCGTCGACTCGTTTGAGGGCCGGAAGCTCAACTCCCCCAACGACGTCGTCGTGAAATCCGACGGCACCCTCTGGTTCACCGACCCCGAGTACGGCCTGAAAACCGATCCGGCCACGAAGCAGAAGATGGGCAAGGAACAGCCGGGCAATTTTGTCTACCGCCACGATCCGCGCACCGGCCGCACGACGGCGATCGCTCGCGACTTCGACCAGCCCAACGGCCTGGCGTTCTCGCCCGACGAACGGAAATTGTACGTCGCGGATTCCGGCAAACCCCGCCACATCCGGGTGCTGGAGATCGCCGCCGACGGCACGGTCTCCGGCGGCACGGTATTGTGCGCCCTCGACCAGGGCGCGCCGGACGGGATCCGCGTGGACACCGCCGGCCGGGTGTGGACGAGCAGCGGTGACGGCGTGCAAATCTTCGGCGTCGACGGAAAACTCATCGGGCGTATTCTTCTGCCGGAGGCGGCGGCCAACCTCTGCTTCGGCGGGCCCGACGGCCGCACGCTCTTCATGACGGCGCGCACCTCGCTTTACGCCGTCCCGACGGCCGTCGCCGGCGCGGGCCGTTGAGCGGCTCGCAACGACCGGCCGTTGACACCCTTCCCGCGCTGCTACATCTTTGTAGCACAATGAAAACCGCGACCGTTCGCGATCTCCGCAACCACTACACGCGGCTGCTCGGCTGGATCGAGGCGGGCGAGGAAGTGGCGGTGAGCCGGCGAGGCCGCGTGATCGCCCGGCTCGTGCCCGAGCCGGTCAAGTCGCCGGGCCGCGTGGACTGGCGGCAGAGCGCGGCGCACCGCATGAACAAGTCGGCCCTGCCCCGCCTGAGCGCCGCGGACGCCGCGACGCTGCTGGCCGAAAGCCAGGGCGGACGCTAGGCGCCACGTGGTCTGCTGCGACACCAGCTTCCTGTTCTCGCTCTACGGGCGGGATTCGCACACGGACCGCGCGCTGGCGCTGGTGACAAGACTCTCCGCGCCGCTGACGCTCACGCTGCTGAACGATTACGAGCTGCGGAATGCCGTTCGCTTCGGCGTTTTCCGGAGAGTCCTCGACGCGACCGCGGGCGCGGAGATCCTCGCCGCCTTCGACTCCGACCTCGCGAACGGACGCCTGGTGCTGAACCCGGCGAACCTGACTCTCATCGTGAACGAGGCGAAACGGTTGTCCGCCGCCCACACCGCGATCGCCGGCCACCGCTCGTTCGACATCCTTCACGTGGCGGCCGCCTCGCATTTGAGCGCGGACCGCTTTCTCTCCTTCGACGCCAACCAGCGCTCTCTCGCCCAGGCGGCCGGCCTGAAAACGATGCCGTAGTCGCGCCGGAAACGAGCGTACCGTCCGATTCGCTACAAAAGATCGGCGGCCAGTTCGGCGAGGCGGGAGCGTTCGCCCTTGGAGAGCTTCACATGCGCCGCGATCGCCTGGCCCTTCAGGCGGTTGTGGCAGTAGACGAGACCGTTGCTACGGGAGTCGACGTAGGGGTTGTCGATCTGCGCGGGGTCGCCGATCAGCACGATCTTTGAACCCTCGCTGATGCGCGTGATCACCGTCTTCACCTCGTGCGGCGTGAGCTGCTGCGCCTCGTCGAGGATGAAGAATCGCCGCGCGATGGAGCGTCCGCGAATGAAGGCCAGGGCCTCGATCTCCACCATGCCGCTCCGCAGCAGGCGCTCGTAGGGCTTCACGACCGGACCGTGGCCGCCCCCCGACGAGGAGGCGTGCGCCGGCTGCGGCGAGGTCATCGCCGACAGGAAATGGGCGTCGTGCTTCTTCTGCTTTTTCTTCGAGACTTTCTTCGCGGCGAATTGCGGATCCTTCGGGGGCTTGGAGGGGATCAAGACTTCCAACGCGTCGTGATAGGGCTGCAGCCACGGCTTCATCTTCTCCTCGAGCGACCCCGGCAGGAAGCCGATGTCCTTGCCCAACGCGATGACCGGTCGGGAAATCGAGACCCCGTCGTAGCGCGAATGGTCGTCGTGGGTCTGGTGCAGGGCGCAGGCGGTTGAGAGCAGGGTCTTGCCCGTACCCGCCTTCCCGAAGCACGTGACGATCGCGATGCTGTCGTCGAGCAGCGCGTCCATGAAGAACTGCTGCTCCAGATTGCGCGCGCGGATCGGGATGCCGCCCGGCGCCTTCACGAAATCCGGCAGGCGCAGGCGGCGCACCGAACCGTCGCCGGCGTAGCGCGCGGGCATCGTCTTGCCCTCCTCGGAGCGCAGCAGCACGTATTCGTTCAAAAACAGGGGCTTCGCGGCGTCCGCCCCGAGCTCAAACGCACCTTCCGAGCAGAAGCGCTGCAACTCGTAGATCGAAACCGGGATCTCGCGGTAGCTCGCCTCGTCGTCGGCCGCCGGCACCTTGTCGTTGAGGTAGTCCTCCGACTCGAGGCCCACCGCGCGCGCCTTCAGCTGAACGTTCACGTCCTTCGTCACAAGGATCGTGGGCGGTGGGTAGCTCTCCTGGACGAACAACGCCGAGGCGATGATCCGGTTGTCCTTCTTCGAGAGGTCCGGCAGCACGGCGCGGAGCCGGTCGAGCGCGGGAGACCGGGCCGAGGGGTCGGCGAGGTAGGGATTGATGATGATCGAGAGCGTGCCGCCGTTCTCGAGCTCCACTCCCTCGTGCATCGAGCGGGTGTCGGGCAGGAGCTGCTGCAGGATGCGATGCACGCGACGCGCGTTGCGGCCGCGCTCGGTGGATTGCTCGGCCTTGATGGCGTCGAGCTCCTCCAGCACCTCCACGGGTATCGCGAGGTTGTTGTCCTCGAATTTGAAGACGCACTGCGGGTCGTGAAGGAGGACATTCGTGTCGAGCACGAAGGTCTTCACCTTGGCCGATACCTTTAACCGCGAGAGGGGGGCTTTCGCCCCACGGTGGGTTTCCATCGGTGGGTTGTGAGTAACCTGCGAACAACTGAGGGCGGACCAACGCGGTTGTCCATTCCGGATTTCCGCCGTCACGGCTTTGTGACTCCCGGCGCCCGCGCTTGAATCCGCCCCGCCGTGCGCCGAATCTCCCCGCGCGCATGCATCTCGACCCGATCAAAGCCGAGCTCCTCGCCTCCTACCGCAGCCTTGGCGGCATCAACCACGTCGACGGCGTGAACCTGCCGTCGCAGGAGTCGGTGAACCAGCTCGCGGCCGACTGCATGCACCTGCTCTTCCCGGGGTATTTCGAGGAGTCGGCTCCCGACGAGGGAAGCCTTCCCGCGCTGGTGGAGGGACTGCTGGCGCGCATCGATCGCCGGCTTTTCGCCGAGGTGGAGAAATGCCTGCGGTTCGCAAAAGTGGCCGACGCCCCGGGCCGGGCCCGCGAGGTCACGACCGCGTTCCTGCGCCAGTTCCCGGGCGTGCGCGCGCTGGCGAAAACCGATGTCGACGCCGCCTACGCCGGCGACCCCGCGGCGCGCAGTGTGGAGGAAATCATCCTCGCCTACCCCTGCGTCCTGGTGATCTCGCTCCAGCGCCTCGCCCACGTGCTCTACCACCTCGGCGTGCCGCTGCTGCCGCGCATGCTCACCGAGTACGGCCACGAGCGCACGGGCTGTGACATCCACCCGGGCGCCCGACTCGGCAGCCACTTCTTCATCGACCACGCGACCGGCGTCGTCATCGGCGAGACCGCCACCGTCGGTTCCCACGTGAAGCTCTACCAGGGCGTCACGCTCGGCGCGAAATCGTTCGACCTCGATCCCGCGGGCAACCCGGTGAAGGGAGTGAAGCGCCACCCCGACATCGGCGACCACGTCACCATCTACGCCCATGCGACGATCCTCGGCGGTGACACCCAAGTCGGCGCCCACTCGATCATCGGCTCCAACGTGTGGCTGATGCGCTCCATCCCGGAGCGCACGGTGGCCTACTTCAAGGGCGACAACCTCGTGGTGCGCTCGCGCGCAGCGGACGACTCGATGGTGGGCCGCGGCCCGGGGCCGGAGCATCCGCACGATTGCGGACTATGAGCCAAGCGGACACCGCCGGCTGGAGGGTGCGACGCATCTTCATTTCGCCGGGGCACAACTTCTTCGGCCGCCACGGAAAACCCGCCGGCGAAAATCCGACCGTCGAGGTCGACGCCGCGGAGTGCGTCGCGGGTCGCGGACTGCGCGGCGACCGCTTCTTCGCGTACCGCCCCGATTACCGCGGGCAAGTGACGTTCTTCGCCGAGGAAAACTTCGCGAAGCTGTGCGGCGAACTCGGCCTGCGCGACGCCTCGCCGGGCGCGCTCCGCCGGAACGTGATCACGGCCGGTGCGGACCTGAACGCGTGGATCGGGCGGCGTTTCACGCTGCAGGGCGTGGAGTTTGAGGGCGTCGAGGAATGCCGGCCGTGCCATTGGATGGACAGCGCGCTCTGCCCGGGCGCCGAGGCCTGGCTGCGGTCGCGCGGCGGGCTGCGGTGCCGCGTCCTGAGCGACGGCTGGCTGCGGTGCGATGCCGCGAGCCGCCCCGCTCAGATGTAGTACATCGTGTCCGGCTCGCGGGACGCGATCTGGTCAAAGGTCAGCGCGCGTGCCTTGGCCTCGAGATCCGTGGCGATTTCCGTCCACACCTGCCGCATGCGCCGCCCGCTGCGGCCCGAGTGGTTGCCGCTGAGTTGCAGGCAATGCCCGTCGACCGCGATCAGCACGTCCAGCACGGAGATCTCCTCCGGCGGCTTCGCGAGCGTGTACCCGCCTCGGCTGCCCCGCCGGCTCCGGATGAGGCCGTGATTACGCAGCTTGAGCAGGATTTGCCCGAGGAAGTTGGCCGGTACTGCCTCGATCTCCGCGAGGTGCTCGATGCGCGCCAGTTCGCCCGTCCCGTGCAGGCGCGCGAGCTCCGCCATCACGCGGCAGGCATAGTCGACTTGAACGGAAACCTTCACCGCCGATCAGATGACGTACTCGGCGCCCTCAGGTCGAACAAACTCCCGCGGCTCATCGAGCAGCCCGGCGGCGACGGTGGCGTGGGTGCCCGGCTCGATCAGGATGAACGAACCCGTGAGCCGGTTACGCGCGTAGGCGTCGAAGAACAAAGGCTGCGCGGTGCGCAGGCGGATCTCGCCGATGTCGTTCATCCCGAGCGAGGCCGGCGCCGCGGCCGGCTCCAGCGTCTCGAGATCCAGGCGGTTCAACAGTTCGGGTACAACGACGGGCACGGTCTGGGTCGTATGCTTCAGCAGGAACTTTCGGCCGGGCTGCAGCGCCCGCGGGTGCATCCAGCAGACGCGCGCGGTCAGGTCGCAACCGACACCCGGAGTCTGCTCGCGGCCGATCACCATGCCGCCGCGGCCGAGATCGACATCGTGCTCGAGGACCACGGTCACCGACTGCGGGCAGAAGGCCTCCTCGACGGCGCCGTCGTAGGTCCAGATCTCCTTCACTTTGGAGATGAGGCCGGAGGGCAGCGTCACGACCTCCTGGCCGCGACGCAGGATGCCACCGGCGATCTGACCGCTGTAGCCGCGGAAATCGTGCAGCGCGGCGTCGCGCGGGCGGTTGGGCCGGTTCACCCACTGCACCGGCAGACGCAGACCGCCGAGGTTCCAGTCACTCGCGACATGCACCGTCTCAAGGTGGCCGAGCAGCGTGGGACCGCGGTCCCACGGGGAGTGCGGGGACGGCTCGACGACGTTGTCGCCGTTGAGCGCGCTCATCGGGATGAAAGTCACGTCGTGAATACCGAGGCGCGGCAGAAATTCCTCGAACTGCGCGCGGATCTCGCGGAAGCGCTCCTCGCTCCAGCTGACCAGGTCCATCTTGTTCACCGCCACCACGAGGTGCGGGATGCGCAGGAGCGCGGCGATCGCGGTGTGGCGGCGGCTTTGCTCGATAACGCCAGCGCGGGCGTCGACCAGCACGATGGAGAGGTTCGCCGTCGAGGCGCCCGTCACCATGTTGCGCGTGTACTGCACGTGGCCCGGGGTGTCCGCGATGATGAATTTGCGCCGCGGCGTGGCGAAGTAGCGGTAAGCCACATCGATTGTGATGCCCTGCTCGCGCTCCGCGCGGAGGCCATCGGTGAGGTTGGCGAGATTGATGCCTCCGCCACCAGTAAGGTCGGCGGAACGCTCCAGCGCCTCGATCTGGTCCTCCATGAGCGACTTCGAGTCGTAGAGGAGACGGCCGATCAGCGTGGACTTGCCGTCGTCGACGCTGCCGCAGGTGTTGAAACGCAGGATGTCGACCGGCGGCGGGCGCGTGCCGACGGGCGCGAGATGTTCTTCGGTGTACACGGTGAAAATGGGGGAAATTAGAAATAACCGGCCTTCTTGCGGTCCTCCATCGCGGCCTCTGACGCGCGGTCGTCGGCCCGGGAACCGCGCTCGGTCACCCGCGCGGCGGCGATCTCGGCGATGATGTCGTCGACGCTGGAAGCGCGGGACTCAACGCAACCGGTGCTGATGATGTCGCCGATCGTCCGCACGCGCACCACGAGCTCGCGGACCTCCTCGGAGGAACGCGGCGGCACGAGATCGTTGACCGGCAGCCACTGGCCGCCCCGCCGCACGCAGCGCCGCGCGTGGCTGAAGTAGATGGAGGGCACCTCGAGGCGCTCGCGGCGGATGTATTCCCAGACGTCGAGCTCCGTCCAATTGCTCAAAGGGAACACACGCATGTTCTCCCCGGGGTTGAGGCGCGCGTTGTAGAGGTTCCAGATCTCGGGCCGCTGGTTCTTCGGATCCCATTGGCCGAACGCGTCGCGGAAGCTGAAGAAGCGCTCCTTCGCGCGGGCCTTCTCCTCGTCACGGCGCGCGCCGCCGATGCAGCAGTCGAAGCGGAACTCCTCGATCGCGGCGAGCAGCGTCGGGATCTGCAGGCGGTTGCGGCTGACTTCGCCGGGCGCCGGCTGGGCGATGCCGCGCGTGATCGCATCCTCCACTGTGCGCACGATCAGGCGGGCACCGAGCTCCGCCGCGCGACGGTCGCGAAACTCGTTCAGCTCCGGAAAGTGATGCCCCGTGTCGACGTTGAGCAGCGGCAGGGGCAGCTCGGAAGGGCGGAACGCTTTTTCCGCGAGACGCAGCAGGCAGATCGAGTCCTTGCCGCCGGAGAAAAGCAGCGCGGGACGCTCAAACTCCCCGGCGACCTCGCGCAGGATGTGAATGGCCTCGGTCTCGAGGTGTTGCAGGTGGTCGAGATGGTAGCTCGGCATGGAAGTCGTCGCGAAGGCTCAGGCCGGAACTGCTTTTGCTCCCCAGGCGGCATGGAGGCCGCACTCGCGTTTCTCATCGGCCTTGGCGGGATCGAAGTAATCCCACTCGTTCGGCAAGTTGTGCGCGGAGAGGTAGGCATCGAGCTCGGCATCGGACGCGTGGAAGAACGGACTGACCTTGAGCGTGCCGAAGTTGGCGTCGTGCGAGACCACCTCGAAGCCCGCTCGACCGGGATTCTGGACGCGTCGTAGCGCGGTGAACCAAACCGTGGGGGCGATTTCCCGCATCCCGCGCTGGAACGGCTCCAGTTTCATGCGGGCGCTGAAACGGCGCAGCGCCTCCTCATCGTTGGGCGTCGGCACCGGACCGTCGATCGCGTCGCGGTGGGCGGCGGTGAGACGCGGCAGGTAGGGCTTGAGGTTCAGGCCGAGCTTTTGCCGCAACGCCTCCGCATGGCGGTAGGTCGCGGGGCGGTTGTATCCATGGTCGACCCAAAGCACGGGGATATCGGGCTGTTCCCGGACCACCAAGTGGAGGAGAGCCGCCTCATACGGGCGAAAGTTGGTCGAAACGACCGCCCTCCCCCCAGCCTGACGCAGAGCCCACTGAACGATCTCACGAGGGGACAGGCTACCGAGTTCCCGGAGGGACAGGTTATTGAATTCAGGCCGAATAGTACGTCCATCACCCGTCTCGGGGACAGGCAATGCGGGCGTGGGGACAGGCAACGTCGGCGCAGGAACGGTTTCAGAACGAGCGGACAT
>JBJTCH010000437.1:0-5064 GCA_046091745.1 Opitutaceae bacterium
CACCAGTTCGCCGAAGGCGGTGTATTGGCGGTCGAGGAAGCGGGCGTCGCCGTGGCAGATGAAGAACTGGCAGCCGGCGGAGTCCGGGTTGGCCGAGCGGGCCATCGAGATGACGCCGCGCACGTGGGGCTTGGCGTTGAACTCCGCCTTGATCGTGTAGCCCGGGCCGCCGGTGCCGGGCAGCCCGCGGGCGCCGGCCTTGGTGTTGGGGCAGCCGCCCTGGATCATGAAACCCTTGATGATCCGGTGGAACGCGGTGCCGTCGTAAAAACCCTCGCGGGCGAGCTTCTTGAAGTTCTCGACGGTCTTGGGCGCGACGTCGGACCAGAAGGCGAGGGTGAGGTCGCCGTAGCTGGTGCGGATCACGGCGTGTTCGGTGGCGGGCGGGTTGCTCATGGAACGGCGAGCCAACCGCCGGCCGGCGGCGCGGCAAGGCGCTTTTTACCGCGGCACGGCCGAGGGGGACCACGAAACACACGAAGGACACGAAACCAGGCTGGGTGGCCCACGGAACACACGGAACACACGGAAACGGAAGGTACACCTGCGCGTCTTGAAGCCGTTGGCGGCCAACCAGCCGATGGCCGCGAGGGGGCGTATCAGGCGCAATGCCGAGAGGATTGGAGCCACGGTCTTCAGTCCACGGCTGCCCCGGTGGTGAAAACAGCCTGGAGATGCCGTCAGGTATTACCCCCGAAGTCGTGGTTCACGCGCTTTGATTTCAATTCGGAGGGTTTCCAGAACTTAACCCAATCTCGCGTCCTCCCTTTAGTCCGCGGGCCACCCGGGGCAGTTTCGTGCCTTTCGCGTGTTTAGTGGTTCCGCCTTTCTCCGCGTTTTCCGTGCATTCCGTGGGCACAAGTTCCGGCGCGTCCGACGCGCGTAACACCCGGACCTCGAGCTCTTGATTTCCAGATTCCTCATCCCTCCGTGCCCTCCGGTCCGCCTCGGTGGCCTCTGTGATCTGATCCTCACCACAATCCATCCGGTTTCGCGGTAGCGGGGGCCGGGGGTTGACTCGTCCGGGGGGCGCGCACCTCCTCGCGGACTTTCCGCATGCGTCTGCGACGGATCACGCTCCGCAACTTCCGCAACGTGGGCTTCGCCACGCTGGAGCTCGCGGGTGCGCGGCAATTCCTCGTGGGGCGCAACGGGCAGGGGAAGACCAACCTGCTCGAGGCCGCGGGTTTCGTGACGGCGCTGCGCTCCTTCCGCACCAACGATCATCGGCTGCTGATCGGCCACGGGAAGGACTGCGCCGCGCTGTCATTCGCGCTGGAGCATGAGCGGGAGGGGGAGGTGCGGGTGAACCTCACGCTGCGATCGGAGGGCAAGGAGGTATGGTGCGAACAGACCCGCGTCACGAAGCTGGCCGACTATCTCGGCCGTTTCCCGACGGTCGTCTTTTCCTCGCAGGACCTGCAGTTGGTGCGCGGCTCGCCCGTGCTGCGACGGCGCTGGCTCGACCTTACCCTCGCGGCGATCGACCCCGTCTACCTCCGCTCGCTGCAGACCGCCACGCGCGCGCTGGCGGAGCGGAACGCCTTGCTCAAGGCGGGGCAGGGAACCGACGCGGAGCTCGCCGCCTTCGAGTCCGCGCTCGCGCCGGCGGCGGCTGATCTCATCGCGCGTCGGGCGGCGGGGCTGGCGGAGTTGGGAAGGAGGATGACGGAGTTCTACTCCAAACTGAGCGGCGAGGCGGAGCCCGCGGCGCTGGGGTACGAGCCGAGTTTTGCCGAGCCCTCGGCCGACGCGTTGCGGGCGCGATTGGAGTCGGGTCGCGAACGGGACCGCCGTTTCCGCTCCACGCTCGCGGGACCGCACCGCGACGATCTCGTGTTCCGCGTGCGGGGGACGGAGGCGAAGGAATTCGCGTCGGAAGGGCAGCAGCGTTCCCTCGTGCTTTCGCTGCGGCTCGCGCAGGCGGCGTGGTTCCACGAGCGCACCGGTGTGCGGCCCGTGCTGCTGGCGGATGACGTGCTCGGCGAACTCGATCCGGAGCGGCGGGCGCGGTTCTGGGCGGCGGTCGACGCGGACTCGCAGGTGATCGCGACCGGCACGCATCTGCCGGACGCGGCCGGGGAGGCGGAGCGGCGCTTCGGCGACTGGCAGGTTTACACGGTGACCGACGGGCAGTTCGCGGGAGGCGGGGCGGCCGCATGAATCTCGACGCGTGGCAGTGGACGCTCGCGATCGCGGCGGCGGCGATTGTGGGGGTCTCGAAGTCCGGCATCGGAGGGCTCGGGATCCTTTCCGTGGTTCTCTTCGCGCAGATCCTGCCGGCGAAGCAGGCGACGGGCGCGGTCTTGCCGCTGCTGTGCTTCGGCGACGTGGTGGGCGCCTATTATTACCGGAAACACGCCAGCTGGCGGCACCTCTGGCGGTTGTTTCCATGGACGGCGGCGGGGGTGGTCGCGGGATGGTTCGCGTTGGGAAAAATCGATGACCATGCGGCACGGGTGCTGATCGGGATCATCATTCTCGCGATGGCGGCGATGCACCTGATCCGGCGCCGCTTCGGCGGGCATGAGGCGGAGCACGGCGTATGGTTCGCGCCGGTGATCGGTGTGCTGGCGGGCTTCACGACGCTGGTCGCCAACGCCGCCGGGCCGCTGATGGCGATCTACATGCTCGCGATGCGGCTGCCCAAAATGGACTACGTGGGCACCGGTGCGGTGTTCTTCCTCGCGATTAATTTCTTCAAGGTGCCGTTCATGCTGCAGCTCGACCTGATCACGGCGGAGAGCTTCACCCTGAACCTCATGCTGGCGCCGCTCGTGGTGGCCGGAGCTTGGTTCGGACGGCGGCTCGTGCTCGCCATCGATCAGCGTCTTTTCGAAAACATCGCCCTCGGGCTCAGCCTGGTCGCCGGCCTCCGGTTGCTCTGGTGATGTCTTTCGCTCTCCGTCTCACGCTCCCTTTCCCTCTTCATCCATGCCCCGCATGAACGTCCGCCAGATGTGGGCCGCGAAACTCGCGGGACGCCCGTTGCCGGCCGCGCAGGCGATTCCGCGGGCTGGGGCGGGCAGCGCGCAGGCTTCGGTCGGGGTGCGGGCGCGGGCCCCGTTCTCCGGTCTCGTGCTCGGCGTCGATCCGTCGTTGCGTGGCACGGGGCTCGCGCTGGTGGAGTTCGCCGCCGGTCGCTCGCCGGTGCTGCTGCGCTGCCAGACGGTGCGGGTGCCGGAGCGGCGGCCCATGGCGGAGGCGCTCGCCGAGATTCACCGCTCCGTCACGGGGTTTCTCGACGGCCGCGGGGTGCGCCACGTCGCCTTGGAGCAGACGATCTACGTGCAGAACATCCGGACCGCGCAGATCCTCGGCGCCGCGATCGCGGCGGCCGCGTTGCAGGATTTGCCCGTTTTCGAGTACCCGCCGCTGCGCGTGAAGCAGGCGGTGGTCGGCTTCGGGCGCGCCTCCAAGGAGCAGATGGCGCGGACCGTCATGGCCCTGCTGGGACACGGGCGGCCGCTGGCCGCCGACGAGGCCGACGCGGCCGGCGTGGCGCTATGCCACGCGTTTACCTGGCGGGAATAGCGGTCGCTCCGACCGCGCCCGACGACAGCCAGCGCTCGCAGCGGCCCGCGAGGAAGCTGATGTAGGCGTCGTGATCGTTGAGGCAGGGCACTTGTTTGAACGATTCCCCGCCGGCCTCCATGAAGGTTTCCTTACCCTCGCCACTGATTTCCTCGATCGTCTCGAGGCAGTCGGCCACGAAGGCCGGGCACATGATCAGAAGCCGCTTTTTGCCCTCCTTGGCCAGCCGCTCCAACTCGTGGTCGGTGAACGGGCTGAGCCAGGGCTCGCCGGCGAGACGCGACTGGAACGCGACCGAGTGCCGTTCGGCGGTGAGGCCGGCGCGTTTCGCGAGCGCCTTCATCGTGCCGACGCATTGCGCGCGGTAGCACGTGGCGTGGATCGGCGAGCAGGTGTCGCAGCAATCCTTCACGAGCGTGCAATGCGCCTTCGACGGGTCGCCTTTGCGCAGATGACGCACGGGGATGCCGTGGAAGCTGAAGAGCACGTGATCGTGCGGCTCCGCGAGATGGGGCGCGGAGACCGTGTAGAGCGCCTCGATGTAGTCGGCGTCCTGGTAAAAAGGCTGCACGCAGGCCACGCGCATCGACGGGGCGAGCTTCGCCGCTTCCTCGTAAACCTTCACCACGACCGTCTCCCACGACGACATCGCGTAATGCGGATACTGCGGGAAGAGCAGCACCTCGGTGATCCCGTCGGCCGCCATCTGCGCGACCACGGAGGCGATCGAGGGGTTGCCGTAGCGCATCGCCAGGTAGACCGGCGTCTTCGCGCCGAGGCGCGTCGCCAGCTTTTCACGCACGCTCTTCGAGGTGAGGATCAGCGGCGAGCCGTCCTTGGTCCAGATCTCCTCGTACGCGTGGGCCGAGCGCTTCGGGCGCGTGCGCAGGATGATGCCTTCGAGGAGCAGCCAGCGAAGCGGCGCCGGGAGGTCGATCACCCGCTCGTCGCCCAGGAATTCCCGGAGATAGCGGCGCACGTCGGGCACCGAGGTGGAGTCGGGCGAACCGAGGTTCACCAGCAGGATGGCTCGCTTGGACATGGAAACCGCCAATCCCGCCCATCTTCGAGTCCAAGTCAAACGGCGGGGAAGCGCCCGCCACGCTTCGCATTACCATAGCCGAAAACCTCTTTTTCGGAACGATTCCCCTCGTTCACGCCACCTTCCAATTTATCCGCGCTGCTGACTCCTGAGATGCGGTTTTCCTGCGGCACTTTCCAGCGACGAGATTGTTGTCCGCACCGCATGGGACGGGATCGGCGTTGAGGGCGCCGATGCCGACGGCACCACCTCGTCCCGAAAGACGCGGCCTAGGGACCCGGCCACCGGGTGAAGCAATACTCCCATCTTGATGACCATCGGCCTGCCAGCCGTAGGCTCGGCGGAGGCTGGCGGAGGAGGAGGGATTCGAACCCCCGGTGAGCTGACGCCCACGTCTGATTTCAAGTCAGGTGCCTTAAACCACTCAGCCACTCCTCCGTGGCGCGCTGCGCCCAGACCGTGCGCGACGCGGATGGGACGTCAACCGC
>JBJTCH010000438.1:0-2614 GCA_046091745.1 Opitutaceae bacterium
CTCCTACGTCTATACGCCGGCGCCGGACTTCAACGGGACCGATGCCTTCGCGATCACGGTTTCCGACGGCAAGGGCGGCACCGCGGTGATCACGGTATTTGTGACGGTCACCCCGGTGAACGATGCTCCGGTCCCGGGCAAGCTGCCCGATGGTGCCGCGGATCCGAACTTCAATCCGGCGGCCGTCCGCTATCAGGCGACGACTCCGGAAAACACTCCGGTCTCCGGGCGCGTTCGCGCCTATGACGTCGATGGCGATCCGCTCACTTACACCAAGGCCAGCGACCCGCAGAACGGCACTGTGTCTGTGAATCCCGACGGCACCTACACCTACACGCCGAAACCGGGCTTCAATGGAAACGACTCCTTCACGATCACCGTCTCCGACGGCAAGGGCGGCACGGCGATCATCACCGTGGCCGTGACCGTCACCCCTGTGAACGATCCGCCGGTGCCGGGCAAATTGCCCAGCGGCGCGGCGGACCCGAACTACAATCCCACCGCCGGTCGCTACGAGATCAGCACCGGGCAGGATAGACCGGTCTCGGGTCGCGTGAGCGCGTTTGATCTGGATGGGGACCGGCTCACCTTCGCCACGAAAACTCCGCCGGCCAATGGGTCCGTGGTCGTGAACCCGGATGGCTCCTACACCTACACGCCCGCCCGCGGTTTCAACGGCGAGGACCGGTTCGTGATTCTGGTTTCCGACGGCAATGGCGGCACCGCCGAGATCCTCGTCGTCGTCCGCGTTTCCGCGGCGCCGGTGAACACCGTGCCCAACGGTCCGATCAAGTTCCGCGGCGAACCGGCCCGGGTGGTGGGTCCCGACGGCAGCGTGTTCCGCGTGGCCGATGTCGACTCGAATGAGCTCACGGTCGAACTCTCGTGCGGCCACGGTCTGCTGACGCTCACGGTCCGGACCGGTCTGCAATTCGTGAAGGGCACCGGCTCCAACGACACGGTGGTTTCCTTCCGCGGCACGAAGGATGCAATCAACGCCGCCCTCGCGCAGTTGGTCTACCAGCCGATCAGCGGCTACTTCGGCCTCGACACGATCACCATCTCCTCGGTCGACGAGTTGAACAATTCCGACGTCGATCGCATCGACCCGCCCTTCACGGTGGAGCTGGTCACACTCGGTGGAAACGACGCCAACGCCTCGGTGGCCTCGCTGGCCTCGCAGGGCAAGACGGTGGTTGGCAGCGCGGTCACCAACTTCGACTCCACCCTGATCAAGGGAGCGCAGGTCGTCGGCGACGGCCCCGTGGGCCGCCTCGCGATCGGCACCCCGCTGCGTCAGGACGGCTCGGTGCAGGAGACGACGGTGAAGGTTGAATTGGCTTACGCCGACGGCTCCAAGGAGACGTTCGACGTCAAGGTCACCATCTACAATCCGAAGCTCGAGCTCATCACGCAGCTGCGGCTCAACCCGCAGACCAGCTTGTACGAGCAGCGCTTGCAGGTGACCAACACCACCCCGTTCGTCATCGACTCGTTCCGCGTGATCGTGCCGACCCTGCCCGCCGGGGTGTCGCTCTACTCGCGCAGCACGACGACGGCCGACGGGCGCGCGGTCATCGATGACCCGCGGCCGATGCAGCCGAGCGAGGTCCGGGTGCTGGTGATCGAGTACTTCGCGCCCAATGTGCAACGCTTCCCCGAGCCGGCCCTCGTGTTGGAGATCAACACGTTCGGAGGTGTTTCCACGCCAATCGGAACCAACACCCCGGTCGACCGGGTGGTCGTGGGTTCCGGCAACCGCACCTACGTCGAGTTCGCGACACAGTCCGGCCGCACTTACTTCGTGCAGTACCGGGACGGTGCGAACGGCGTCTGGCAGACCTCTCCGGTGGCCGTTAACGGCACGGGCACCACGATCCACTGGCTCGACGAGGGCATGCCCAAGACCCTCACGCCGCCCACCGCCGCCCGTGAGTACCGCCTGCTGGTCACCAGCGGAATCGCGTCGCCCTTGCTGATCACGACGCAACCCCAGTCGACCCAGGTCGCGTCCGGTGGCTCCACGAACCTCCGCATCGCCATGGGCGCCGGCGGGCCGTACACTTACCAATGGTACCGCGACGGAGTCGCCATCTCCGGCGCCACGGCGTCGACCTTCGCGGTCGCCAACGCGGCGCTCGCCAACGAGGGCGACTACCACGTCGTGGTCAGCGACGGGCGCTCCGCGCTCCAGTCCCAGACCGCGTCGGTCAGGATCGCCAGCAACAATCCGGGCCGGATCGTGAACCTCTCGGTCCGCGCGCAACTCGAGGCCTCCGGCACTCCTCTCATCACGGGCTTCGTGATGCAGGGCTCCGGCAGCCGCCCGGTCCTTGTTCGTGCCGTCGGTGATACGCTGGCTTCGTTCGGCGTTCAGAACGCGGTGCGGGACACCGCGCTCAAACTCTATCGCGGTCAGAACGTTTTCTCCGAGAATGATGATTGGACGCGCGACACCGAGGCGGCGCAGACGCGTTCGGCCTCGGCCAACGTGGGCGCTTTCGCCCTGGCGGAAACCGCCAAGGACGCGGCCTTGGTCCGCCGGCTGCTCGCCGAACCCTACACCATCCACGCGCTGAACCAGACAGCCCAGGAGGGCGTCGTGCTCGTGGAG
>JBJTCH010000439.1:0-8098 GCA_046091745.1 Opitutaceae bacterium
GGTGAAAAGAGTGGGCGATTGCGGGCCCAAAGCGGCAAGTTCAAATTCACCTGAAATCGCCCATTCTGCGCGACTCGGCCGAGGGAAGGTCATCCTTGGTCCGCGGAGTTTCGGCATTCCCTCGCGGGGAATTACCTCGACTTTTCCGAGGGCGATGGTTGCGTGCCAAACTTCCGTCCCGGCGGGTTGCCGTCAGGACGCCTCCTTTTCCGTCCAATGAGCAGCAAACGAAACATCCCAACCCGCCGGTTCGTAAAGCCATCGTTCACGTTCCTGATCGAGAAAAAGCGTGATGGTGGGGAGTTTACGCAAGAGGAGATCCGGTACATCATCGATAGCACGCTGGATGGCGAGATGCCGCAGCACCAGCTCGCCGCCTTGGCGATGTCGATCTACTTCTCCGGCATGTCGGCCCAGGAAACGGCCGACCTGACCGAGGAGATGATGCTCTCCGGCGAGGTCATCGACCTCTCGCACATCGCGAAGCCCAAGATCGACAAGTACTCCACGGGCGGGGTTGGCGACAAAACCTCCCTGGTTCTCGTGCCGCTGGCCATGGCCTCCGGTGTGGTTGTCCCGATGATGTGCGGCGTCGAGCACGACTACCTCATCAACACCCTCGACAAGCTTGGCGCGGGCCCGGGGTTCAAGGGCCACCACAGCAACGAGCAATTCTCCAGCCAGCTGTCGCGCATCGGCGGGGCCATCATGGCCCAGACGGAGGACCTCGCGCCCGCTGACGCCAAGTTCTATGAGCTCCGCAAGGAGACCGGTACGATCCCGAGCCTGCCGCTGATCACCGGCAGTGTCCTGTCCCGTAAGCTAGCCGAGGGCTCCGAGGGCCTCGTGATTGATGTGAAGTGGGGCAACGGCTCATTCATCAAGGACCTTGAGCAGGCCAAGCAGCTCGCCCGTTCCATGACGCGCGTGGGTCGCTCCATGAAGCGCCGTTGCGTGGCGCTGGTCACCGACATGAACCAGCCGCTCGGCGACTCGGTCGGCACCGCTCTCGAGGTCAAGGAGGCCATCAAGCTCCTCAAGGGAGAGGGCTCCGATGACATGAAGGAGCTGGTCCTCAAGCTCGGCATGGAGATCGTCCGCCTCGCCGGCGTCGCGGGTTCCACGCTTTCGGCCAAGCAGACCGTCCAGCGTCATCTCACCGATGGTTCCGCCCTCGCGAAGCTCAAGGAGCTCGTGAAGGCGCAGGGTGGCGACACGTCGTTCATCGACAACCCCGACAAGTTCACGCCGGCCCGGCACATCCGGAAGCTTCCGGCGCCCAAGCGTGGCTACGTGCACACGATCAACGCGGCGATGATCGCGCGCGGCGTGCACATCCTCGGGGCGGGCCGCGATGCCAACCATGGCAAGATCGACTACTCCGTGGGTGTGTCGGAGGTGAAGAAGGTCGGCACGCAGGTGAAGCAGGGCGAGCCGTTGATGATGATCCACTACAACGACGAGGCGAAGCTCGAGCAGGCCTTGGAGTACTTCAAGAACGCCTACCGTCTCGCGCCCAAGCGGCCCACGCCTCCGCCGCTCATCGTCGCGCGCGTCGCCTGATCGCGCGTTCGTCCGCGAATTCCGGGGCCGGCTGTCCGCAGCCGGCCCTTCTTGTCGTGGAACATCGTCCCGTTTCGACCTCCCGCGTGGAGACTTCCCCCGCCGTCCCCGAGCCTGCCGGCCGACCGCCCCCGCCCGAGCGCTCCGCGCGGCCGCGGCCGTGGGCGCAGCTCAAGTTCTTCACGTTCCAGCCGGCCATCTTTCCACGGATGCTCGGGGATGTCTCGCCGGACGCGCGGCCCGGTGACCTGGTGCATGTCTACGACAAGGCGGGCTATCTCACCGGCGGTGGACTCTACAACCCGCGCGCCAAGATTCCGCTGCGGGTGGTTTGTCACTCCGGCAGTCCGGTCGACGAGTCCTACTTTGATGCGGCGTTGCGGCGCGCCGTGGCGCTTCGCCGGGAGGTTTTCCGGCTCGATGACGTCACCGACGCGTACCGGTTGATCAACTCGGACGGTGACGGGCTCAGCGGCCTGACGATCGACCGCTACGGGGACACGCTGCTGTGCGAGGTTTACAGCCTCGGAATCGCGCAGCGCCTCCCGGTATGGCTGCCGATCCTCCACGAACTCGCGGGCACGCGCTTCGCCCGCGTGCACGTGGATCACGACCTCGGCAGCCTCGAGGGCATCAAGCCCTCGTTGTTCAAGGAGACCAACGCCGCCGCGCCGCGCACGGTGAAGATCCGCGAGCACGGGGTCCGTTACGAGGTCGATTTCGCCGAGGGGCACAAGACGGGTTTCTTCTGCGACCAGCGCGACAACCGCCGGGCGCTTGCCCGCTTCACGCGCGGCGCCCGCGTGCTCGACCTCTGCTGCTACACCGGCGGCTTCTCGCTCAACGCGAAGGTCACCGGCGGGGCGGACGAAGTCACGAGCGTCGACCTCGACGAGGCCGCGATCGCGCAGGCCCGCCGCAACGCGAACCTCAACCAGGCCCGCCTCAAATTCGTCCATGCCGACGCCTTCGCCTACGCGCGGCAGATGCAGACGAACGGGGAAAAGTGGGATGTGGTCGTGCTTGATCCGCCCAAGTTCATCTTCACCCGCGACGAGCACGGCAATTGGGAGGGGCGCCAGAAATACGAGGACCTTAACCTCCTCGCGATTTCCCTCGTGAAGCCCGGCGGCATCTTCGTCACCTGCTCCTGCTCGGGTCTGTTGTCGCTCGAGGATTTCGAGGGCCACGTGATCCGTGCCGCCCACCGGCAGGGACGTCGGCTGCAGTTCCTCGACCGCACCGGCCCCGGGCCGGACCACCCGGTTTTCTCGAACTGTCTCGAGAGCCGCTATCTCAAGGTGATCTGGTCGCGGGTGGTTTGACGCGACTGCGCGGTCCGCTCCGACCGCGACTCAGCGCAGAGTCTTGAGGTGCAGGATGAGCGACTCGATCTGCGCTTCGGTGAGCACGCCCGCGTAACTGGCCATCGCGTATTCGCCCTTCTCGAAACCCGCCGCCACTTTGGCGGACGGCTCAAGGATCGACTCGCGCAGATAGGCTTCGTCCGCGGTGATTTCCCGTGCCTTGCCGCCGACGAAGACCTTGCGCTGCGAGCCGTAGAGCCCTTGCCAGGGCGGTCCCGAACGCGCGACCGCGGGATTGTGGTCGGAGCCGTGGCACGCCACGCACGCGAACATCTGCGCGAGACGCGCACCTTCCGCGGCGCTGGGCGGGGCGGCCGAGGCCACCGCGGTGGCGGCGCGCGGCGTGAGATCGACCTTCACGGGCCCGAAGCCCTCGGCGACCGGATCAAACGTCGCGAGTTCGTAGGGCGTCGTGTAGGCGTTGTCGTTGAACTTGATCCCTTCGGCGGTACCGAGCGACCAGCCCACGCGGAGTTGCATCACCGGTTTCATGCCGGGCACCGCCACGAAAACGGAGCGGGCGTCGCGCGAAACGTAAGCGGCGCTCGGAGTGAGCGCGTCCTGCCCGGGGGTACCGTCTGCCTTGTACATCGCCGACCCGTATTTGCTGCTGCGCCGGTAGGCCCATGATTGCAGCGAGTAGTTCGCGGGGTCCGACGCCGTACGCGGATCCAGCGCCACATCGAACCGCAGCAGCACGCCTTCGGTCATCGGAGCAACCTCGGCGGGCAGCGTGACCGGGGCGCCGGTGCGACGCAGGCGGCCGAGGCCGGCGGTGACGTCGATCACGTTGCCCCAGCCGATGACCTGGAAGCCCGCCACGTAGAGCAGGCCGTCAGCGGGGTTCACGGCGCCGTTCAGCGGCGGATAGTCGATGTCCTTGGTGATGCTCACCACCGCGGCCTGCGGGCGGGTCCCGCGGCGGTTGAGGAGCACGCGGAAGAGCTCGGGTCGGTTGTAGCCGATGTGGACCAAGCCGCCGTTCAGCGGCCCGAGGTTGGCGCCGTGCAGCCAGACTTGGGAGAGGGCGGACGCATTGACCGGGTGGGGGATCCACGTGAGCGGGTCGGCGATCGGTGCGGGGTACTTTTCCACCGGCTCAAACGGCGCGAGGAAGCCGTGAAAATTGCCCTTCTCGACGATGAATAGCGGCGTCGACGGCACGTAGTTGCCCTGCTGGTCACTGGAGGTCACGAGACCGGAAGCGGGATCGACTCCGATGTTGGGTTGGCGAAAACCGCGGCCGAGCACGGTCACCTTCCGGCCGTCGGCGCTCACCTGGAGCACGCTGCCGTTGTGTTTGCCCTGCGTCGTCGCCTGCTGGCCTCCCTTCGCGAGGAAGAATTCGCCCCCGGGACCGACGCGGATCTGCGAGGGAAATTCGCGCAAGTCCGCCGTCTGGCCGAAACCGTTCGCGAACATCTCGTGCACGTCGGCTTCGCCGTCCCCGTTGGTGTCGCGGAGGCGCCAGATGCCGTTGCGGTCAAAGGCGAAGATCTCGCCGCCGCGGATCGCGATGGTCATCGGCTCGTGCAATCCCGACGTGAAACGGCGCCAGGTCACCCGGCCCGCGGTCTCGTGCAGGCCACGCGCGAGCCAGACGTCACCGTCGAGCGTGATCAGCACCGCGGTGCCGTCGCGAAGAAATTGGATGTCGGCCGGACGGACGCCGCGGCGCCACGGGTTCTCACTTGGAAGGTCTACCCGGTCGATGACGTAGGCCGCGTTGTCCTTCGAAGGGTGAACCGTGGTCACCACTTCGCTCGTCCAGCGTCGCTTCATCCCGGAAGGAGGGATCGCGCCGCCGCGCGCCGATGGTGCGACGGTGGCCCCCTGATTGAAAGCTACGGTGAAGCGAAGTGGTTGCGATCGCGGCGGCAAAAGCACGCTCGCCCCACCTTTTTCCTCGATAAGTCGGGCGACGTCCGCGGTCGCATCGGTGGGTAATCCCAGCGAAATGAGCGTGCCGGGCGCCTTCACGCCGAGGACGATCCGGAGCGCTTTCGAAGAGGCGCCGACCTCGAAGTTGCGTGAAATCACGGTGGTGCCCGATTCGACCTTCGCCGACTGCCACTCGGAAACGCGGGTTTGTCCGAGCCGGTACTCGAGCACCGCGGTGCGGTCCGAGATCCGCAAAGCCTCGAAGCGGCCCAGTTCCTCCGGCAGCGCACCGCGACCGACTTCCTCCGGACTCGGTGCCGGTTCGCGTGGGTCGGTGAGGGTGAGTGATTCGCCTTCGTTGCCACCCGGATACGCGCCGGTGGCGATCCAAGGCCGGCCGTCGGGACGCGGGAGATTGGTTTGGCCGCCGGGTGTCTTGCGCGAGATGTCCTTGTACGACCCGGGTGCGAGCGCGGTGGGCGTGACGCCCGCGCCTTGCCAGATCATCGTGACGCGCAGCAGGTCTGGATCAAAACAGGCCCAGCAATCGAGTCCGAGATTCAGCACGATGCCGCGCGGCGCCAGATTGTCGGGAGGCAGGCCCACCCCGGCTTTGCGCGCGTCGAGGATCGACGAAAAGAACGGAAAATCCGGCTCCACCCAGGGGGCCTCGGAAACCACCGTCTTGCCCGGAGCGGCCGCGGAGACGCCCGCGGCTCCGACGATGGCGGCGGAAAAAAAGAGAAGTCGGGCTCCACGGCGGAGGGGAGTCGGCGGGGCTATTCGGGGCGTCATCGGGATTGGATTCGAAGGTTGCCGCCGGCGGAGGGGCGCCCAAGAGAAATCTTCGACGAGCCGTTCGCTCGTCCCCTTCACCCCATGCGCCTCCGTCTCACCTGCTTGGTTTTCCTTTGCGCGATGCTCCGCTTGTCCGCGGCCGCGCCCGATCCGCGACCGAACATCCTCTGGATCGTGGCCGACGACATGTCGCCGAATCTGGGCTGCTACGGCGAAACGGTCATTCGCACGCCGCACCTGGACCGGCTGGCCGCCGAGGGCACGCGGTTCGCGCGGGCCTTCACCGCGGCCCCGGTTTGCTCGCCGTGCCGTTCAGGATTCATCACCGGCATGTACGCCACATCGATTGGTGCTCATCACCATCGCAGCGGACGCGGTGAGGTTAAGATCCGCCTGCCGGAGGGCGTCATGCCGACGCCGGCTCGGCTCAAGGCGGCCGGGTATTACACCTGCATCGGCAGCGGGCTTCCGGATGCGGACCGGCGCGGACAGGGGGGCAAGGCGCGCAAGGCGCGCGGTGAGGCGCTCGGGAAGACCGAGTACAATTTCGAATGGGATCCGGCGATGTACGATGCCAGCGACTGGGGCGGCCGCGCGGCCGGGCAGCCTTTCTTCATGCAGGTGCAACTCGCCGGGGGGAAACTTCGCGGCGGCGACGCCGCGGCCGCGCGGCGGCTGGCCGAACGTGCGGCCGCGGAACTCGGCGGCGCGACCGATCCGGCGAAGGTCGTGCTGCCTCCATATTATCCCCGCGATCCGGTGCTGTTGCGCGATTGGGCGGCCTACCTCGACGCGGTGCGTTTCACCGATCGCCATGTCGGCGAGGTGCTCACGCGGCTGGAGCGCGAGGGCATCCTCGATCGCACGCTGGTCATCTTCACCAGCGACCACGGGATCAGCCACGCGCGCGGCAAGCAGTTCCTCTACAACGAGGGCACGCATGTTCCCTTCATCGTCCGCGGTCCCGGGGTGGCGCGCGGGGCCGTGCGGGAGGATTTGATCGAGTTGATCGATCTTTCCGCGGTGTCACTGGCCGCGGCCGGGCAGGCCCTGCCATCGGGAATGCAATCCCGCGACGTTCTGGCGGCGTCCTACCGGCCCCGGGATTTCGTGTTCGCCGCGCGTGATCGCTGCGACGAGACGGTCGAGCGCCTCCGCAGCGTGCGCTCGGAGCGCTTCCTCTACATCCGTAACTTTCTGCCGAAGCGTCCGCACCTGCAGCCGAATGCCTACAAGGACGGGAAATCCATCGTGCAGACCTTGCGCGCCCTCCACGCCGCGGGCTCGCTCGAGCCCCTCGCGGAGAAACTGCTTTTCCGCCCCGAGCGTTCCGCGGAGGAGCTTTACGAATGGAAAAACGACGCGTGGCAGGTGCGCGATCTGGCCGCCGACCCGGCTTACCGCGCGGATCTGGAGGCGATGCGGGCGCGGCTCGACCGTTGGATGGTCGAGACGGGTGATCGCGGGCCGGAGTCGGATGCCATGTACGACAGCGATATGGCCGTTTACCTCGGAGGTAGGTCGGGTAAGGACAAGGGCGAGGGCGGGGGACCGGAGGCGACCGCGCGCAACATCGCCCTGATGAAGCGTTGGGCCGCGGAGGGAAAGTGAACCGGAGTCGCTCCGCGCTGGAAGTCCGAACAGGGCTTTCCAATCCGACGTTTTGCTCTGGAAATTCGGCGGGTTTGCGTAATTTCCGCTCGTGCCTCCGCTGTTCGGGGGCCAATCAACACCAACTCCTTTAACCCAACACCACCATGCTCATCTGGATCATCCTCATCATCGTTCCAATGCTCTTCGGGCTCTACGCGCAGATGAAGATTCGGAGCGCTTACGCCAAGAACGTCGAGATTCCCTCCCGCGGGCACATTCGCGGTGCAGAGGCCGCCGCGGCGGTCATGCAGTCCGCCGGGATCAGCGACGTCGAGATCGTCGAGGTCGAGGGCGAGCTCTCGGACCATTACGATCCGATCAACAAGCGGCTCGCGCTGTCCTCGCCGAATTACCACGGCACCAGCCTCGCCGCGCTTGGCGTCGCCGCCCACGAGGCCGGCCACGCGATCCAGCACAAGGTTGGCTACGCCATGATGACCGTCCGCCAGTCGATGGCGCCGGCCACCCAGATCGCCGCGGGTGTCTCCAACTTTGTCATGATCGCCGGCATTTTCCTCCTGAGCACGGCGATCGGCGGCACCTTGCTCATGATCGGCGCGGTCGCGCTGGCGGTCATCTGCCTGTTCCACCTCGTGACACTGCCGGTGGAGTTCGACGCGAGCCGCCGGGCGAAGGCCGAGTTGGTGCGGCTCGGGATCGTCGGCGACGACGAGATGTCCGGGGTGCACGAGACGCTCGACGCGGCCGCCTTGACCTACGTCGCCGCTTTCGTCGCCGCCCTCGGCAGCCTGCTGCATATCCTGCTGATGCTGTCCGGCCGACGCGACGACTGAGTGGGCCTCTCCCCCTTCTGGCCCCCGGTGAAAACCGGGGGC
>JBJTCH010000440.1:0-5121 GCA_046091745.1 Opitutaceae bacterium
GGCTCCCGCGTCAGGGCCCGCAGCGTCTCAATCTGGCTCGCGCCGGTGGCGACGATGATTTCGGCCCGTCCGCGTTCCGCCAACGTGGAGCGAAGCACCCCGGCCGCCTCCGCCGCGGCAGCCACGCCGCAGGACACCGGCTTGTCATGGATCTGGATTCGCATGGTCACCGGCTAAATCCGCTTCGCCTCGACCGCTAGGGTGAAATGATCGTGCGGAGCGTCCGGCGTCTCGGCTCTCAGCTCGCGCGCAACGCGGCGGCGAATGCGGCGGTGATCCGGCGCGGACGCGTGATCGCGCTCCCGACGCACACGGCCCACGCGCCAAGTTCCAGCGCCCGCGCCGCCTGCGCCGGCGTGGCGATCCGTCCCTCCGCGATCACCGGTACATCCACCTCGCGGATCAACGCCGCCAACAGTTCGAAATCAGGTTCGTCGGCTCCGGCGTCACCGCCCGCCGGCCCCGCGAGCGTGGGCAACACCGCATCCGCACCCGCCTTCGCCGCCCGCACGCCCTCCTCGAGCGTCGCCACATCGGCGAACACGGGTTTCCCGGTCGCCTCCTTCACCGCGCGGATCAATTCCGCAGCCGTACGCCCTTCCGGTCGCGTCCGCTCTGTCGCGTCGAGGGCGATCACCTCCGCCCCGGCCGCCGCCACCCGCTCCGCATCCGCCAGGGTGGGCGTGATGCGCACGGCGAAACCGGGAACATCACGCTTGAGAATGCCGATCAGCGGAACCGCGACCGCCGCGCGTATCGCCGCGATGTCGGCCGGCGAGTCGGCTCGGATCGCCACCGCCCCGCCCAACACCGCCGCGCGCGCCAGCGCCGCCATGATGACGGGGGAATTCATCGGGTCGCTTTCCCGCGCCTCGGCCTCGGGCTGACACGAAACGATCAGTCCGCCACGCATGCGCGTGAGCAAGGGGTCGGCGTTCGCCATGCCGTGAATCCCGCGTCCGCGCAGCGCGAAGTCGAGCCACGAGTCCGCGCCGGTTACGGAATCAGCCAACCCTCTCGCAGCCGCGCTCGTGTTCCGGCGCGACAGAGGTGAATTCCAACGGTGCGGCCGTATCCTCTACCGGCCCAACTTGTAGAACACGAGCAAACGGAGGAAACAGAGCCCGGGGTGAATCTGGAGATCAGGCACTCGGGGATCCAGCGGCAGGCTCCATCGTGCCGCGGATTTTTCGTTGGGAATGCCAGCGCCTCCATCTCGCCCCGTGCCGACGTTGCGGTTCGCGATAACCCACCTTCGCCAGGCCTTACTCCTTCAACGAACCTATGGAGGACGAGACGGAGGACAGGTCGGGTTAACCGCAGATAGCTCAGATATCACAGATCCGGCGACGCCGGCCTTCACGACCTTCCCGGGCTTGGCGTGTCACGATCCGGGGCTTTGAACAAAAGGTCGGGAAGTTCGGAGAGGGAGAGTGGTTTTCTTCATCCGTGTTGATCCGTGTTCATCCGTGGTTGCTCCCCCGCGGAGCGATTCGGCGACATGTTCCGTACTCCTGCTCCACTCCGCCCGGTCGCTCCGGTCATCCGGAAGCGCCGAACGCCCTTCGGTCTTCATCTGCGCCATCTGCGAAATCTGCGGTTCAAATCCGCCGCCTTCGGAAACGGCCTTCCTTCTTCGCCAGGCCTTCCTTCTTCGCCGGGCCTTCGGAGGACGAGTCGGAGGACAGGTCGAAGGACGAGTCGTCAGTATGATCCTCAACATCGTCCGCGTCTACCCCTCCCCGGTTTCGTGCCTTTCGTGTGTTTCGTGGTGCCCTCACGGTGCTCCAGGTTTCCGGCGGATCGGACTCGGTGAGCTCGGATCGGGCCTCTGTGCCCTCGGTGTTCCAACTCAACTCCCCTTGGGTTGCGGCGGAGCCGCGCCGTACCCATCGCAATCCCTGCGCCGCAACGCGCAAGGGAAGCAGGGCGAATCGGACGGGATGGCGGAGATTTCCGCGCATCCACCCGCGCCATGAAACTAAACCTCCTTCCGCTCGCCTTGGGCGTAGCCACGCTGCTGTTCGCCGCCGCCTGCTCGACCCCCGCCTCCCGCATCAAGGCCAACCCCGAGGCGTTCGCCCGCCTCACCGCCGATCAAAAGGGCCTCGTGCAGGCCGGCCAGATCGCGCTCGGGTTCGAGCCCGAGGCCGTCCGACTCGCCTTGGGCGATCCCGACCGCACGACCGTGCGCACCGACGCTCGCGGCGAGACCATCGTCTGGCACTTCCTCTCCTACGAGGCGGAGGGGCGGGTGCTCTTCACCGGCCACTATCACAGCGGCCGGAATGGGTGGCGCTGGGGCGCCGCGTATCCCTACTACCTCGATTACCCCGCGCGCACCGTGCGGGACCGCTTCCGGGTGGAATTCCAAGGCGGCAAGGTGGTCGCGATCACCCGCGCGGACACCCGTTGAGCACGCGCGCGGCGCCGGCGGGACACCTCCCGCCTTGACGCCCTTTTTGGCGGACCGTTCCCTCACGGCCAATGCCCAACACCAAGCCCGCCGACTCCCGCCCCCGTTATAGACGCGTCATCCTCAAGCTTTCCGGGGAAGTCCTGCGGGGCGGCAAGAGCGGCGATCCGATCGATGCCGACACCCTTTTCCACGTCTGCTCGCAGGTGAAGGAAATCCACGCCCTCGGCATCCAGGTGGGCGTCGTGATCGGCGGCGGGAACATCTTCCGCGGGCTCAACGGCGAGAAACGCGGCGTCGACCGCACCACCGGCGACTACATGGGCATGCTCGCGACCGTGATCAACGGCCTAGCGATCATGGATTGTCTCGAGAAACTCGGCGTGAGCACGCGCGTGCAATCGGCCATCCCGATGAACCAGATCGCCGAGCCGTTCATCCTGCGCCGCGCGATGCGTCATCTCGAGAAGGGCCGCGTCGTCATCTTCGTGGCCGGCACCGGCAACCCGTACTTCTCGACCGACACCACCGCCGCGCTGCGCGCCTCCGAGATGCACGCCGACATCATCATGAAGGCGACCAAGGTCGACGGCATCTACGACAAGGACCCGAAGAAGCACGCTGACGCGGTGAAGTACGACCAGCTCACGTTCATCGACGCGCTCAAGCAGCGGCTCAACGTCATGGACTCGACGGCGTTCTCCCTCTGCATGGACAACAACGTCCCGATCCTCGTGTTCGACCTCAACGACGAGCACTCGATCCGCAAGGCGGTCGTCGGCGAGAAGATCGGCACGCTCGTGAAAAACTGATCCGCCACCCTCCCCGCTCCAACCTCTCCCCTTCCTTCCATGTCTCATCCCATTCTTTCCGACACCCAGGCCCGCATGAAGAAGGCCGTGGACCACACGCTGCACGAGTTCAGTTCAATCCACACCGGCAAGGCCACGCCCGCCATGGTCGAGACCGTGATGGTCGAGGCCTACGGCTCCCACATGCCGCTCAAGCAGTGCGCCGCGATCTCCACACCCGACGCCCGCCTGATCCAGATCCAACCGTGGGACGCCGGCATGGTGAAGGCCATCGCCAAGGCGATCATCGACGCCAACCTCGGTTTCAACCCGATCCCCGACGGCAAGATCGTCCGCGTGCCGCTGCCGGAGATGAGCCGCGATCGCCGGCAGGAATTCGTGAAGAACGCCAACCGCCTCGCCGAGGAGGGCCGCGTCCATGTGCGCAACGTCCGTCGCGACGCGATGGAGTCCGCGAAGAAGCTCAAAAAGGACGGCAAGCTGGCCGAGGACGAAGAGAAGCGCCTGGAGAAGGACGTGCAGGCGGCCACCGACACGGCGATCGCCGACATCAACACGCACCTCGCCGCCAAGGAGAAGGAATTGCTCACGGTCTGAGGCTCCGGCCCCGGACCCGCCCCGCATGCCTTCCGCCGCCTCACCTGCCGCGGGTGCCACGCCGCCCCGCCGCGTCGTGGTGAAGCTCGGCACCGGCGTGCTCACCTCGGGCGTCGGCCGGCTCGATTCCGCGCGCATCGCCGGAGTCGCCGCGGAGATCGCCGCCCTCCGCGCGCGCGGCACCGAGGTCATTGTCGTCTCTTCCGGCGCCGTCGGCCTCGGCATGGGCGCGCTCGGCCTCGAGCGACGTCCGCGCGAGCTTTCGCGCAAACAGGCCTGCGCCGCGATCGGGCAATCGCGCCTGATGGAAACGTGGCGCGAGGCGTTCGCCCCCCACCGCATCACCGTCGCCCAGGTGCTCCTCACCCACGAGGATCTCCGCGCGCGCGGCCGGTTTCTGGGAGTGCGCGAGACGCTGCGCCAGATCACCGCCTACGGCGCCATTCCCATCATCAACGAGAACGACACGGTCAGCGCCGCCGAGATCAAATTCGGCGACAACGACACGCTCTCCGCGCTCGTCGCCAGCCTTACGCAGGCTGACCACCTCATCATCCTTTCCACCGCGCCGGGGCTGATCGATATGAAGGGCACCGGCCTCATCGTGCCGGTGGTCGAGCGCATCACGCCGGAGATCGAGGCCATGGCCGGCGGCACCACCAGCGAGACCGCCGTGGGCGGCATGGTCTCGAAAATCTCCGCCGCGCGCCTCGCCACCAAGTCCGGCTGCGGCGTCTTCATCGCCAGCGGTGCCGAGCCGCGCATCATCGGACGGCTCCTGTCGGGCGAGGGCCCGGGCACGTTCTTCGTTCCGAGCGGCCTGCCGCTCGAGGCGCGCAAACGCTGGCTCGCCTACTTCCAACGCCCGGCCGGCACAATCCGCGTCAACGCCCGCGCCGTGCCTGCGCTCCGCGAACAGGGGCGCAGCCTGCTCGCCGTGGGTGTGACGGGCGCCAGCGGCGCCTTCGCCGCGGGTGACATCGTCAACATCGCCGGTCCCGACGGCACGGTCGTGGCCCGCGGCAAGGCCACCTTTTCCAGCGAGGAGATTCCCGCCCTCGCCGGCCGCCAGAGCGACGAACTCGCCGCGCTGCATCCCGGCCGCCGTCGGCTCGAGGTCGTGCACCGCAACGATCTCGTGTTGATCTGATCGGCGACGCGTCCCGGTCCGCGGCGCGGGCCGCCGCAATTGCGCTCGCCGGCCTCCGTCGCCCGCGCACGTTTTCGTCCATGAGCACGCCCCCGCTCCCCCGCCGCCGCTTCCTCACCGCCGCCGCCACCGGCGCCGCCCTCGCC
>JBJTCH010000441.1:0-2569 GCA_046091745.1 Opitutaceae bacterium
TCGCTCGCCCGCGGCAGCCGCGGCGGCGACCTCGACAACCGCGCGCTGATCACCCGGCTCGCCCGCCTCCGCGCGGAGCGCGCCGCCCTTCTCGGCTACCCGAACCACGCCGCCTACCAGCTTGAGGAGCAGACCGCGGCCAATGTCGGCGCGGTGAACAAGCTGCTCTCCGACCTCGCCCCCGCCGCCGTCGCCAACGCCCGCCGCGAGGCGGCGGACATCCAGCGCCTGCTGGAACGCGAGTCGCCGGGCGCCACCCTCGCCTCGTGGGACTGGGATTTCTACGCCGAAAAGGTGCGGCGCGAGCGCTACGCGTTCGACGAGACGCAGCTGAAACCCTACCTGGAGATGGACCGCGTGCTGAAGGACGGCGTGTTCTTCGCCGCGACCCGCCTCTTCGGTATCACGTTCCGCGAGCGCCGAGATCTCCCGGTGTACGAGCCGACCGTGCGCGTGTTCGATGTCTTCGAGGCCGACGGCACGCCGCTGGCGATCTTCCTCGCCGACCTCTACGCCCGCCCCTCCAAACGCGGCGGCGCGTGGATGAACGCCTACGTCGACCAATCCGGCCTGCTCGGCACGCGCCCCGTCGTCGCCAACCACATGAACATCCCGCGGCCGCCCGACGGCGAGCCCACGCTGCTCACCTTCGACGAGGTCAACACGCTCTTCCACGAATTCGGCCACGCGCTGCACGGGATGTTCTCGGCGGTGCGCTATCCTCGCTTCGCCGGCACCCGCGTGCCGCGCGACTTCGTCGAGTTCCCGTCGCAGGTGAACGAGATGTGGATCACCTGGCCCGAGGTGCTGCGGAATTACGCGCGCCACCACCGCACCGGCGAATCGATGCCAAAGGAACTCGTGGACAAGGTGCTCGCGGCGCGGAAGTTCAACCAAGGTTTCGCCACCACCGAGTACCTCGCCGCCTCTCTCCTCGACCAGGCCTGGCACCAGCTCGACGCCAAGCAGGTCCCCACCGCCGAAGGCGCGCTGGCCTTCGAGTCCGCCGCACTGCGCCGCGCGGGCGTCGACTTCGCCCCCGTGCCACCGCGCTACCGCAGCACGTACTTCTCGCACGTCTTCACCGGCGGCTACTCCGCGGGCTACTACTCCTACCTCTGGAGCGAGGTGCTCGACGCCGACACCGTCGAGTGGTTCCGCCGCAACGGCGGCCTCACCCGCGAGAACGGCGACCGCTTCCGGCGGATGCTGCTCTCCCGCGGCGGCAGCACCGACGCCATGGAGCTCTACCGCGGCTTCCGCGGCGGCGACCCCGAGGTCAAATACCTCCTAGAACGCCGCGGCCTGGCCGGCGCGACGAACTGAACCCGCGGACGGAATCCAAACGGGAACCGAGTTCGGTTCGGCGGCCTCAGGGCCGGACGAACACGATGCAGATCGGCGCGGGCACGTTGATCACGCCCTTGGTCTGGTAGGTGAGCAGGCCCGCGGCCGCGTCGACCTTGTGCACGGAGACAGTGTTGGAGTCGGCCCCGGCCGCGAGCAGCCAGCCCGCGCCGGGCGCGAGGTTGATGTTGCGCGGGAACGCCCCGCGCACCGGTTGCACCTGGGCGACCTCGGCGGCACCCGTCGCGGGATCGACGCGGAACACCGTCACGGTGTCGTGCCCCCGGTTGGAAAAATACACGAACCGGCCCGACGGGTGCATCAGCACCTCGGCGCCCGAGTTGTGGGTCTCGCGCGCCTTCGCGGCCTCGCTGATCGAGGGCACCGTGCCGAGCAGCTTCGCCGTGCCGGCGGCGGCGTCCCACGCGAAGGTGGAGAGCGACACCGAAAGCTCGTTCAGCAGGTAGATGAACTTGCCGTCGGGTGAGAACTTGAGGTGGCGCGGTCCGCCACCGGGCACCGATGCCGCGAAGCCGTGGCGCTCCAGCGAGGCGGCCTCGGCGTTCACGCGGTAGATCACAATCCCGTCGAGCCCGAGATCGGGCACCAGCGCGAAGCGGCCGTCGGGCGACCAACCGGTGTAATGCGGGTGCGGCGAGTCCTGCCGCTTGTCGACCACCTTGGAGCCGCCCTGGTGCCGGATGAGTTTCGCCGCGCCGAGGGAGCCGTCGGCCACCAGCGGGAAAACGGCCACGGAACCGCCGCCGTATTGCGCCGTGACGGCGAACTTTTTCGAGGGGTGCACGGCGATGTGGGCCGCGCCGCCGTCGCCGGTCGCGGACGCGTTGACGAGCGTGAGTGCCCCGCCCTTGCCGATGCGGTATGCCGCGGCGCCCTGCGTGCCGGCCGAGTTGGCGGTGGCGTAGAGTTTATCTCCGTCGGGGTGAACCGCGAGGAAACCGGGCGAGCCCACCTCGGCGGCGAGTTCGGACGCGCCCAGCTTGCCCGTCGCGGTGTCGAAGGACGCGCGGTAAATCCCCTTCGCCCCGGGGCCGCCCGTGCCGAAGAACACGTGCCACGGCTCACCGTGGAGTACCGGCGCGGCGAGGCCGGCGAGGATGGAAAAAAGCAAGGCACGTGACAACGGGGTGGTTTTCATCGTCGCACGGCGTAACACGTCCGGAGCGCGGCCAACAAGGCCGAAGCCGGCGGGAGTCGCGGC
>JBJTCH010000442.1:0-9151 GCA_046091745.1 Opitutaceae bacterium
GAGCCGGGGCGGGGGCTGGAGCCGGCGTGGAAACCTTGGCCGGGGCGGCGGCAGGAGCGGGTTTGGTCTCCGGGGCGACAACGGTTTCGCCGGGCTTGCCGATCGCGCAAAGCGGGGCGCCGATCGCGACCTTGGAACCGCCGGGCGCGAAGATCTTCAGCAGCGTGCCATCGAAGAAGCACTCGAGCTCCATCGTGGCCTTGTCGGTCTCGACCTCGGCGAGCATGTCACCCGACTTCACGACGTCGCCCTCCTTCTTGAGCCACTTCGCCAGCGTGCCCACCGTCATGGTGTCGCTGAGTTTCGGCATGTCGATGATGTTGGCCATGGTCGGGAAAGGATGAAGGTTGGCGGCGGCGCGGGGATCAGGCGAGGGCGGCGAGCGCGGCCTTGAAGATACGGCCGGGATTCGGGAGCTGCTCGACCTCGACCGGCGGGCTGTAGATGGCGGGCGCGTCGACGGTGGTGACGCGGTGGATGGGACCATCGAGCTCGTCGAAGGCCTCGCGCTGGATCATGTAGGCGAGTTGGGAGCCGACCGAAGCAAACGGCTTCTGCTCCTCGACGATGAGAACGCGGTGGGTGCGCGCGACGGACGCGAGCACGGTGTCGATGTCGAGCGGGCGGATCGTGCGCAGATCGACGATCTCGGCCGAGAGGTGGTGCTCCTGCTGGAGACGTTCGGCGGCGGCAAGCGAGTGCAGCACGCTGCGGCCGTAGGTGACGATCGTGAGGTCCTGGCCGGCGCGCTTGATGTCGGCGGAGCCGAGCGGGATGAGCAGTTCGCCCTCCGGGACCTCGCCCTTCTCGCCGTAGAGCATGGTGTTCTCGAGGAAGAACACCGGGTCGTTGTCGCGGATCGAGGACTTGAGCAGCCCCTTGGCGTCGTGCGGCGTGGACGGCACGACGACTTTCACGCCCGGGTGGTTGGCGAGGACGTTTTCCGGCGTGTGCGAGTGGGTGGCGCCGACGTTGGTGCCGCCGTTGGCGGGGCCGCGGATGACGATCGGGCAATTGATCTGGCCCCCGCTCATGTAGCGGACGTTGGCGGCGTTGTTGAGGATCTGGTCGAACGCGACGGAGTAGAACGACCAGAACATCAGCTCCATGACGGGGCGCACGCCGAGCATCGAGGCGCCGATGCCCATGCCGATGAAGCCGGCCTCGCTGATCGGGGTGTCGACGATCCGTTCCGGACCGGATTTGGCGAGGAGACCCTCGGTGACCTTGTAGGCGCCGTTGAACTGGCCGACTTCCTCGCCCATGACGACGACGTTCGGGTCGCGGGCGAGTTCCTCGGCGAGGGCGTGGCGGACGGCTTCGCGGTAAGTGATGACGGGCATGTGGCGGGATCCGGGAGCGGCGAAGTTGAAGGTGGGTTCCGGCTCAGTCGAAGAAGAGCCGTCCGCGCGAGGCGCGTTCGGAGGGATGGTCTGACTCCCAGTACACATCCTTCTGGATGTCGTCCGGGGTGGGGAAGGGGCTGGCCTCGGAGAAGTCCGCGGCGAGATCGGCCTCGGCGCGGGCCTCGGCATCCATTTTGTCGATACCCGCCTGATCGATCACCTTCTCGGCGACGAGGCGGTCCTGGAACAAATGGATCGGGTCCTTGGTGCGGCGGTACTCCTCGATCTCGGTCTTGCTGCGGTAGGTGTTGTCGGGATCGGCGACCGAGTGCCCGCGGTAGCGGTACGTGTCGATTTCCACGGTGCTCGGGCGGTGGGTGTCGCGGGCGAGGGTGAGGAACTTGTCCATCATCGCGCGCACCTCGTAGACGTCGTGGCCGCCGCACTGGCCCCATTGCATGTCGTAACCCGCGGCGCGCTGGGCGAGTTCCCCGGCGGAGGAACGCGCCTGGCTGGTGCCCATCGAGTAGCCGTTATTCTCGATCACGAACACGACCGGCAGGTTCCAGAGGGAGGCGAGATTGTAGGCCTCGTGCACGGCGCCCTGGTTGACGGCGCCGTCACCCATGAACGCCATCGCCGCGCCTTTGACGCCCTTGAACTTGAGCGCGTAGGCGAGACCGACGCCCAGCGGGATCTGGCCGCCGACAATGCCGTGGCCGCCCCAGAAGTTCCGCGAAGGGTCGAAGTAGTGCATCGAACCGCCCTTGCCCTTGGAGCAGCCGGTGGCCTTGCCGTAGAGCTCGGCCATGAGGGGCTTGGTGTCCATGCCCACGGCGATGGCGTGACCGTGGTCGCGGTAGGCCGTGATCACGTGGTCATCCTTGCCCATCAGCGAGCAGCAGCCGACGGCGACGGCCTCCTGGCCGATGTACAGGTGAAGGAAGCCGCCGATCTTCTTGGCCTGGTAGGCCCGGAGGCTCCGCTCCTCTAAGCGACGGATGCGCACCATCTTGCGCAGCAGCTCGATCTTATCGTCCTTCGTGAGACGCGCGTTGACGGGCGCCTTGGCGTGGTCCGGAGGGCACTCGCGGTTGGAGGCGCGGGCGGGTTCCTGAGTGGTCGATTTCTTGGTCACGGAGAGTCGGGAGGAGTCTTAAGGGAGCGAGATTTCTTCCGTGCGAGGGGAAATCAAGCGTGGATTCCTCTGCGGTCGCCACTTACGGCAGCGAACGGCATCGGAAGTTGGACGCCGTCCGCGCGCGGAGCGTCCGTTCGCCCGCGAGGCGGCGCGGATTCAGGGGCGGGCTCCGGCCAAGGCCTGCTCAATTTCCACGACGATCGGTTTCCCGGGCGCGCAGTCGGCCTTCAACGCGACGAACCCGTCGCGGTAGCGGTCGTAGATCGGCCAAAGCGCGTTGCGGTCCGTCTCGGGGATCGGCAGCGAGTCGATCGCGGTGCGGGAGAAAAACGCGAATTCCCCCTCGCTGATCGCAGGCGGGAGCTCGTGGAGCGGGACCTTGCAGCGGAAAAGAAACATCAGCCAATGGGCCTGACCTTCGTAGGCCTTCTCCGCGATCATCGCGAACAGGTGCAGGTCGGGCGCGCCGATGCGCAGTCCCGTCTCCTCAAAGGTTTCGCGCGCGGCGCACTCGAAGGGCGACTCGCCCGTCGCCGTCTCCAACTTGCCGCCGATCGGGCTCCAGATGCCGAGGTTGGGTGGCTTGGCGCGCAAGAGCAGGAGATGTTCGCCGGCCGGGTTCTCTAGAAACACGAGCACGGCGAGCTTGTACGGAATTTTTTCCATCGGTCGCGGACCAGACCGACGCGCCCCCGCGCGCACGGCAAGTCCGCGTTTGCTTGCCGCGCGTTTGACTTCGCCCGCTCCGGTGTGTCCTTCCCGTTAGCCTCCATGAGTTCCCCCGTTCCTCGACTCGTCGCACTGGCCGCGCTTGCGGGTGGCGTGCTGGCCTCGCGGGGACTGCCCGCGCCGGCCGCCCCGGCTGTCCCGGTCGAAGTTTCCGCGGTTAAGTTTTCCAACCTGCGCGCTCCGAGCGGATCGCCCGGCAATTGGTACGAGGCGGATGTCGCGCTCAACGTGCGGCCCGCGCATGGGGCTCCCGCCCAGATGGTGTCGCGGGTGAAGATTATCCTGCTTCTCGCCTTCGATCTTCCCGGAACGCTTGGCGGGAACGGCGGATCGAGCATTACCGGGCCGAGGCGGAATGCGTTGCTCTGGAGCCGGGGAGGGCGGATGTCCGTTTCTATCTGCCGGCGGAGATCGTGAAGCGCGACCAAATCCATGGCGATCCACGGAACTGGGGCGTGGAGATCATCGTCGACGGCCGGCCTTTGCCTGCGGCGCGCGCCGCTTATTCGGGGAACCTCGCCACCGTGGACGCCCGCAAGGCATTCCAAACGCGGGTCGCGACCGCCGCCGCCGCCAACGACGGCGTGCTGGTGCCGCAGGACAATTCCCCTTTCGCCGCCGATTATCCCCGCGCCACGCCTTCATTCGTGCGAAGGGAGACGCGATGAGCGGTGGCCTCCGGCCCGCGATCGTCGACGCACTCCCGCCCCGCGTAATCGCTTCCGCGTAACCAGAATACACTTGCCGCGTCTCGCCCTTTCGCAGTCGCCTTTCCCCTTTACCCACCCATGCGAGCCCCCCGCGTTCTAGCAGTCGACATCGGTGCCGGCCACGTGGCCTGCGGTGTCTTCGGTGTGGGGGCCTCCGGCCGGCTCGTCCTGCAGCAATTCGCCCTCGAGCCGCACTCCTCCGACCCCGCGCACGAGGCCCGGTGGTCGACGGAGATCGCCCAGTCGTTGGGTGCGATCGTCGCCCGGCGGCGTCTCTCCGGCCGCGCCGCGATCACGGTGCCCGGCCACCTCGCGCTGACTAAGTTCATCAAGGCGCCCTCGCTCGCGAAGGAGAAGCGGATGAAGATCATCTCCTTCGAGGCGACGGAGAACATCCCGTACCCGCTCGAGGAGGTGGTGTGGGATCATCACGTGGTCGCCGACGACGGCTTCGACCTCGAGGTGATGCTCACGGCGGTGAAGTTCGACACGATGCAGGCGCTCTGCACGGCGGCGGATGCGGCGGGCTTCCCGCCCGAGCGCGCCACACCCTCGGGCCTCGCGCTGCTGCACGCGTTCCGCTACAATTACCCGAAGGTCGTCGAGCCGGTCATCGTCGCCAACGTCGGCGCACGTTCCACGAACCTGCTTTTCATCGAGGGTGATCGTTTTTACATCCGCACGCTCGCGCTCGCCGGCAACGCGGTCACGCAATCGATCGCCGAGGAACTCCGGATCGACTTCGCCTCGGCGGAAACGCTCAAGATCCAGGTGCTCTCCGGCCAGAGCGACCTGCCCGCGGGTTCGCCCTCGCGCGCCGCGGTGCAGAAGGCCGCGGCGTCATTCTGCACGCGCCTTCAGGTCGAGATCACCCGCTCCGCCGTGAACCACCGGCGACACACGGGCGGCGCCGCGGCGGTCACGCTGTACCTCACCGGCGGTGGTTCCCTCATCGAGGAGCTGCCGGGGGTCTTGTCGGAAAAACTCCGGCTGCCGGTCGAGCGGTATGAGACTTTCAAGGCCGTCGACGTCGCGGCCGACGCCCGCGCCGCCGGCGCCGAGTCCTCGGCGCACGTGCTCGCCGACCTGGTCGGCATGGCGACGCGGCTGGTGGTGCCCGAGGAGGGCGAGGCCAGCCTGCTGCCCCCCGTGCTCACCGAGGCGATCGCCTTCCGCAAACGCCAGCCCGTGCTCCTCGCGGCCGCGGCGATCGCGGTGCTCTCCCTCGCGCCACCGGTTTACTTCGTACACACGATCGCGGCCTCGCGGCAGGAGATGGTCTCCCGTTACGAGGACCAGCTCATGCCGTTGCGCTCGATCCAGAATCGCAACGCGCAGAACATGCAGCAGATCGCCGACGTCACGCGGCAGGTCGCGGCGCTGCGCGGCGCCGTCGAAACCAAGTCCAACTGGGTCAACTTCTTCACGGATCTCCAGGCGCGTCTCGCCAAAATCGAGGACGTCTGGCTCGACCGCCTCCAAGTCACCCGGCCGCCGCTGCCCGAGCCGGGCAGTCCGGACGCCCCTCCGCCGGAACCGCCGCCGGGCGACCCCCAGGCCGCCGGCAATGTCGCGGCGGCGCCGGTTCCGAAGGGTCCTCCGGTTCGCCTCACCCTCAGCGGACGGCTCCTCGACGTGCGCAATCCCCAGTCGAAGGTCAGCCCCGAGTCGCTCCAGCGCGTCAAGGAACTGCTGGCGGGTTTCGCGGGATCCCGGTTCATCAAGGCGGTCGAGAACGAGCGTTTCGACACCAACCAGAACGGGCTGCTGTACTTTGATTTCACGCTCGTGATCAACCCGGACCAGACGCTCTGAGCCGCCGCCCGCCCCCATGACTTGGTTCCGCAAATATCCGCTTTTCGCCATCGGGCTCGTGGTTTGCGCGCTCGTGGCGCTGGGCGAACTGGCGTTCCTCTACGAGCGTTATGCCGCCTCGCGGCAGGCCGAGGTCCGCCTGCGCCAGCGGCGCGACGAGCTTTCCGCGACCGAACAGCTCGCCCCGCCGCCGACGCGCGCGGTGGCCACCGCGATCGAGGGCGATCTCGCGAAGGCCCGCGCGGCCCTCGCCGCCATGCAGGCCGAGCTCAAGGGCAAGGGGCCCGCCGGGGAAAAAATCCGCGCGGCCAAGGTGCCGGCGGCACGCACTGACTCCTTTTTCGATCTCGCGACCTACATGGAGCGCATGCGCGAGCTCGCCGAGAAAAACGGCGTGGAGGTGCGCCCCGAGTCCGCGAAATTTGGTTTCGCCCAGTACGCCAACGAGGGTCCGGAGACCGACCGAATCGAGCCCGTCTTCCGCCAGCGGCAGATCGCCGAGCACTTGCTCGAGGCGTTGCTCACCGCCAAGCCCCGCACGTTGGTGTCGGTGAAACGCGAGCGTCCGCTGACGAAGGCTGAGTTGGAGGCGCGGGCCGCCGCCGAGGCCGCCGGCACCCCGCCGGCCGAGGCGCCCGCCGGTTCCGGTGACTCACCCGATTTCTTCGTGGTCGATCCACGCGTCACCGCCCGGGTGAAGGGTCACATCGACACCGCCCCGTTCCGTCTCGTTTTCACCGGCCAGACCGCCGCCCTTAGGAACTTCATCACGCGGCTCGCGGAGTTCGACCTGCCGGTGCTGGTGCGCGAGGTCGAGGTTGAGTCGGTGAGCGGTGAGGAGGCTGCCGCTTTCCTGGCCGAGTCCGCCAAACCTGCCGCTTCCGAGGTGCAGGCTGGATCCCAGACTGTCGCGGCCAAGGTCGCGCCCAAGGCGGCAGCACCCCGCCAGGCCGCCGCGGCTCCGATCGTGGCCAAGTCCCTCTCGCGCTTCACCGTGACGGTGGAGTTGGTCGAGCTGGTTCCTCCGCCCGCCGCCGCCGGCGATGCTCCCGCGGCGACCCCTTCGTCATGATCCCCCGGAGCGCAACCCACCGCGCCTTAGCGCGCTGCAACTGATCATGGCCGCCATCCCGCGCGAGAAACTCCAACTCGGGGCCGCCCTTGGCCTGCTGCTCGTCTCGACCGGCGGCTTCGGCTACCTCGCCTTCCGTCATCGGTCCGATCCGCGCGAGGAGATGCGGCAGGCGCGGCTTTCCGACGCGGCCCATCAGGCTCTGTCGACCGAGGCGCCGCGGGTGAAGACCGAGGCTTGGTCCGCTCCCGCCCAGCAATCGCGCGGCCGCGAGTGGGTCTACGACACGTTCACGCCGCCCGAGATTTTCTACAGCGCTCGCACGCGCCAGTTCACGGTGCGGCCGCCTGCCAGTCTGGTCGACGAGGACGCGGCCGAGGCTTTCGGTGTCGAGTTGGTCGCGGTGCGGCCCGAGCCTTTTCGCCTGCAATTGACCGGTTACGTCGGAGGGGAAGGGGAGTGGCGGGGTGTCTTCCAGAACGTGCTCACGGGGGAGGTTTTCCTGGCGGGCGCGGGTCGTCGCGTGCCGAACCTCGCGCTCTCCGTGCGCAGTCTCGATGTCCGTCTCCAGCCCGTCGCCCTCGCGGAAAGCATGACCACGCGCCAGCGGGTCGCCTCGGCCGTGGTGCGGGACGAGAAGTCGGGCCGCGACGTTACGCTCACCCACCGCGAGCGCGTTTTCACCGGGACGGTCTTCGCCTTTGTCGCGCAACCCGGCCAGAGCGCCGCGCGCGAGGTGCGCTCGGGTGACACCTTCCAGATCGGTGAGGCCACCTATCGCGTCGGGCGCATTGAGACCACGCCGGCCAGCGTCGAGTTGATCAAGGAATCTCCCAATCTCACTCAACCCGACCGTCGCGTGCTCACGCCCCGCGAGACCGAGCCGGCCGATGAGACCACGCCGCCTGGTACCGCCCCCTGAGTTTCCCTTTCCCGAATCCCCTTCCGCTCATTTCCCCCGACTTTCCGCAATGAAAACTCGCTCCCTCACCGCCACCTTCACCGCCGCGCTTGCGGCCGCCCTTATACTGGCGGCCCTGCCCCTGCGCGACGCCCGGGCGCAGAATGCGACGGATGCCAAGATCCGCCTGATGGCGGAGGCGCTCCGTGCCCGTGACGCGGGCGATCTGGCCGGCGCCCAGCGCGCGCTCGCCCAGCTGTCCTCCGTGGCCCCGGAGGACAAGGCGGTCCAGCGTCTTCGCGCCGAGATCGAGACCCAGGCGGTCGCTCAACAGGCCGCCAACGCCCGCCAAGCCGCCGCCGAGAAGGCCGTCGCGGCCAAAGGTGCGCAGCCGATGGTGGATGTTCGGATTCCTGAGACCGCTCCCGCCGCCGCCACTCCCGCCCCTTCCGGTCCCGCCCCCGAGCAGGAAGCCGAGGCGATCGCCCGTGCCGAGGCCGCCCGCCAGACCGAGGTCATCGCCGCCGGCCGCCAGCAACTCGCCGCCGCGCGCGATCAGCTCCGCGGCGGGCGTTACGATGACGCCATCGTCACGATCGACGCCGCCGTTGCCGGCCTGCCGGTGAACGGCGCGACGCAGGTCCTCATCGCCGATCTCAAGAAGGAGAAAGCCGCCGCCCTGCTCGACCGCGCGCTGGCCGCTTTCAAGGCCAACGACCTCGCGGGTGCCCGCGCCGCGCTCACCGCCCACGACCAAATCGCCCCGGCCAGCTCCCGCTCCAGCTCGCTCGAACGCCAGATTGCCCGTGCCGGCTCCGATGTGACGTTCGCCGCCGATCGCGCCGCCACCGCCCAGCTCATCGCCAAGGGCCGCGCCCAATACGTGGCCGGCGACGTCGACGGCGCACAGGAGACTTTCCGTTCCATCGAGGCGCAGGAGCCCGATAACACCGTCGCGAAGGGCTTCCTTCTCCGCATCGCCGAGGAGAAGACCGAGACCGGCGCCCTCAACCGCCAGAAGACCCGCGCGCAGATGCTCGAGGAGGTCGCCAAGAGCTGGCAGCGCCCCGGTATTTATCAGGAGCGCGCCCGCGAGGCCGATCCCGCCGCCACGGTGGCCCCGCTCGCCCGCAAGCTCGGCGAGATCGTTCTGCCCGCCGTCAGCTGGACCCGCGCCCCGATCGGCGACGTCGTCGCCGCCTTGAGCGCCATCTCCGAGGAATACGACCGGACGGGCGAGGGGAACAAGGGCGTCAACATCGTTCTCATCGACCCGAGCGGAAAGACCCCGCAGGTCAGCCTCACGCTCCGCAACACCACCCTGAAGCGCGTGCTCGATTTCGTGACCGAGGGCATCGGCTACCAGTACGAGGTGCAGGCCGACGCCGTTGTCGTCCGCCCGGGCGGCGAAACTTCCACCCTTGAGACCCAGTTTTT
>JBJTCH010000443.1:0-5291 GCA_046091745.1 Opitutaceae bacterium
CAGCCGCAGGGCGTCAACTCGCCCGCCATGCCGATCGCGTGGACCCGCCTGTTCCGGAACGAGGCCGGCAAGGAGAACCGCATCTTCACGACCACCCTCGGCGCCGCGACCGACCTCCTCAATGAGGGCTCGCGCCGGCTCGTCGTGAACGCCGTGTTTTGGGGCCTCGGTCTCGAGATCCCGGCCACCGCCGACGTTCGCTTCGTCGATCCGTTCACCCCGAAACCCTACGGCTTCAAAGGCTACCGCTATCGCCTGACGCCGGACGACTACGCGCTGGGTAAGGAGACTCCCGCGGGAGCGACACCGCCCCCCGCGCCGCCGAAAAACGCTCCCGCGAAGAAGTCCGCCAAACAGGACGCCTCCGGCGAGGCGGCCGGCACCGCCAAGGTTGCAACCGCCGCGCCGGCACCGGCGGCCAAACCGGCCTTCCAGCTCAGCGCCGGCGACCGCGTCGCAATCGTGGGCAACGCGCTCGCCGACCGCATGCAGCACCACGGCTGGCTGGAGACGATGATCCACCTGAAGCACCCCGAGCACAACGTGACCGTGCGCAACCTCGCTTTCGCCGGCGATGAGGTCTCGAACCGTGCGCGCTCGAAGGATTTCGGCACTCCCGATGAATGGTTGGGCAAGGTGCAGGCGGGCGTCGTGTTCGCGTTCTTCGGCTACAACGAATCCTTCGCCGGACCCGACGGCCTCCCGAAGTTCCGCGAGGAGCTTTCCACGTTCCTCCGCGAAACCCGCGCGCGGAGCTACAACGGCCTCGCGCCGCCGCGCATCGTGCTGTTCTCGCCCACCGCGGTGGAAAAACTCCCCGACCCGAATTTCGAGCATAAGCCCCAGGTGAACGAGAATCTCGCCGCCTACACCCGCGCGATGGCCGAGGCCGCGCGCGACATCGCCGGCGTGACGTTCGTCGATCTCTTCAATCCGTCGAAACGGCTGTTCGAGGAAGCCGCGCGCCGCGGCGATGGACCGCTCACGATCAACGGCGTGCATTTCCACGAGGCCGGCGAGGCCCGTTTGGCCAAGGAGATCTACCCGTCGCTCTTCGGCGAGACCCCGCCCGCCGCGGAGACACCCGCGGCCACCAAGGTGCGCGCCCTCGTGAACGAGAAGAGCGCGATGTGGCACTCCCGCTACCGCTCCGTCGACGGCTACAACATCTACGGCGACCGCTCGAAGATCGCCTACGTCTCCCACCCCGACGCGCCGAAGATCACCAACACCCAGGTCATGATGGAAGAGATGGCGCAGCGCGACACGATGACCGCCAACCTCGAGCGGCGCGTCTGGGCCGCCGCCGCCGGAAAAACCGGCCCCGTCGAGATGCTGCCGCTGCCCGTCGTCACCGCCTTCGGTACCAACAAACCCGGCCCCAACCTCGACGGCACCTACCCGTTCGTCGACGGCGACGAGGCGGTGAAACTCATGACCCTCGCGCCCGGCCTGCAGGTGAACCTCTTCGCCAGCGAGAAGCAGTTCCCCGAGCTGTCGAAACCCGTGCAAATGGCCTGGGACGCGAAGGGACGCCTCTGGGTTGCCGTTTGGCCCAACTACCCCGAGCGCACCCCGACGTCGAAGATCGCCGACAAGATCATCATCCTCGAGGACACCGACCGCGACGGCCGCGCCGACAAGTGCACCGTGTTCCTTGACGGCCTGAACTGCCCGACGGGCTTCAACTTCTTCAAGGACGGCCTGCTCGTCATGCAGGCGCCCGACCTGTGGTTCGTGCGCGACACCGACGGTGACGGCCGCGCCGACTGGAAGGAGCGCGTGCTCATGGGCCTCGATTCGGCCGACTCGCATCACCAGACGAACTCGATGATCTACGAGCCGGGCGGCGCGCTGCTGCTCAGCGACGGCGTGTTCCACCGCACGCAGGTCGAGGGCGTCGACGGCGCGGTGCGCAACATCGACGGCGCGATCTTCCGCTACGAGCCGCTCACCGGAAAATTCGAGCGCTACGTCGCCTACGGGTTCGCCAACCCGCACGGCCGCGCCTTCGACCGCTGGGGCAACGATCTGATCGTCGACGCCACCGGCAACAACACCTACTTCGGCCCCGCCTTCAGCGGACGCATCGATCATCCGGGCAAGCACCCGCGCATGAAGACCGTTTGGGACCGCCCCGCGCGTCCCTCCGCCGGCAGCACGTTTCTCACCAGCCGGCACTTCCCGGAGGAGTACTGGGGCAGCTTCCTCAACCCAAACGTCATCAGCTTTCAGGGCATCTACCGGGTGAAGATGGTCGACGACGGCTCCGGCCTGAAGGGCGAGCGCCAGCCCGACGTCATCTCCTCCACCGACCGCAACTTCCGACCGATCGACACGGCGACGGGCCCCGACGGGGCGCTCTACATCTGCGATTGGCACAACCCGCTCATCGGCCACCTCCAGAGCCACCTTCGCGACGCCAACCGCGACCACGTGCACGGGCGCATCTACCGCGTCACCGCGAAGGAACGCCCGCTCGCCTGGCAGCCGAGGATCGACGGCGAGCCGATCCCGGCCTTGCTGGAGTTGCTCAAGCGCGGCGAGAACCACCTCCGCAATCTCGCGAAGATCGAGCTCGGCAAGCACGACTCCGAAAAGGTCGTCGCCGCGACCAAGGCCTGGGCCGCGAAGCTGGACCCGGCCTCGCCCGACCACGCCCACCATCTCGCCGAGGCCCTCTGGGTCCACCAATGGCACAACCGCGTCGATCTCGACCTGCTCGCGCGCCAGCTCAATTCGACCAACGCCGACGCCCGCGCCGCCGCCGTGCGCGTGCTGAGCTACTGGCGCGATCGCGTGCCGAACGCCCTCGCCGAGCTGCGCCGGCTGGCCGGCGACGATAATCCGCGCGTGCGCCTGCAGGCCGTGCGTGCGGCAAGTTTCTTCAGCTCGGTCGAAGCGACCGAGGTCGCCCTCGCGGCACTGAAGAAGCCCGTCGATTACTACCTCGACTACGTTATCGGCGAGACGCTCCGCCAGCTCCGTCCCCAGTGGCGCCAGCGCATAGGTGAAGGCGGCAAATTTGCCGGCGGGGACGCGTCAGCGACGCGCTACCTGTTGCGCACGCTGACCGTCGCCGAGGTGCAAGCCATGCCCCGCACCGCCGAGGTTTCCGAAAATCTCCTTGGCCGCTCCGGCGTGAACGAGGCCGCGCGCACCGAGGCGCTGGCCGCCCTCGCCAAGGCGCGCGGCGCCGCGCCGGTCGCACTCCTGCTGCAGGTGCTGGAAAGTCCGGGCGAGATCGACGCCAAGGGCGTCGGACGATTGCTCGTCAACCAGCCGGCCGCCGCCCTGCTTGCCCAGAGGGAAGGGCTTTTGACGCTGGCCCTCGCCGAGACCGCCGACGGCCGCACCTATGCCTGGGCCGCCCTCGCGCTCGCCGACAAGTCGCTCGATCGCGTGTGGCGCGAAGCGGCCGTGACGCCGTTGTCCTACGCCAGCCTGCTCGGCGGCATCCCGCTCATTCCCGACGCAGAGCTCCGCGCCAAGGCGTTTGAACGGGTGATGCCGATCCTCGCGCAGCCGATCACCGACATCCAGGGACCCGATCACATCGTCGCCGCCATCCAGCGCGACGCGATCCGCTCCGCCGTCGCCACCCGCCGCGAACCGGCCGCGGTGTTCGCCGCCCTCGCGACCATGATCGAGCGCGGCTACCAAGTGCCCGTCGCCGCGCAAGGCCTCCGCACCCTGCCCCGCGAAAGCTGGAAGCCTGCCGACGCCGGCCGCGCCGCCCGCGCGCTCATCTCATGGGCTGGCAAGACCCACCAGAACGAGCGCACCGGCCGCGACTACGTGGAAAGCGTGCAGGTCGCCGAAGATCTCGCGGGCATTCTGCCGGCCGCTGAATCCGAGGAACTCCGCAAAACCCTCTCGGGCCTGCGCGTCGCCGTGTTCGTCGTGCGCTCCGTCGTGGAGGGGATGCGCTACGATACGCCGCGCATCGTGGTGCAGGCCGGCCGCGCGTTTGAGCTCATCTTCGACAATCCCGACGTGATGCCGCACAACCTTGTCATCGTTAAACCCGGCACCCGCGAGCAAGTCGGAACCGCCGCGGCCGCGATGACGCCGGAAGCGAAGGATTCCAAGGGGCGCACTTTCGTGCCCGACCTAGGCAGCGTGATCGCCGCCACCAAGATGCTGGAAAACGGCCAGAGCGAGACGCTCAAAATCCCCGCCAACCAACTCAGGACCGAAGGAGAACACGAGTACGTCTGCACGTTCCCCGGCCACTGGATGATGATGTGGGGGAAGTTGATTGTAACGAAGGACGTCGACGCCTACCTCAAGGCCAACCCCGCGACACCCGCCGCCGCCCCCGCGCCGGCCGGCCACAACCACTGATTCTCATCCCCATGAAAATGATCCGCTCCCTCCTCATCCTCGGCGTCGCCGCCTCGGCGACCCTCGCCCTCGCCGCCGATGGCGCGCAGTCCCTGTTCAACGGCAAGGACCTTTCCGGCTGGAAGGGCAACCCCGACTTCTGGTCCGTGCGCGATGGCGCCATCACCGGCCAGAGCTCCGCGACCAAGGTCGTCGACGCCAACACGTTTCTCGTCTGGCAGGGTGGCGAGCCCGCCAACTTCGAACTGCGCCTGAAGTTCCGCCTCACCGCCCAGAACGCCAAGGGCTGGGGCAACTCGGGTGTGCAGTACCGCAGCCGCGTGCTCGACGCCGAGAAGTTCGTCGTCGGGGGCTACCAGGCCGACATCGATTCCCCGTTCCGCTACACCGGCATGCTCTACGAGGAGCGCGGCCGCGGCATCCTCATGAACCCCGGCCAGAAGATCCGCGTGGGTCCGGCCGAGGCCGCCGCCGCCCCCTCCGCCGACGCCAAGAAGGGCACAGGCAAGGCGGGACCGCGGCCGAAGATCGAGGTCCTCGGCAACCCGACCACCTCGGAGCAGATCCATGCCGCCCTGAAGATGGGCGACTGGAACGAGCTCCGGATCGTCGCCAACGGAAATCACCTCCAGCACTTCGTGAACGGCGTGCTCACCGCCGACGTCACCGACGCCGACCCCGCCGTCGCTCCGAAATCGGGCGTGATCGCCCTGCAGATGCACAAAGGCGATCCGATGACGGTCCAGTTCAAGGACATCCAGTTGAAGAAACTGCCGTAAACTCGATCGCCCCGGCAGAGGCTCGAAGCGGAGGCCCATTTCCCGCGGTGAAGTAGAATTGGGTCTCCCCTTGCCGGGGAACAGGAAGACCTGGGGTCCGGCGGGCAACCCGCCTTGCCCACGAGGGCCAAAAAAACGCCCGCTCTTTCGAGCGGGCGTTAAAAC
>JBJTCH010000444.1:0-2808 GCA_046091745.1 Opitutaceae bacterium
GTCAACGAGGGCTTCTCCGGCGGCGCGGAGGAAATTGGCGATCGAGACGCCGGGGATCTCGCTCGGGTACTGGAACGCGAGGAACAGCCCGGCGCGCGCTCGCTCGTCGGCCTCCTGCTCGAGGACGGACTTTCCGTCGAGCAGCACGTCGCCGCCGGTGACGTTGTAGTCGGGATGCCCGGCGATCACCTTGGCGAGGGTCGACTTGCCGGTGCCGTTGGGCCCCATGATGGCGTGCACCTCGCCGCTGTTGATCGTGAGGGACAGGCCCTTGACGATGGGCTTGTCGCCGATGGAGGCGTGGAGGTCCTTGATGACGAGTGAGGGCATGACGGGAGAAAAGTGAGGCTGCGGTTTAATGAGCTACGGTTCAGGAGGTCGGGGCGGTTGCCTTGCCGCGGAAAATGATCTCCACGGAGTTGGCATCGAAGCCGTCCGGGAGAACGGATTTAACCTGGTCGAGCAGGCCCGCCGGCAGGTCGACATCGTGCGTGCGGCCGGTCTGCACGTCGTGGAAATGGGCGTGCGGGGCCAGATTCGGGCAGTAACGCGTGGGACCGCGTTCAAAGTTCACCGCGCGCACCAGGTCGCATTGGACCAGCGTCTCGAGGCAATTGTAGACCGTGGCGAGTGAGATGGTGGGCAGCTCACCCTTCACGCGAGCGAAGACTTCGTCAGCCGTGGGGTGGTCGCGTTTATGCAGCAGGACAGAGTAAACGACTTCCCGTTGCGGGGTGGCGCGCATGCCGCTGTCGGCTAGGCGCTGGGAGAGTGATTCGTGGGTTTGAGCCGGGGTCATGTTAACGAGCGGCGCACGGAATTAGAATGGTTCCAAAGCGCAACAAATAATTAGAATTATTCCAAACGGCTACATAACTTTCTGATGGTCAACGGCACAAAGACAAGGAAACCCTTACAAAACTAACGCTCCGCGTAGCCCTCGGGATGGCTGGAGTGCCACCGCCACGCGGTGGAGACGATCGAATCGATGTCCGGGAAGCGGACTTTCCAGCCGAGCTCGCGGATCGCCTTGGAGGAATCGGCGAACAACGCGGGCGGATCACCGGCGCGGCGCGGGCTCTCCACGACCTTGATCGGGCGGCCGGTGGCACGCTCGACCGCACGGATCACCTCGCGATTGGACGTCGGCCGGCCCGTGCCGAGGTTGTAGAAGAGTTGGGCGCCGCGCGCGCCAAGGCGTTCGAACACCGCGATGTGCGCGCGGCTCAGATCGTCCACGTGCACGTAGTCGCGAAGGCACGTGCCGTCCGGCGTCGGGTAATCGGTTCCGAAAAGCTGCAGGTGCGGGCGGCGCCCCGTCGCCACGTCGATGGCGAGCGGGATCAGATGCGTCTCGGGATGGTGGTCCTCGCCGATCGAGCCGTCCTCGGCCGCGCCGGCGGCGTTGAAATAACGGAACACCGCGAAGTTCAGCCCATGCGCGACCGCGAGCGCCTTCAGCGCGTTCTCGATGTCGAGTTTGCTCTGCCCGTACGGATTGATCGGCGCCTGGGGGAGATTCTCATGGATCGGCAGCGAGGCGGGGACGCCGAACGTCGCGCAGGTCGACGAGAAAACGAACTTGTCCACCCCGGCGGCGACCATCGCGCGCAACAGGTGCAGCGTCTCGACGACGTTGTTGAAATAGTACTTGAGCGGGTCGGTGACCGACTCGCCGACGTAGCAGAACGCGGCGAAATGCATGACCACGTCGATTTTCTCCGCTCGCAGCACGCGTCCGACCAACGCCTCGTCGCCGAGGCTGCCCTCGTGGAGCGTAACGCCCGCCGGCAACGCGCCGCGATGGCCGTAGATGAAGTTGTCGAGCACCACGGGCCGGTGGCCGGCCGCGATGAGCTGCCGCACGCAATGGCTGCCGATGTAACCCGCTCCGCCGACGACGAGGACGTTCATGTGCGGAGGCTTGTATTGCGTTCCGCGACCCCGTGGCTAGCGGTTTTTCCCTTTTCCAACGAATGAAGCCCGCGCGCATCGTCATCACCGGGATCGGTCTCACCGCTCCCAACGGCAACACGCTCGCGGACTTCCGGCGCAGCCTGCTCACCGGCGTTTCCGGCGTGAGTCGCATCGAGGTGCGCCACATGGGGCAGCAGCTGGCCGGGGTGTGCACCTACGACGCGTTGAAGTACCAGAAGCGGAAGGAGCTCCGGGTCGGCACGCGCGCCGGCAGCATCTCCATCTACTGCGCCCGGGAGGCGCTGGCAGACAGCGGCGTGGCGTTCGACGCCCTGCCGAAGGACCGTATCGGGATTTACATCGGCTGCACCGAGCACGGGAACGTCGAGACCGAGAACGAGATCCATAACATCTCGAAATTCGCCTACGACACCAAGTTCTGGTCGCATTACCACAACCCGCGCACCGTCGCGAACAACCCCGCGGGCGAAACGTCGCTCAACCTCGGGGTAACCGGCCCCGCCTACACGCTCGGCGCCGCCTGCGCGGCCGGCAACCTGGGCCTCATCCACGCCACGCAGATGCTGCGCCTCGGCGAGTGCGATTTCGCGATCTGCGGCGGTGTGAGCGAGAGCATCCACACGTTCGGCATCTTCGCCGGCTTCAAATCCCAGAACGCCCTCGCGACGCACGAGGACGCCGCCAAGGCCTCGCGTCCCTTCGACCAGGCGCGCAACGGCATCGTGATCTCCGAGGGCGGCTGCCTCTACACGCTCGAGCGCCTCGAGGACGCGCAGGCGAGGGGAGCGATGATCTACGCCGAGATCGCCGGCTACCACGTCAACAGCGACGCCAGCGACTACGTACTGCCCAACCCGACCCGCCAGGCCG
>JBJTCH010000445.1:0-7781 GCA_046091745.1 Opitutaceae bacterium
ACACCTGCCCCACGCCGTCGAAATAATACTCGAGTCGCGCGTTCACGGTGCGGGCCGTCCAAGCCTTGAGGCCGGCGTTGTTGACGGAAATGCGATTGGAGGGGCCCGGCGCGCTTTCGGTGTCGGGCAACGTGATGCCGCCGGCGTACTGGTTCAAATTGGGCCGCCCGATCGACTGGTAGGCGGCGGCGCGGGCGATCAGGTTTTCCCGGATCGTGTAGCTGGCGTTGAGACTTGGAAACAGCCGCAGGTATTCCTTCTCCGAGCGCGACCCGCGGTCGAGGTACGTGAGCTGTGAGACCGCGAGCGCGTCGCCGGCGATCGCGACGGGGCGGCCGTTGGTGCCGAGGACGACGTTACCCCGGGCATCGCGCTGGTAATTGCGCGTCGGGTCGGTCAGCGGACCGGCCGCGTCGACATTGGTCTGCTCGGCGCGCAGGCCGCCGATCAAACGCAGCCGCCGTTCCAGCAGGGCGGCGTCCGCCCGCAGGTACGCGGAGGATACCGCCTCGTGGGCGACCTTGGAGGCGCCGACCTGCGAGCGGTACTCGGAATTGGCGTTCCCCGTGAACCACGTGGGATTCGCGCGGTAAGCATCGAGGACGGCCTCGTTGCTCATCCACTGCACGCGAGGGAAGCCGAACGGCGCCACGCGCAACGCGGCGCGCTCGTCGAGGAAGGGCGCGGCGTTGTCGTCATTGGCGCCGACCGTGGTGCTGGCGCGACCGTCGCGGCCCACAAACGTGTAGCTCGCGCTCGTGCCGCGGAGGTCGCGCGTCGCGTGCCGGTGATCAAGACCCGCCTTCAGCGAGAACGGCACGACCCAGGAGAAGTCGCGACGGAGATTCGCATAGGCCGTGCGTTGGGTGTCGGCGTTGTGCTGTTCGCTGCCGCTCGTCGCCGTCAGCGCGTAGTTTTCCAGGCGGAAGGGATCGACCGGGGCGCCGGTGACCCCGTCGGCCACGGTGATCACGCGCGGCCGAAGATAGAAGATGTCGTCGAACGAGACGGTCAGCCCCGACCGCTGCGCGTTGGTCGTGTTGAACAACCCGCGGTCCATGTTGCGCAGCGTGTGGCGCGCCTTGGAGTGGCCGAAGCCGGCCTCGGCCTGCCAGACCGCGCCGTGGTGGCGCCAGACCGCGGTCGGCATCAGCGTGCGGTTGTCACGCGTCTGGCCGGTGTTCGCGAGCGTGAGCGATCCCGCGCCGGCGCGGCCGCGGGTCGAGGTCGGTGTGAACGCGCCGGGGTCGGTGGCGTTCACGTTGAACGTGAGGTTGCGGCTCATGTTCATGAACGCCGTCGAGCTGAACTGGAGGCCGAACGTCACGCGGTCCGCCGGCGTGGGCCGGAAGTCGAGCGTGGCGCTGAACGAGTTCCGCGTGCTCTGCTTGGTGTTGTCGCGGAAAAGGTAGCTGGAAAGATACGGGCGGTCGGGCGTCGTGTGCGGGAACGTGGTGCCGTTCGTGACCGCGCCCGCCCCGCGCCACGTGTTCTGCATGAAGTCCTGGTTAAGGTAATTCGTCGAGGTGCCGGCCGAGAGCGTGAACCCGAACCGCGCGCTCACCGGCCGGATGTAGGTGAAGTCGAATCCGGGATGCACCTTGCGGGTATCGGCCCGCTGCGGCCCGGGGGTCCGGCGGAAATCGCGGGCGTTGTCGCGCGTCAGCAGGTACGCGTTCCAGTTGAGCACCGGCCGCGCGCGCTCGAACGCGCCGCGCGGGATCATGTTCACCGCGCCCGCCAGCGCGGAGCCGGGGTTGTCCGGCGTGGGCGAGAAAACCACCTCGACCCGCGCGAGGTTGTTGATCGACAGCATGTCGAGGGAGACGGAGCGCGCCGTGCCGCCGCCCGGGTTGGCCGAGGCGACGCTGAAGCCGTCGATCGTCACCGGAACGTAGTCCGGCGGCGCGCCGTTGATCGACACGTTGCGGGCGAAGCCGCCGATGTTGTCCATCGAGACGCCGGGCAGGAACTTGATGAATTCGCCGACGTTGCCCTCCGGCACGAAGCCGAGCTCGTCGGTCGCCACCACCGAGCGGAGATTGGGCGCGTGGCGCTGCTCGTTGATGGCCAGCGCGGCGCCGCTCATCTCGCGCGACGTCGCGATCACGAACTCGTCGAGCTTCACCACGCCACGGTCGGCCACCGCCGCGAGCGACAACGACACGTCGCGCCGCGCCACCCCGCCGGCCACGACCGACACGACTTCGTTCGCCGTGACGAACCCGGTGTACGCCACGCGCAGGCGCGCCGGGCCCGCGGACACACCACCGACGCGGAATCGGCCGTCGGTGTCAGTGAACGTCTCCAGCCCCGCGCCCTCGACGGTCACGCGGGCCTGCGCCAGGTACTCGCCGCTGGCGGGACTGAACACCCGCCCTTCGATCACTCCAGTGGCGACAGCCGCGTGCAGGACGGAGGCGAAGAGCAGCAGCGCGCAAATCGCCAACTTCGGTCGAAGTGTAAGGTAAGTGGCAGGGGTGTTCATTGGGGTGAAAGCAAACTGTCCGCCGAAAGGACAGCCGCGCGCGGATAGGGCGCACGGACCGACGCCGATTCAGGCCAGCGCCGCACGGCTGGCAAACCCAACGCGGCCGCGCCGCACGGAAACCCGGCGAGGCGGCCGGGTGAAACGCGACCGGTGCGCGTTGATCGCACCGGTCGTGTCACGGCCAGGATCAGAACCGGCGGGTGAGCTCGAGGGTCCAGATGCGGCCCGGGAACAGCGAGCCGTGGACGGAGGCCGAGTAGCCGACGGCGCCGGAGGTGAGCGGCGGCTCGCGGTCGGTGAGGTTGGTCACGCCGAAGCGTACGCCGGTCTGGCGCAGCCAGCGGGGCGCCTGCGCGCCGAAACGGTGGCCGATGAAGGCATTGTAGGTGAGCACGTCGCTGATCACGTAGCGGTAGAGGAAGCGGCCGCTGTCGAATTGCTTCGAGATATAGTTGGGCGCGCCGAGCGAGTCGTACACCGCCGCGGTGACCGTGGCGGAATCGGCAAAACGCCCGATGTAATAGCCGCTCACGCCGGCGTTCCAGGCGCCCTTGCGCCAGTTCACACCGGTCGTGCCACGCCAGCGCGTGGCGCCCTCGACGTTGAGACGCTCGATGAAGTCGGGCGGCGAGCCGGGAACATCGCGGAGCTGGTAATTGCGTACCAGATACGACCAATCGGCGTTGAGAGAGAACTTGCCGAACCGCTCGGCGGGCACCTGGTAACTCAGGCTCAGGTCGACGCCGCTCGCGTAGCCCTTGGCGAGGTTCTGGAACTGGATGCTGCGCGAGAGGATGGTGCCGACGACCGCGGCCTGCTGCGACGCCGGCTTGCCGGCGTTATAGGTCGCGAAGGCGGCGACGTCGGCCGCCGTGGGTGCGGTGCGGACGATCGCCGGATCGCCCTTGTAGTTGGAAGTGCCGGAGCCGACGTCGATCTGCGTGATCGTGCGGCCGGCGGCCAGCTGCGACTGGGTGAAGGCGTTGAGCTTCGTGGCGTCGCTGTTGAACAGCTGCGAGTCGGAGTAGCTGCCGATCACGTTGGACTGGTCGATCTGCCAGTAGTCGGCCGTGACCGTGAGGCCCTTGACCCCCGGAACCTCGAGGACGACGCCCGCGCTCTTGCCGACCGAGGTCACCGGCTGCAGGGCGACGTTGCCGGTGGAGTAGCGCTTCATGACGTAGGTCGCGTTGCCCACGGTCTGGTTGCGGTAGACGTCGGTCTGGCCGGGCGCGCTATCGACGATGAAGCGGGTCGGGGCATAGAGCGTCGGCAGGTTGGGCGCGGCGAAGCCCTGGTTGTAGGAGGCGCGCACCATCAGGCCGCGATACGGCTTCCAATTGAGGCCCGCCTTCGGGCGCGTGGTGTTGCCGAAGTCGCTGTAACGCTCGTGGCGCGCGGAGCCGGTGAGCTCAAGGGAGTGCAGCAGCGGCAGGCGGTGCGCCGGCGACGCGAGCGGGATGATCACCTCGGCGTAGCCGCTCGAGACCTTGCGGTTACCGGTGGAATCCGGAGCGTAGGAGGCCACGAGATAGTCGTTGTCGTCGACGTTGAGGCCGACGCCCGGCGGGTTGCTGCCGACGTAGGCGGGGCGGGTGTCGAGGAATTGCTCGCGGCGGTACTCGACGCCGACGGCGGCCGAGGCGGTGTTGCCCCAGTAGCGCAGGACCGGGCCGCTGGCGCGCGCGTCGAGGCTCGCGATGGCGCTGAAGCCGTCGTGGCGCCAGGTCTGCACGAACGTGTCTAGGACGGACTTGGGATTGGTGTACGGCTGGTCAGGCACGACCGCGTTGCCGGAGACCTTGAAGGTCACGCCGAACGGGTTGAACGCCGTGGAGTCGGTGCGCTGGAGCGCCTGCTGGAAGAGGGACTCGCGGGCTCCGTTGTTGGAAACATCCGCCGTGTAGGCGCGGGTGTAGACGGCGGCACCTTCCCAGGTCCAGCCGCCCGGCAGCTTGCCGCGCAGGCCCGCGACGCCGCGGTAAACGCCCGAGCGCACGTTGATGTTTTCCGGGCCGACCTCGCGCAACAGCACCGAGACCATGGTGACGGCCTGGGGCGTGCCGGTGAGACGCGGCGTGCCGTCGGTGTTGGGCGCGCCGGTCGGGCTGTAGTAGCGGGAACCGTAGGGGTTGAACGGATTGTTCACGTTCATCGGCGCGAACTGGTCGGAACCCGGGGCGTTGAGCTGCACCGGCTGGCGCAGCAGGAACGCGCTGGAGTGGTACATCGAGAAGTCGGCGAAGGCGGTCACACGGTCGCTCAGGTCGTACTCGAAGCCGCCGAACCAGTTGTGGCGGTCGGTCTTGTTGTGGCCGGTGTTCTGGTAGTCGTTGATGTTGGTGAAAAACTCGGGGCTGGCGGCGCGCGCGGCCACGCTGGCGGTGGGCGACGAGGTCGTGAACGTCAGCGCGCCATTGATCGGGCGCAGGAAGTTGGCGGTCGTCGCGGTGCCGATGCGGAACGACGGGTAGATGCTGACGCTGGAGCGGCCGTCGAACGAGCCGCCGAGGGCGTTGAACCCGGCCGGCGCCTGCGCGGTGTGGTTCGCGGCGCGGGTGAAGTCGCGGTCGCGGTACGCGATCTGATCGCGCCAGAAATAGTCGAACGTGAGGAGCATCCGTCCCTTGCCGCCGGCGAAGTCGCGGCCGTGCGTGAGCGTCACCTGCAGGTTCTCGCCGCCGCCGTGCTCGGGCACGCCGAAGCGCGTGCGGACGTCGGTGCCGCGGAAATCGCGCCGCGTGACATAGTTGATCACGCCCGCGACGGCGTCGGAACCGTAGATCGAGGACGCGCCGTCACGGAGGACGTCGATGCGCTCAAGCCCCTGCATGGGCAGCTGGTTCACGTTGGAGTAGAACGCGGGCACGCCGCCGTCGTTGGACGTGATCGGATGCGGCGCGATGCGGCGGCCGTTGAGGAGCACGAGCGTGCTGCCGGCGCCGATGCCGCGCAGATTGACGTTGGCGTTGTCGCCGCGGGAGTTGGCGCCGCCGTTCTGCGTCTCATTGAGCGGGACGTTGGTGATCTGCGGCAGCGCGGTGAGCATCTCGACCGGCGTGAGCGCGTTGCGGACCTCCATCGCCTCGATGTTGAACACGGTGACTGGGAGCACGTTCTCCTGGTCGAGCCGCTTGAAGTTCGAGCCGGTAACCGTGAACGCCTCCAACTTCACCGTGTCGCCCGGCTTGGCGGCGGTGGAGGAAGGGTTCGAAACGGCCTGGGCCAAGGCGGAGGCGGCGAGCCCCGCGGCGAGCAAGCCCGCCAAGGCGGGCCGGTGGGCAACGTGGAGACGGGAGGTCAGGTGCATGGTGTTGGTTTCGCCCGGACTGACGCCAACGGCGGCAACGGGCTTCAAGAAGCTGGGGCCGGCGTGACTTTCTAGTCGAATGAAATACCGGCGGAGGCGCGGCCGGCTTTTCGCCACCGACTTGTAATAAGTGGCGGCACGGTTATCGCCCACCTACCCCTACGATGCACACGCCCCTCCCCTTCCTCCGGCTCCTGCTGGCGACGTTTTCTGTGCTTTTCGCGATCGCCCCCGCGTCCCACGGCCAGGACGAGTCGCAACTCGCGGCCCTCGTCCAAGCCGGGGATTTCGCCCGTGCGCGCACCCTGATCGCCCAGCTCATCGACCGGGAACCGCGCGAACCGCGCCACCGCTACAACCTCGCGTGCGCCGAGGCGCGACTCGGCCTCCGGGAACTGGCGCTCGAGGCGCTCGAGGCATCCGTCCGCCTCGGCTTCAAGGATCGTGAATTGCTCGTGGCGGACGAGGATCTCGCCTCGCTGCGCGCGCTCCCACGCTTTCAGGCCGTCGTCGCCCGCATTTCCGCGCCCCCGCCTCCGGCCGCCGCGCCGGCCAAGACCCCCGCCCGGCCGGCCGCCCCGGCCGCTGCTCCTGCCGTCGTTCAATCCGTGGCGGCACCGATACCGTCCCGGATCACGCCCGCCGGCCCCGAGGGATTGTTCTTCATGACCCGGGTCTGGATGGCCACCGGTAGCCTCGAGCAAAAGCTCTGGTACTTCACCGCCGACGGCCGGGTTTACGACTCTCCCGGCGGCGTCTTCACGTCGGAGCAGCTCGAACGCGACTCGCGCCGCCATGGCCGCGGTTCGCTGGCGAACAAGAAACTCACCGTGAAATGGTCCGGCGGGAAAACGACCGAATCGAACTTCGAGTTGGACTCCTCCGGACAGGGCTTCGCCTGGGACGGAGGCCTTTTCAGCGCGGTCGCGAAGCCGGACTGGAGCAAGGTCTCCGGTTATTTCGAGGGCGGCGCTTCATTTTCCCATTCCTCCGGGCGCGGCGCCGCGATTTCCGGACTCACCCTGCGGGCGGACGGCACGTTCACGTTGAGTCGCAGCGCATCCCTGCGGGCGGAAAACGAGACCTCCATCGCGACCGCCGGCAGCGTCGCCGCGCCCCTGGAAGGAAAATGGCAAGGCCAGGGCTACGAATTGACGCTCACCTTCGCGGACGGACGCACCGAGCGCCACATCTCGTTCCCCACGCCCGATGCGCGCGATGCGAGCAAGGTCGGCATGCTGTTTTTCAACGGGTCGATGCACCTGCCGAAAAACCGCTGAAGCGACGCCGCCCGAACAGGGCAACGGCCGGCGCCGCCCGCGCGACCGCGGCGCCTGACGTCACGCCGGACTTGAAACGGCAAAGCAGGGCCGAGCATCCTCGCGCACCCTGACTCCCCTACCCTCCATGCAACGCACGACCCTGCCCCGACTCGCCGCGCTCATTCTCCTGCTCGCCCTCGGACCGATCCGAGCACGCGCCGCCGACGCCGTCCTCACCGGCCAGGTCAGCAACGCCGCCACCCGCGCCTTCCTCGAGGGTGCCACCGTCGCGATCGCCGGGACCGCTCAATCCACCGTGACCGATCGCGAGGGTCGCTTCACGTTGCCGGTGCCGGCGGGGAGCGACATCACGGTCGTGGCGAACTTCACCGGACTCGATCCCCAGCGCGCCACGGTGCGCGCCGCGGACGGCCAGCGCGTCACGCGCGATTTCGCACTCACCGCGGAGGTCTACAAACTCGACAAGTTCACCGTCGCCGGCGAACGCGAGGGCACTGCGCTCGCCGAGGCCCTCCAGCGGCAGGCCCCCAACGTGAAGGCCATCGTTTCCTCCGACACCTTCGGCAACGTCGCCGACGGAAACGTGGGCGATCTCCTCCAGCGCATCGCCGGCATCACCGCCAATTACAACGGCCACGACGTGCGGCAGGTGAGCATCCGCGGCGTGGGCCCCGATCTGAACGCCGTCACGATGGAC
>JBJTCH010000446.1:0-4641 GCA_046091745.1 Opitutaceae bacterium
ATCGGGAAGGTCTCGATCCCGCCCGACGCGTTCATCAAGGTGCTGCAGAACAACTGACCTCCGCCACTTCCTCCCGCCATGTTCGGAATCTTCGCCTCCGCTGAACGCAAGATGCGCGAGAACGCCGGCAACTGGCTCGAGCTGGCGGACAAGGTTTACCATTACCGGCGCGACGTGTTGCCGGCCGCCCAATTGGCCGAGCTGCAGTCCGAGACCGCCGGGCTGAAGTCCTTGGTCAAGGAGAAGGCCGGCGTGGAGAAGCTGAAGCTCGCGATCGAGCGACTCGAGGAGGTGCTGCGGCGGACGGGTGGGGCGATCTACCCGAAGTCAGCGCTGGTCGAGAACGTGGAGTTCTTCCTGGTTGCGGCGATCGTGATCCTCGGGATCCGCACGTATTTCCTCCAGCCGTTCAAGATCCCGACGAACTCGATGTGGCCGACGTACAACGGGATGACGCCCGAGGCGTTCCCGCGGCAGGCCGACGAACCCGGCTACATCATGAATGCGGTGCGGTTCGTGGCCTTCGGCGCGCAGCCGAAGCGCGTCGATGCGCCCGCGGCGGGCGAGGTCATGATCCCGGTCGGCGCGGGCGGTCCGCGGATTTCGATTCCTTACCGCGAGGTTCCCGGGCGCAGCTGGTTGGTTTTTCCAACCACGCTGAAGGAGTACGCGATCTACGTGGGAGGGAAACCGGCCACGGTGCGCGTACCGGTCGATTTCGATTTCGAATGGGCCGTGCGGGATTGTTTTTTCCCGAACGCGACTCCCTCACACGAACCGGGCGGCGTTGATCTGGCGCGGGTGTGGGCGCGCCAACCGGACGCCCCGGCGCTGGACGGCGGGCGAATCAGGCTGTTGAGGACCGGTAAGACCGTTCGCGAGGGCGAACGCGTGATGGCTTTTGATATTCTGACGGGAGACCAGCTTTTCGTGGACCGGATGAGCTATCATTTCGTACCGCCGGCGGTGGGTAGCGGTTTTGTGTTCCGGACCGGGAACATCGAGGGAATCGCGCGGGTTTACGGGGATCAGTATTACATCAAGCGCCTGGCGGGTGTGCCGGGTGAGACCTTGGAGATCCGTGGGTTCGGACTTTTCACGAACGGCAAGCCGACCGAGGGATCGCCGGTATTCGCGGCCAACGCCAAGCAGGATGGGAATTACGTGGGCTACCGATACGAGGGCCTGCTCTCGGCCGGTCGGAAGCTGAAGTTGGGCAAGGACGAGTATTTCGCGTTGGGAGATAATTCGGCTAACAGCGCCGACGGAAGGTATTGGGGCACGGTTCCTGCGAAGGACGTCGTAGGTCGCCCGGTGTTGGTGTATTATCCGTTCACCGATCACTGGGGCCGGGCTAAGTAATTCAGGACGTTGGGTTTCGGAGGGCGATATCCGCACAATACACATTATGTTAAGTAGGCTTCGGTGAAGAAATCTCATCCCAACTCCCTTACGTTCTCGTGGCTCGATCACCGCGCCGCCGGTGTCTTGCTGCATCCCACCTGCCTCCCCGGCGTCCAAGGAATCGGCACGCTCGATCGAAACGCCGTCCACTTCCTCGATTTTCTCCAATCGGCCGGCTTCACCTACTGGCAAACGTGTCCGCTTGGTCCGACCGGTTTCGGCGACTCGCCCTATCAGTGCTTTTCCTCGTTCGCGGGGAATCCGTACTTGATCGACCTCCATCCGTTGGTCGCCGCCGGGCTTCTCGAATCCGAACAACTCGAAGAGCTTCAGGCCCTCCCGACGGACCGCGTCGATTTCGGCCGTCTTTGGCAATCCAAGTTACCGCTCCTCTTCGCCGCACATACGGCGTGGGTCCGCGAGGGCCGGCCCGCCCTTCCGGACTACGGCGACTTTACCGCCTTCCGCCACGCCGAGGCGGCTTGGCTGGATAGCTACGCGCTCTTTTCCGCCCTCAAGGACCACTTCGGTGGCAATCCTTGGTGGGATTGGCCCGCCGAGGCCCGCGACCATCGCGCCGCGGCGCGATCCCGCCTCCCTCGCGATCTCTCCGCCCGGATCGAGGGTTACGCTTTCATCCAGCACATCTTCTCCGCCCAATGGCGGGCGGTGCGCCGCGCAGCCGAATCCCGCGGCATCCGCATCATCGGCGACATCCCGATTTTCACCGCCCTCGACAGCGCCGACGTCTGGGCGAATCCGTCCCTGTTCCAACTCGACTCCGCCACACTCCGCCCGACCGCCGTGGCCGGAGTGCCGCCCGATTACTTTTCGGCCGACGGTCAACTCTGGGGTAATCCGCTCTACGACTGGCCGGTCCATGCACGCGACGGCTACGCGTGGTGGCTGCAACGCCTCCGCGCCGCGTTCGCACTTTGCGACGTCGTCCGCATCGACCATTTCCGGGGCTTCGAGGCCTATTGGTCCGTTCCTGCCGGACGCCCCAACGCGCGCGTTGGCGCTTGGATTGCCGGCCCGGGAATCGACTTCTTCCGTCGGGTCCGTGCCGCCCTGCCCGACGCCCGGCTCATCGCCGAGGACCTCGGCCTTTTGACGCCGGAAACCGTCGCGCTGCGCGAAGCCGCCGGGCTCCCCGGCATGGCCGTGCTGCAATTCGCGTTCGGCGGGCCCGCCGACAACGCCTACCTGCCCCACAACCAGACCGCCAACTCCGTGGTGTATCCGGGGACGCACGACAACGACACGACCCTTGGGTGGTACGCCACCACGGATGAGCGCACCCGCGACCACGTTCGCCGCTACCTGCGCGTGAGCGGACGGGAAATCGGCTGGGACTTCATCCGCTCCGCCTACGCCTCGGTGCCGCGGCTCGCGATCATCTCCCTGCCCGACCTGCTCAGCCTCGGCAGCGAGGCGCGCCTCAACACCCCCGGCGTGGGTCAGGGCAATTGGACTTGGCGCTATCGTTCCGACGCGTTGGCGCGTCTAACCGCGCAATCCGCGCCCTACCTCCGCGAACTCGGCGAGCTCCACGGCCGCATCCCTGCGGTCAGCCCTTCTCCAGAAACGCGGTGACCCGCGGCACGACGTCCTCGCGGGCATCGTCCAGCACGTAGTGGCCGGCGTCCGCGATCCGGTGCACCGCCGCGTGCGGGAAAATCCCCCGCCAGCGTTCGAGAAAATGGTCGTTGAAGCAGAAATCGCGTCTGCCCCAGCAGAGCAGCGCCTCTTTGCCGCGCAGACCGGACAGCCCCAACTCCACCGCCGCGAGCGTCGCGCGGGTCGGGTGCACCGCGTCCATCGGGATATCGCGCACGAACGCGTTCACCGCCACGCGATCAGCCCACGAGCCGTACGGGAAAAGATAACCGCGTTTCTCCTCCACGCTGAGCGCGCGGCGCGCCATTGCCATCCACGTGGCGGGCCAGGCGAATCCGTTGCACCCGCGCACGATCAGTGGCCCGAGCAGCGGTGCCCGGCACAACGCGATCCGCGCCGGAATGCGACTATCCGGAAACGCCGCCGTGTTGAGGATCGCAAGTCGCCGCACTTTCGCCGGGTGCCGCCCCGCGAAGCCGAGGCCGATCGCCCCACCCCAGTCGTGCACGACCAGGTCGATCTGCTCCAGGTCAAGCGACGTGATCAGGTCCTCCAGATCCGCGATGCGTTGCGCGAGCGTGTACGCGCGGTGCTCGGGCTTGTCGGATAAACCCATTCCCACGTGGTCCGGAACGATGCAACGGCGGGTCGGCGCCAGGGCGCGCACGAGGTGACGGTAGTAATACGACCACGTCGGATTCCCGTGCACCATCACGACCGCCCTGCGCGTGCGCGGTCCTTCGTCGAGAAAACTGAGCGCGGTGCCGTCGGCGAGGCGATGCCGGTGCGGCGTGAACGGATATTCCGCCTGCAACCAGCCGGGGATTGGCGTCGGGGTCACCATTCCAGCGCGAGCATCAGGCAGTTCAGGCCGCTGCCAATTCCCAGGAGACCCACCCGCTGGCCGGGTTTCACCGCGCCCGCCTCGGCCGCCAGCGCCAGCGTCGCCGGCAGCGCCACCGAACCGGTGTTACCGAGCGTATCGAAGGTCGAGAAGTCGCGGGCCAGATCGAGTCCGAGCGTCTCGTAGAGTTTCCGGCGGTGCACCGAGCCGACCTGGTGGCAGATGAAGCGGTCGAACGTGGTGCCGTGTTCGCGGGAAAACTCGGCCCACGTCTCCCGCGCAAGCTCGACGCCGGCGACCAGCAGGCGCTCGGAATCCGTCTGCATGGCCAGCGCATCCGCGCCATGCGTATCGCCCCGGCAAAGCTCGCTGTGCGCGGTCGCCGCGCGCGCCGTGCCGCCGAGGATGCGATGTCCCCTCCCGACGGCGAGCGACCGGTGGCACACCATCGCCGCCACCGCGCCTGAGCCGATCGTGAGGTTGGCGAAGTACGGTTTGATGTCGTTCCGCGAGAGCGGCCGCTCGTTGAGCGTACGCAGGGTCTGTTCGACGAGCGGACGGCCATTCTCACCGGCCGCCACCAGCGCGCAGCGGATTTGCCCGGACTCGATCATGGAGGCGGCCAGCACGACCGCGTTCAGGAAACCAAGACAGGCGTTGGACACGTCCATGACCTGCGCCCGCGGCGAAAGGCCGATTTTGCGGTGCGCGAACGACGCGGTCGCCGGCTCCAGCATGTCGCGGCTCACTGCGGCGTGGATGAAAAGCTCCAC
>JBJTCH010000447.1:0-7757 GCA_046091745.1 Opitutaceae bacterium
GTACACGATCAGGTCGGGCGTGCAGGAGACGATGATCTTGTTGTCGATCACGGCGACTCCCATGGGGGCGAGCAGCCCGAGCTCCTGCGTGAAGACCTGGCTGCGGTCGGCGACGCCGTCGCCGTCGGCGTCCTCGATCACCACGATGCGGTCGCCGGCGGGATCCTTCCCGGCGTGGCGCCGGTAGTTGTACGACTCGGCGATCCAGACGCGGCCCTGCGCGTCGACGTCGATATTGGCGGGGTTGCGAAAGAGCGGGGTGCGGGCCCAGAGCGTGACCTCGAGGTCGTCGGGCACGCTGAACGCGGAGATCGGGACGTACGGCGCGGGCGGATCGTAGCTGGTGGCGGCCTTGGCCTTGGGAGCGGCACTCTCGCCCTTGGGCTGCGCGGCGCCGAGCAGGTTGCAGAGAACGAGTCCGGCCGCGACAAGACGCGCGGCCGCTGAGGTGGAGCGAGAAACAAGGGGCATCGCGGCGGAGAAAAGGGTCCGCCGCCGCCGTTGGCAATGACGCCGTTACTTCTCCGCGGAGCCCCGGAGTGTTCCCGGCTCGCCTGAGCCCATCAGGCCCGAAGTAACTGGGCGTTGAACTCCGGACCTGGGGTGAAACTCAGGCGCGCCAGTCGAGCCGGTGCCTTTTCCCGTGGTCAGCGAAGGCCGGGTCGAGCGAGCGGAGCTCGAGGGTGAGATGGGTGTCGGCGAGGCGGGCGGAGACCCAACCAGCTGGCTGGGTCGGGTCGAACGGGTAGGCGGTCGCCGGCAGATTCACGAGGTGGATGCCGCTCGGGTCGCGCTCGAGGCTCCAGCGGTGCGAGTGGCCGAAGAAGTGCGCCTTCACGTGGCGCCGCGGCCGCAGGATTGCCATCAGGGCATCCGTCTCCGTGAGGCCGTTTTTGTTGCCGGGGCCGTTCGGGTTGTGGTGCACCATCACGAGCGCGGGCTTGCCAGCGTGGGCGTCGAGCGCGCTCTCCAGCCAGCGCAGCTGGGCCGCGCCGAGGACGCCCGGCGTCGAGTTGGTGCGGTCGAGGGAATCGAGCACGAACCAGTTGGCACGGCCGGCGGGGATCATCGCCGCCTGGCGGTCCACGAGGTCTCCGGCGGTGCGACGCGAATCCGACACCCCGGCCCAGAAACGCTCGCGATGGTCATGGTTGCCCAGCGCGAGCCAGAGCGGCACGCCGGCTTCCCGCAGCGGCGCGATGAGTCGCGCAAGGGTCGCGTAGTCGCCGGCCTCGCCAGTGTTCAGCGCGAGATCACCGTCGACCAACGCGCCGGCGGGACGGGTGCCGGCGGCGAGGATTTCCGCGACGACGCGGCCGAGCCGATCCGCCATGTTGATGCCGCGCGCCAGCCGGGTCGGATCGGCGGCGATGTGCGTGTCGGAAATCAGCGCCCAGAAATCCGGATCGACGGCGGGACGGGCGGCGGCGCGCAGCGGGCGGCCGGCGAGGGCGGCGGCGGCGCCCGCGAGGACGTTTCGGAGAAAATGGCGGCGAGGCAGGGCGGGGAGATGCAGGGGCATGCGGCCAGCATGAGAAAACGGCGTGACTTGGCCAGCGCGTGGTGTTCGCCGGCGCGCACGCTTGACGCTGCCGGGGCGGCAGGCGGACGCTGCGGCAACCCCCGCACTCATGAGCAACCCCCACTCAACCGCGGCCGGGATCTCCCGGCGTCGTTTCATCCGTTCCGCTTCCGCCGGTGCCGCCGCGGCGGCCGCCTTCCCCGCGGTCCTGCGCGCGGCGCGACCCAACGGCAAGGTGCACGTCGCGGTCGTCGGGGTGAGCGCGCGGGGCTACGGGGACCTGCACAGCACCGCCTCGCATCCGAATGTTAATTACGTCGGTTTCTGCGACGTCGATACCAAGGCCTTCGCCAGGGCCGACGCCGATCATCCCGGCACGCCGCACTTCTCCGATTACCGGGTGATGCTGGAGAAGCTCGGTGACACGGTCGACGCGGTGATCGTGGCGACGCCGGACCACATGCACGCGCCCGTCGCGGTGGCCGCGATGCAGCGCGGCAAGCACGTGTTCTGCCAAAAGCCGCTCGCGCACACCGTGTGGGAATGCCGGCAGATGCGCCTCTGGGCGGAGAAGAAGGGCGTGATCACGCAGATGGGGAACCAGATCCACTCCGCGGTGGAGTACCGCCTCGCGACCCGCCTGTTGCGCGAGGGCGTGATCGGCAAGGTGAAGGAAGTCCACTCGTGGGTGGCCGTCGGCGGCAACGAGCGCACGTGCCTGCTGGAGCCCCCGGCCGAGGCGGCGCCGGTGCCGGAGGGCCTGGATTGGAACCTCTGGCTGGGCGCGGCGCCCGAGCGGCCTTACTCCCCGGGACTCTACCATCCGTTCGCGTGGCGCGACTGGCAGGACTTCGGCGGCGGCGCGCTCGGGGATTTCGGATGCCACATCCTCGATCCGGTTTTCACCGGGCTCGGGCTCACCGCGCCGCTGTCGGTCGTCGCGGAGAACAGCGGCGTCAACCGCCACATCTGGCCCACGACGGAGACCGTGCGCTACGTGTTCCCCGGCACGGAGTTCACGGCCGGCGACAAGCTCAAGGTGACTTGGACCGACGGTGGACTGCGCCCCGAGCGCAAGCTGGCGGGAATGCCGGCGGAGCTGGATCTGCCCAAGAGCGGATCGCTGTTCATCGGCGAGAAGGGCAACCTGGTGTTGCCGCACGTCGGCGGGCCGCGGCTTTACCCCGTCGAGAACTTCACCGGCTTCACCTACCCGAAGGACATCAAGGGTGTGAACCACTGGCACGCGTGGGTCGACGGCATCATCGCCGGCCGGCGCACGTCGGCGGGTTTCCATTACGCCGGTCTCCTCGCGGAGACGGTGCAGCTCGGAAACGTCGCGACGCGCCTGGCTCGCCGCAGCCTGATCACGCGCGGCACCCGCAAGGCCGACGCCAACTCGGAGCTCCGCTGGGACTCGGCGAACTTCCGTTTCACCAATAACCCCGAGGCGCAGGCCCTGCTGACCAAGACGTACCGCCGCGGGTTCGAGGTGGCGGCCGCCTGATCCCGTCGTTCAGCGCAGTTCCGGCGCGACGTTGCCGTAGGCCCAGGCGGCGGTGAAGGGCGGGGCGGGCGGCGGCTGAGTCAGCGGGCCGGGTTTCATTTCGTTGGCCAGCGCGATGCCGGTGTTGGCGAACTGCCGCCCGGCGCTCACCTCGAGATTGGAATAGGACGTGAGACGCGTCTCGTAGCCCCCGCCGACCGGGCCGAGGGCCTCCTCGGTGGGGACATAGCCGACGCAGCCATTGGCGAGCTCGACGGGGAAGGTGAACGGAAATTTGGAGCCCGCTTTGATATCGAGCCCGTACTGCACGAAGTACTCCGCCGGGTTGGAGACGAAGACGGCGGGTCCGACCTGGATCGCCTGCACCTCAACCTCCACCTCGGGGCGGACACGCAGCAGGTGATCGAGCACGACGGTCTCCTTCGCGAACGTCCACTCCGTGGCGCCGGCCTTGGCGGGACCCTGCGCGACGAGGTCGAGGGCGCGTTGCACCTTCTCCGGCGCCGGCGCGCGGCGGCGCACCTTCCAAACCCGCTGGCGCGTGTCCAGCGGCACGTCACGGGAAGCGCCCTGTCGGGTGGAAAGCAGCGTCTTGTACGCCTCGGCTCCCACGCGGCCGCCGACGAGTTCGCACCATTCCTCCGGGCCCGGCCGTTGAACGCGCGAGAGGTTGTCGACCTGCGTCACGTCGCCGGACGCACCCTGCAGGAAGACGACCGGCAGCGCGGCGTGGCCGGTGGCGCCGCGCAGCGAGCGTTCCATCGCCCAGATCCAGTTCGCGGAGATGCCGCCCGGGTTGGTGGTGGCATGGCAGGAAAAGTTCACGATGACCGCGCGAGCGGGGTGAGCGCGATGATCGCGAGATCGAGGGCCGGTGAACGGCGGCGCGCGTACCGGAGATCGAGCGCAAGCATGGTGCGGAACGTCGTGCGGTTCTTGCCGCTGACCTGCCAGAGTCCGGTGAGACCGGGATGTACCGCCACGCGGGCGCGCTGGGCCCGCGGATGCAGCCCGAGCTCGTACGCCAGCGAAGGGCGCGGGCCGACGACGCTCATCTCGCCGCGGAGGACGTTCACGAGCTGCGGCAGCTCGTCGATGCCGGAGGCGCGCAGGAAGCGACCGCCGGGAAAGACGCGGGTGTCACGTTCCTGATCCAGCTTACGCAGCGGGCCGCCGCCGGCGGCGAGGGCCGCGAGGTGTCGGCGATGGGCCGCCTCGTCGGCCCCGGCGCGCATCGTGCGGAACTTGTAGAGCGTGAAGGTGCGGCCGAGATGGCCGACGCGGCTCTGGCGGAAAAACAGCGGTCCCGGGGAGGCGAGCGCGTGCAGGAGTGACACCGCGAAGGTGGCGGCGGCGAGGAACGGAAGGCCCAGCGTGGCGAGCGCAAGGTCCAGGAACCTTTTCCAGAGGGGCAATCCGTCGGGGGGAAGCGGAGGCATGACGGCGGGGCTTCGTTTCCGGACAAGGCTGCCGCACCTGGCGGCGACGCCAGTTTCCCTGCGCGGGCGGAGAGGGCGCCCGGCCTCAGCCCGCGCGGCGCAGCACGGGCGCCGCCACGGATTGCAGCAGACCGGAGGGATAACGCCGGGTCGCCTCCTCGAGGGGGACGACCTGATGGGCGGGCAGGGTGACTTGCACCTCGCCGCCGAGCAGATCGAGCAGCACCCGCACGCGGTCGGAGCGGGGATCGATCTGCACCATTTTACCCTCCAGAAAGCGGAAACACCCGGCGAGCACGCGCACCCATGCCCCCTCGCGCAGGATGGGCGACGCCACGGCCCCGGCCTGCCCGGAAATTTCGCGCCGCAGCGCCTCGATGACGGGTTCCGGGACGGGCGGCGGCGGAGCCCCGAACGCGACGATGCCGCGGACGCCGGCGGTGCTGGTCACGTGACGCGCCGAGCAGGCGTAGTCGAAGCGGGCGAAAACACAGCCGGGAAACAGCGCCTCGAGCGTGTGGGTCACGCCGCCGAGGCGGTTCCCGTGCACCGCGCGGATTCGGGGGGCGAAGACCTCGACCCCCGCGCGCTCCACCAGATGGGCGGCGGCGACATGCTCGCGCTTGACCTGGGACCTCACGCAGTACCACCGCGTCGAGCCCGCGCCGGGGGTCTCGGCGTGGTTCGTCGGGAATACGGCGGTCTGCACGGCGGGGGAGAATCGACCGCGTCGTCCGGCCCGCAAGCGTGGACCGCCGCGCGGGCCGGGAATCCGCTTTTCCCCGATGCGCCGGTGCGCCGAAAGGCCAAAGGTATCCGTAGGCCGGAGACGAATAAACCCGTCAGAAGGCGCGGGCCGCCGCGCGCAGGAAGGGCTCCAGCTCCGGGGCGTCGGGCAGGCGCATCGCCACCGGATCCCAGCGAAGCTTCCGGCCGCGGGCCCGCAGGGCGACGTTGCCGAGCAGCACCATCTCCGTGAGCGGCGCGGCGTACTCGAAGTTTGAGCCCGGCAGCGGCCCGCCCTTGCAGCCCGCGATCCACTCCGCAAACGGGTCGCCGCCCGGGACGCGGGGGATGGATTTCGGCGGGAAGGTTGTCGCGCGCATGCGGGCCTCGGGCAGGAGGCGCGGGCTGGAGCACTTTTCGCTCGGGTCGTAGATCACGCCGGCTTCACCCTGCAGGTAGTAGCCGTACCGCTCCTCGAAGGCCCGGCCTTCCTCGAGCTCGCGCGGACGGGGAGGGAGTTTGCCGCCGTCATACCAGGTGAGCCGGACGGCCGGACGCGCGCCGCGGGCGGGAAATTCGTAGGTGATCACGGACCAGTCCGGGAAGGTCTCATCGTTGAAAGGCGCGCAATCGGCCTGCACCGAGGCGGGCGCGCCGAGGTCCAGGGCGTAGAAGGGGGCGTCCATGGTGTGGCAGCCGATGTCTCCCAGCGCGCCGCAACCGAAGTCCCACCAGTTGCGCCAGCGGCGTGGCGCGTATTCCGCGCTGTAGGGGCGCGACGGGGCCGGACCGTTCCATAGGTTCCAATCCAGAGTGCCCGGCGGCGTTTCCCCCGGCACGGGGCGCTCCTTGCGCTTCGATTTGTAGGGGCCGAATTCCATCTTCCTTGTCCACACGTGCACATCTCGGACCTGGCCGATCAGGCCCGCCTGCACCCACTCCCGGGCCAGCCGCAGGCCCTCGCCGGCGTGGCCTTGGTTGCCCATTTGCGTGACGACGCCGTGCCGGCGCGAGGCGAGGAGCAACTCGCGGGTCTCGCCGATGGTGCGTGCCAGCGGCTTCTGGATGAACACGTGCTTGCCCATCGAAATCGCGAGCATGCCCGCGGCGTGATGGGTATGGTCGGGGGTCGAAATCGTGACGGCGTCGATCTGGTCATCGAGCTCCCGCAGCATTTTCCGGAAGTCCCGGTACTTCGGAACCGTCGGGAAGCGTCCGAAGACCTGGCGGGCCTGAGCGGAGTCGACGTCGCAGAGCGCGACGATGTTTTCGGAGCTTACGCCGGCGACATCCGAGACGCCCTTCCCGCCACAGCCGATGCAGGCGATGTTCAGCTTGCGTCCGGAGTCGATGAGCTTGCCGCGGCGCACCGGAGCGTCGGCGGCGTCTGCGGACGGTGGAAGGAGGGCGAGCGTCGCGGCGCCGGCACCGGCGGTCGCGAGGAAGGAACGGCGATCAAGGCTTGAGGATGGGTTCATGAGGATGGGAGGCGGGGCATGAGTAACCACGAATGGACACGAATGGACACGAAGGTGCACGAATGGAGGAACAGTGAGGCGTAACGCGCTCCTGACTCGCTCCGCGGGTGGTTAACCAAGGACGGAAAAAGAGTGGGAGACGGGTGAGGGTGGGAGAGAACAAGACCTTCGGCGCTTCCGAATGGCCGGCGGAAGCGGGCGGAGTAGAACAGGAAGACCGGGAAGATCGTGAAGGCCGGCGGCGCCAGATCTGTGATATCTGAGTTATCTGCGGTTAACCCGTCGTCTTGTCCTCCGATTTGTCCTCCGACCTGTCGTCCGAAGCCTTGGCGAAGGAGGAAGCCAAGGCGAAGGAGGAAGGCATTCCTGAAGCGCTCCGCGTTTTTCACCGCAGATTTCTCAGATGGCGCAGATGGAGACCGAAGGACGTTCGGCGCTTCCTGTTCGCGGTCGACCACGGTTCAGAGCGCGGCCAAGGCGCGCTCGATCAGGCGCTTGGTGGCGTGGACGCCGGCCACGGGGTCCAGCTTCTTGCCTTCCCACTCGATGGCCACGATTCCGCGGAAGCCGGAGGCGGCGATGATCCGCATGAGGCGGAAGTAATCGAAATCCACCTGGTTTCCCGCCGCGTCGAACTCATGCGTCTTGGCTGAGATCACGGCCGCGTGGGGCATCATCGCCTGCGTGCCCGCGTAGATGTCGCCGCGGAGCTTGCCGAAGTCGGGCATTAGCCGGCAATGGGGGTGGCGGAGGCGTTCCATCACCTCGGCGAGAAACGCGCCGTCCTGGCTGAGGACGGAGGCACCTGGCTCAATCGCGATCGTGATACCGCGCTGGCCGGCGAGGTCGGCCAGAGGGGCGAGCGCCGCCGCGGAACGGGCGACGGCCGCCGCGCGGTCGCCATCGGGGGCGCCGAGAAAAAAGCGCACGTAGCGGCAGCCGAGGCGCGCGGCGCGCGCCAGGGAAGCGGGGTGATCGGCGGGCTTGGCCTTCTTCTTCGCCTTGCCGGTGCCGCCGGTGGCGTCGACGACGCCCGCCATGAGCAGGAACAGGTGCGTACCGGCGTCGCCCGCGCGCTTCCGCAG
>JBJTCH010000448.1:0-23217 GCA_046091745.1 Opitutaceae bacterium
CCCCTGCCCCGTCGCGCCTTTGTACGCCGTTTCGCCGCCGCCGTTCCAGCCGCCTCTCTCCTCGGCCCGGCCGTCTTCACCGGTCGCGCCGCCACTCCCTCCGGACTCGTGCCCGGCGAGGATCGCATCAATCGCGACCGCCAGGCCGCGTTGAACGTTCTCCGGCCGTCCGCCCGCGACCTCGAGCACGGTCTGCGGTTGCACGCGGAGTCGCTGGTCTTCGAGTCCTACGGCTTCGCGCCACGCGCCGCGCTCGATGGCGCGGCTTTCCAGGCCGCCGCGGCCCGCGGCACGCCGGAAGCGGAACTGGTCGACCTGCGCGAGGAGATGGCGATGACGCGCTGGGCCACCGACGAGGCCGAGCGGAAGGAGTTCCTCGCGGCCATGCGCGCCGCCGGGGTCACGTGCATCTTCCAGAACACCGGCGAGGAAGGCAGCGACCCGCTGCGCCTGATGAAACGCCTCGCGCGCTTCACCTACGCCACCGACGTCGGCCGCGCGACCTGCGCGCGGGCGGTGTCACCCGAAGACATCACCGCCGCGAAACGCACCGGCGGGCATTGCCTCTACTTCACGACCAACGGCGTGCCGCTGCGCCAGCAATGGGAGAGCGTCGGTGACGAACTGCGGCTCATCCGGATTTTTCGCCAGCTGGGTGTGCGCATGATGCACCTCACCTACAACCGGCGAAACCCGATCGGCGACGGCGCGGGCGAACCCAATGACGGCGGTCTGAGCGACTTCGGCCACACGGTTGTGGCGGAGATGAACCGCCTCGGCGTGATCGTTGACGTCTCGCACTCCGGTTGGCGCACCAGTCTCGAGGCGGCCAAGGCCTCACGCCGCCCGATGGTCGCGAGCCACACTTCGTGCGGCGGGGTCTACCGGCATTTCCGCGGCAAACCCGACGACGTGGTCCGCGCGATCTGCGACACCGGCGGACTCGTCGGCATCTGCTGCATCCCGCGTTTCCTCGGGCGCGACGGCGATATCCGCGCGTTCCTCGACCATATCGACCACGCGGTGCGCACCTTCGGCGCCGAGCACGTGGCGATCGGGCCCGACATCTCGTACACCTCGCGTCACGACGCCGCCGAACGCGCGAAGATCACGGCCCGCCGCGACGGTCGCTCGCCCCTTTCCGCCGCCGGTCCCCGCTGGGAGCACCTGTGGCCGGTGGACGACTTCAAACCGAAGCCGCAGGCGGAACAGACGCTCGCCTGGACCAATTGGCCGCTCTTCACCGTCGGCCTCGTCCAACGCGGTCACTCCGACGAGACGATCCGGAAAATCCTCGGTGAAAACATGCTCCGCGTGGCCCGCGCCAACTGGCAAACCGCGGCCGGCTGATGACGACGCAAAGACCGATGCGAGGAACCACCCGCTCCCTGTTTCGCCACGCGCGGCTCGCCGCCGCGCTGGCTTCATTTTTTCTCTCCGCGACGCTGCCGGCCGCGCCTGCTCCGGAAGGCCCGTACCGCGCTGGCGCCGCCAAGGTCGACATCACGCCGGCGACCTTCCCCGTGCGGGTGAACGGAAGCTTTCTGGAAAAAACCGCCACGCAGGCCCACGACCGCCTGCACGCCCGCGCGCTCGTGATCGCCAACGGTCACGAGCGCGTGGCGATCTGCGTCGTCGACACCTGCATGCTGCCGCGCGAGCTGATCGACACCGCGAAGGCGGCCGCGGCCAAGGCGACCGGCATCGCGACCAACCGGATGCTGGTTTCCGCGACCCACACCCACAGCGCACCGGCCGCGATGGGTTGCCTCGGCGCGCGGATCGACCCCGCGTACGCCGCCTTCCTGCCGGCAAAAATCGCGGAGGCGATCGCCGCGGCGGCCGCCCGCGAACAACCCGCGCGGATCGGGCGCGGCGCGCTCGACGCGTGGGACCTCACGCATTGCCGCCGCTGGATCCGGCGCCCCGACCGCCTGCTGCCCGACCCGTTCGGCGAAGTGTCGGTCCGCGCCAACATGCACCCGGGTTACCAGAGTCCCGACGTCACGGGACCCGCGGGCCCGATCGACCCGCAACTCTCGCTGCTATCGGTGCAGGCGGCGGACGGCACGCCCCTCGCGATCCTGGGTAATTTCTCGATGCATTACTTCGGCGCGTCGCCGCTCTCCGCGGATTTCTGCGGCCGCTTCGCGGAGGGCATCGGCCGGCTGGTCGGCGCGAAGGACGGCGATGCTTTTGTCGGCATTCTCTCGCAGGGCACGAGCGGCGACTCGCATTGGATGGATTACAGCCGCCCGCAGGAGAAGGTGACGCTCGACGACTACAGCACACGATTGCTGGCCCGCGCGGCGGAGGCGCATCGCGCGATCGAACACCGCGCCGCGGGACCGCTGGCGATGGCCGAGACGACGCTCACGCTGCGCCGCCGTCTCGCCAGCGCGGCGCGGCTGGAGTGGGCGCGCAGCCTCGCGGAGCCGATGGGAGACCGCCCGGCGGCGAACCAGCGCGAGGTCTACGCGCGCGAACAAATGTTCCTCGCGGCAGAGCCCGAACGGGAACTGAAACTCCAGGCGCTTCGCGTCGGCGACACCGGGATCACCGCGATCCCCAACGAGGTTTACGCGCTCACGGGCCTGAAGCTGAAGGCCCGCAGCCCGCTGCCCGCCACGTTCAACATCGAGTTGGCCAACGGCGCGGAGGGCTACATCCCGCCGCCCGAGCAGCACTTCCTCGGCGGCTACACCACCTGGGCCGCGCGCACCGCCGGACTCGAGGAGCAGGCCGAACCACGGATCGTCGAGGCGGTACTCGGACTTCTCGAGCGCGTCGCCGGCGCGCCGCGGCGGGAAAACGCCCCGAGCCACGGGGCCTACGCGCGCGCCGTGCTCGCCGACCGGCCGCACGCCTACTGGCGGCTCGACGAATCGGAATTTCCCGCGGCCGACGACGCCACCGGAGCCGGAAGAAACGCCCGCTTTGAACCGGGCGTCGCGCTCCACCTGCCGGGCGCCCAGAGCGCCGCGGACGCCAGCTCGGCCGTTCCCGAAAATCCGTCGGCCTTCTCCGGTCCGCGCATCAACCGCGCCGCGCATTTCGCCGGCGGCCGCCTGCGGGCCGAGCTCCCGGCGCTCGGTCGAGACCACACTGTGGAATTTTGGGTGTGGAACGCGCTCCCTCCCGACGCACGACCGGTGACCGGCGTACTGTGGTCGCGCGGCCCGGCGGGCGACGCCGCCGGCAGTGAGCATCTCGCCCTCGGTGGAACCTCGGCGGACGGCGCGACCGGCCGGCTTGTTTTTCAGTCGGGCGACGGACGTGCCGCGGCGTTGCCGGGCAAAACCGCACTCGGCTTCCGCACCTGGCATCACGTCGTGCTGGTGCGCTCGGGCGACCGCGTGCGCGTCCACCTCGACGGGCGCGCCGACCCCGAGATCGACGCGGTGATCACCGCGGGCTCAGCCCAACCGGCCCGGGAAATTTTCCTCGCCGGCCGCTGCGATGGCTTCGCCCCATTCGAGGGCAAACTCGACGAAGTGGCTGTTTACGACCGCGCGCTCACCGCCGCGGAGATCACCGCCCACTTCGCCGCGTCCGGTCGCGCCGCCCCGCCCGCCGCGGTCACGCGCACGCCGGTGCCGGACGTCGCGCCGCTTTCACCGGAAGAATCGTTGCGGAAGCTTCACGTCGCGCCGGGCTATCGCGTCGAGCTCGCCGCCGCCGAGCCGCTCGTGGCCGATCCGGTCGCATTCGACTGGGATTCGCGCGGACGTCTCTGGGTCGTCGAGATGGCCGACTATCCCCTCGGGCTCGATGGCAAGGGCGCGCCGGGTGGGCGGGTGCGCGTGCTGGAGGATACCGATGGCGACGGCCGCTACGACCGCTCGACGCTTTTCGCCGACGGCCTGAACTTCCCGAACGGCATCCTGACGTGGCGCGACGGCGTGATCGTCACGGCCGCGCCGCACATTCTCTTTCTCCGCGACACCGACGGCGATGGGAAGGCCGACTCGCGTGAGGTCCTCGTGAGCGGGCTGTTCGAGGGTAACCAACAGCTGCGCGCGAACGGCCTGCGCTGGGGTCTCGACAACTGGGTCCACGTCGCCTCCGGCGGCCACCATCGCGGCCACGGCGCCGCCACCAAACTCAAGTCGCACCGCAACGGCGCCGAGGTGGCGACCGGCAGCCGCGACTTCCGCTTCCGGCCCGACACGGGCGAGCTGGAACCGCAAAGCGGGCCGACGCAGTTCGGCCGCAACCGCGACGATTGGGGCCGCTGGTTCGGCACGCAGAACTCCAACCCGCTCTGGCACTACGTGCTCCCCGACCACTACCTCGCGCGCAACCCCGCGTTCGCGGCGGAGCAGACGCTGGTGCAGCTGCTGACGCCGGCCAACCCGCCGGTGTTTCCCGCGAGCGCGCCGGAGAAGCGCTACCACAGCTTCCATCAGGCCGGCCGGTTCACCTCGGCCTGCAGCGCGGTGCTCACGCGCGACCCGCGCACCTTCGGCGCCGGAGACGGTGTGCTCGACGCGCTCGTCTGTGAACCATTCCACAACCTCGTGCAGCACGCGCGGCTCACCGACCGCGGCGTCTCGTTCGCCGCCGCGCGCCAACCCGGCGAGGGCGGTTTCGACTTTTTATCCAGCGAGGACCGCTGGTGCCGGCCGGTCATGGTGCGCGAGGGCCCCGACGGCGCGCTCTGGGTGGCGGACATGTACCGGTACATCATCGAGCACCCGCAATTCCTGCCGCAGCGCGGCAAGGACGAGCTGATGGCGCACTACCGCCTCGGCGAGGACCGCGGGCGCATCTATCGCGTGAGCCGCACGGGCCTGGCGCCGTTCCGCGCGCCACGCCTTGACCGACTCGACGGCGCGGGACTCGTTGCGGCGCTGCGTTCGCCGAGCGGTTGGGAACGCGACCAAGCGCACCAGATGCTGCTCTGGCGCGCCGACCCCGTGACCCTCGCTCCGCTGCGCGCGCTCGCCGCCGGCGCCGCCGAGGCCGTCGCTCGCCTCCATGCCCTTTGCGTTCTCGACGGGCTCGGCCGACTAACCTCCGAGGAAGTCGCCCGCGCGCTGGGCGACCCGCATCCCGGCGTGCGCGAGAACGCCCTGCGCCTCGCCGAGACGCGTTTCACCCCCGCCCTGCTTTCCACCGCGACGAAGCTCGCGTCCGATCCCGACCCCAAGGTACGGCTGCAACTCGCGTTCTCCCTGGGCGCCTCCACGGAACCCCTCGCCGGGGAAACCCTCGGCCGTTTGCTCGAGAACGACGCCGATGAACCGATGCTCGTGGCGGCGGTGCTGAGTTCCGCCGCGAACCACGGCGCCGCGGTAACCGCCGCCGCCGCGCGCGCCGGCGCGGGGGTTCTCGGCCGCACCGCCGGCGCCCTGCTGCCCGCCGCCCTCGCCGCCGGCAACCGAGATTCCATCGCGCTTGCGCTGGAGGCGTCCGTCGGCGGCTCGGGACCGCTGTCAGCGGAGGCGAACGAACTGCTCCGTCGCTTCCTTCTATTGCTGGCCGAGCGCGGCTCTTCGCTCGCGCACCTGCGTGCTCCGAATCCGCCGGACCGGCTCGCCGCAACGGCCGCGCGGGCGGAAGAGCGACTCGCCGAAGCCCGTAAACGCGTGGCGGACGACTCGCTGAAACCGGCCGAACGCATCGGCGCCGCCGCGTTGCTGGCCGCAGACCGCAGCGGACGATCGGTTGCGCTCGCGGCATTCGAACCTTGGCTCGACGCGCGACACCCGCCGGCGGTGCAGAGCGCCGCCGCCCGCGCCCTCGCCGCCACCGCGGCGGCGGAAGTCCCGTCGTTGTTCGCCAAAGCCTGGAGCCGGCTCGGCCCCGCCGGCCGCGACGCCGTGCTGGCGGGCTGGCTCGGACGCGGTCCGTGGGCGCTGGATCTGCTGCAACGCGTGGAGCGCGGCGAGATCGCGGCGACGGCCTTCGACACCACGCAACGCGGCCGCCTGCTGCGCCACGAATCGCGCGAGGTCCAACGTCTCGCGCAGAAAGCGTTCGGCGGCGCGATGCCGACCCGTGTCGCGGTCATCGAGCGCTACGTGCCATCGCTCGCGCTGGCCGGCGACGTTGCGCGCGGCCGCGAACTCTATCGCGCCGCCTGCGCCGTTTGCCACCAGCGGGGCGAGGAAGGCCGCGATGTGGGACCCAATCTGGCGTCGGTGACCGCCCACACACCCGAACGGTTGCTCTCGTCGATCCTGGATCCCAACGCCGACATCCAGCCCGGTTACGCCGCGTTCACCTGCACGCTGCAGGACGGCGAACAGATCTACGGCCTCATCGCGGCCGAGACGGCCGGCAGCGTGACCCTGAAACTGCTCGACGGTTCGCGCCGCACGTTCCGGCGTAACGAGATCGCCTCGCTCGAAGGCGGCGCCACCTCACTGATGCCCGAGGGATTGGAATCGGCGATTCCCCCGCAGGGCATGGCGGACCTCATCGCGTTTCTCCGCGACCCGTTGCGCTGAACGCCGGCGGGGACGGCTTTTGCGTTGTCCGACGGCGCGGCCCGCACTCGCCTCGGCCCATGCGCCACGCCGTGCTTGCCGTCATCGTTCTCGCCCTGGTCCGGACCACGTTCGCCGCGGCGGCATCCGCGGCGTGGACCCCGGCCGACGCCCGCTGGCCGGAACCGCGTCGCGCACCCGCCGGCGCGCCGAACGTGCTGATCGTGCTGTGGGATGACGTCGGGTTCGGCCAGTTCGGTTGCTACGGCTCGCCGCTCGCGACGCCGACGGTCGACCGGCTCGCGGCCGGCGGCCTGCGTTACACGAATTTCCACGTCAACCCGGTCTGTTCGCCGACCCGCGCCGCGCTGCTGACCGGCCGTAACGCCCACGCGGTCGGCGTCGGCCACATCGGCGAGTACGCCAACGGCGCCCGCAACAACCTCGGTGGGATGCATCCCGACGCTGGCACGGTGGCCGACTACCTGCGGTCAAGCGGCTACGCGACGGCGGCGTTCGGCAAGTGGCACCTTGCGCCGATGGCCGAACTCAACGCGGCGGGTGACCCGGCGCATTGGCCGACGGGCCGCGGGTTCGACCACTTCTACGGATTCATGGGCGGTGACATGAGTCAGTTCGCGCCCGAGATGTATTCCGGCCGCGAACGCGTGCTGCCCCGCGCCACCCGGCCCGGCGGCGCGGAGCCGTACTTCATGGACGCCGATCTCTGCGACCGACTGATCGCGTTCATGGCGCAACACCGCGTGTCCGCGCCCGAACGGCCGTTCTTCGCCTACCTCTCGCTCGGGGCCGGACACGCCCCGCACCACGCGCCGGAGGACCTGCTCGCGAACTGGCGCGGCCGTTTCGATGACGGCTGGGACGCCTACCGCGAACGGACGCTCGCGCGGCAGATCGAACTCGGAATCGTGCCGCGCGGCACCCGGCTTCCGCCCGCCAACCCCGGGGTGAAGCCCTGGGCGGAGCTCACGGCGCGGGAGCGCCAGGTGTTCGCTCGTTACTACGAATGCTTCGCCGCCTGCATGGAGGCGGCTGATCGGGAACTCGGGCGCGTCGTGGAGTGGCTGGAAAAAACGGGCGCCCTGCGCGACACGCTGATTCTCGTGTTATCCGACAATGGAGCCAGCCCGGAAGGCGGGCCCGAGGGTATCTGGAACGAGATGCGCCTGTTTACGGCGAACAAACTCGGGGAATTCTCGGGTGGAGCGGAGCGCGTCGATCGCCTGGGCGGACCGTTCACCTATCCCACTTACCCGATCGGGTGGACGCAGGCCGGCAACACGCCCCTGCGCCAGACCAAGGGGACAACGCACGAAGGCGGCGTGCGCGTGCCCCTGATCGCGCACTGGCCGGCGCGCCTCACGGAGGCGGGCGGACTGCGGCCACAGTTCCACCACGTGATCGACGTGCTGCCCACCGTGCTCGAGGCCGCCGGAGTGACCGCGCCCGCGGAACTCAGCGGCCGCCCGCAAACGCCGATCGCGGGCCTGTCGTTCGGCTACACTTGGACGCGCGAAGGCGCCGCGGAGCCGACCCGCCGCAAGACCCAATACTTCGAGATCCACGGCCACCGCGCGATTTGGGCGGACGGTTGGAAAGCCGTGACGTGGCACCCCTCGGGTCGGCCCTATGCGGACGACACGTGGGAGTTGTACCACCTCGACGCCGATCCCACCGAAAGCCGCGACCTCGCCCGCGAGCAACCGACGCGCCTGGCCGCGCTGCTTTCGGCATGGGACCGCGAAGCCACCGCGCACGACGTGCTTCCCCTCGACGATCGCCGCGCCGGCCCGCGCGACATGATCCGACCTTCGTGGAACGGGGAACGCGTCCGCGCCACTTACGTTCCGCCCGTGGCGGGTCTCCACAAATTCACCGCGCTCGAACGCCGCGACCGTTCCATGACGATCACCGCGCGTCTCGCCCGCCCGGGCGATGGCGTGATCCTCGCCCACGGCGGACGCTTCGCCGGCTACGCGCTCTACGTCCGCGAGGGCCGGCCGGTGTTTCATTACAATTACGCGGGCGAACGCCGCACGACCGTGACCGCATCGGAGCGTTTACCGGACGTCCCGTGCACCGTCGTCGCCGAATTGAATCTGACCAACGACGGCGGGGCCGATATCATCTTGCGCGTGGAAGGTCGGGAAGTCGCCCGCGGTCATGTGCCGGAAGTCATGACCGGCAACATCAGCCACGAGACTCTCGATATCGGCCGCGACCTCTACACGCCGGTGAGCGACGATTACGCGCCGCCGTTCGCTTTCGGCGGCGTGATCACCGACGTGACCGTCGAGACAACGCCACGGAAGTAGTCGGGGGCGCAAAGCAGCGAAAGCGTGGGCGTACGGAAAGGTATCGCCCTCGGCCGGAATTTCCCGCGTGCGTTTTCCGGAGCACGCAGCCCCGGCTACATCTCCCGCGTTTCGCCAGGAAATCGCGTGCGACGCCGTATCAGGAAGTTCGTAAGAAGTAGCCGAGGGGTTTTGCCGGCCGGAGGCGGCTCCATGGGTATGCCTCCAGCCGTGGCGCGGCCGACACAAGAGGCATTCGGTCACACACGGTTCAGGACCGCGCGACCGGACTCGGCAACGAAGCTGGCGCGGGTGTTGATCGGGGCGCCCGGGCGTTCGACGAAGGGCACGGTGCGATAATCCGCGCGCCACGCGGCGGGAGTCACCTCGCACCGCACATAGCCGCGCTCGCTGTTGCGGTACTTCACGAACGGGTTCTCGGACATCAGCTCCTTGGTGTGCGCCGGCTCGAGGGCGCCGTCACCGCCCGAGCTGATCGAAGTACCGACGAATTCCACGGCGACCGGCGGCCCATCGGGGCGATCGAAATCCTGCACGAGCTCGTTGGCCCAGTTGGAGTGGATGTCTCCCGTGATGACCACCGGGTTGCTCACGCGGCGATCACGGAAATGGCGCAGCACGCGGCGCCGCTCGAATTCGTAGCCCGGCCACTGGTCCATGCTGTGCAGGACTTCCGGGCCCCGCGCCAGGTCCACCCGTGCCATCATCACCTGCTGCGCGAGCACGTTCCATGTGGCGGCCGAGCGTTCGAGGCCGGCGTCGAGCCAGGCTCTTTGCCGCTCGCCCAGCATGGTGCCGCGCGGATCGAGCAGGACCGGCGAGGGCGGCTTGCGGCCGTCGCCCTGCGGCTGGTCGGTCCGGTATTGCCGCGTGTCGAGGACGTGGAACGTCGCGAGCCGCCCGAAGTCCAGCGCGCGGAACAGCAGCAGGTCGGGCCCCACGGGCAGCTGGGCGCGGCGCAGCGGCATCATCTCGAAGTAGGCCTGGTAGGCCGCCGCCCGGCGCCGCAGGAACTCGTCGCGCGAGGCGGGTTTGTCGGGGATGTCGCCCGCGTAGTTGTTCGCGACCTCATGGTCGTCCCAGGTGACGATCCAAGGCGTCATGGCGTGGGCGGCGCGGAGGGCGGGGTCGGATTTGTAGAGCGCGTAGCGCAGACGGTAATCCTCGAGCGTGAATAGCTCGCCGCCATTGTGGAGCCGTGGCCGGCCGCGATGGGCCGCTCCCTCGTAGATGTAGTCGCCGAGGTGCACCACGAGATCGAGATCCTCGCGGGCCATATGCTGGTACGCGGTGTAGTGCCCGCTCTCGAAGTTCTGGCAGGAGGCGAAGGCGAAACGCAGCCGCTCGGGCCGGCTGCCGGCGGCCGGCAGAGTACGGGTGCGACCTTTCGGACTCTCCACCCCGCCGGCGCGAAACTGGTAAAAGTACCAGCGGTCGGGGCGCAGGCCCGAGACCTCGACGTGAACGGAGTGACCCCACGCGGGATTCGCCATTGCGGTGCCCGAGGCGACCACCTTGGAGAGGGCCTCGTCGTCGGCCACCACCCAAGACACCTCCACCGGCTCGGACCGCATGCCGCCGCCGGATTCCAGCGGCCGCGGCGCGAGTCGGGTCCACAACACGACGCCGTCGGGGGTGGGATCGCCCGAGGCGACGCCGAGCGAAAACGGATCCGCGGAGAACGCCGGCTTCGACGCCGCGCCGAGGCGCGCATTCGAAAGCAGCGCCGCCGCGGCGAACGAAAGCGAGGCGCCCACAAACGCGCGCCGGCCGAGCACGCGCTCGTCGGGCAAGGGAAACATCGGCTGATTCATCGTGAAACGGTTAGAGATTGGTCACCGGGCGCGGTGCCACCAGCACCTTCAGTTGCGGCACGTCGAACTCGCGCAGCAGCCCGAAACAAAACTGCTCGGGCCGCTGCATCACCGTGAGATCACCGGTGATCACCTCGCGCAGCGAGGCCATCGCGTCCCGCTGCACCAGACCCGCGATCGCGTCCGGTTCGAGGGCGGCCGCGACCAGTCCGATGAGCCCGGTCCGCGGCCCCTCGGTGGCGATTTCGACCGGGCCCAGGCCGCGCGGGCCCGCGAGCCAGCGCGCCACGGCGGCGACCTGACCGGCCTGGATACCCAGCGGCCGTTCGCCGAGCGCGGCCACGAGGATCGCGAACAGACCCGGCTGACCGGCGATCCTGGATTCACCGAAATAGAACGGATCGACCGCGACCACGCGCCGTCCGGCGGCGAGCAACTCACGGACGCGCGGCTCCGCGGCGGCGCGTCCGGCATCGGCCAGCAGCAGCACCGTCGAGCGCGCCCCGGGCGGGGAAAGTTCGACCACCGGCACGGTCCAGTCGTGGTCCATGCGCAGGCGCCAGCGGCTCACCTCGACGCCATCCTCGCGCGCGGAGCCCGCGGCCGTGGCTTCGAAGCGATAGTCGGGCGCGCGCACCACGGCACGCAGCCGCGCGCGGTCGCGCTGGCCGGCGATGGGCAGGTTTGCGCTGAGCTGCAGCGCGAGGGAGTGGAAATCGTGATTGCCGGCTGGCAACGGCACGCGGAGCACCTCGGCGGGACGCACCTCGGCCTCCGAGGGAATCTCGGCGACAGGGAAATCCGCGGCGCCGCCGATCAACTGGTCGCGCAGGAAACGGTAGAAGGCCTCGCGGTTGTCGCGGCCGTAATTGTGCCCCGGGTCGTGGTTGACGTGCTGCTGCAGACGGTCCGTCGCGCCCGCGAGCCGGAACACCGGCGCGGCGGCCTGCACGAGCGGCGCGAGCGCGTAGTCGGCGCGGAAGCAGCAATTGTCCTTGGCGTTGTAGCTCAGGAGCGTCGGCCGCGGGGCCATCATCGCGGTGAGGTGCGTGTAATCGACGACCGAGGCGAGGTCGGACGGCGTCTGCTCGGAGTCGCCGAGGTCGAGCGACGGGAATTGCACGCGCGTGACGTAGCTCGAGTAACCCGCGACCGGGTTGGCGAGCCGCACGCGCTCGTCGAGCGCGGAGAGGAAGATCGTCTGCCACCCGCCGCCGGAGAGACCGGTGACCGCGACGCGCGCGGGGTCGGCGTTGGGGAGCGCCAGCGCGACATCGAGCGCGCGCTGGGCCGCGAGGTGGAAGACCGCGAGCCCGCTCGTGCCGCAGAGGTCGAGCTGGTTCATGCGGTAGTGATCGAGGCCCTTTTCCTCGAGCAGTTGCCCGCGCCCGAGCCACTCCGGGTTGAGGGCGAGGATGCCGCGCTTCGCGAGGTTGATGCAGCGTTCCTGGATGTAGGGCGTCGCCATGCCGGTCTTCTCGTGACCGTTGACGTTCAGCACGACGGGCACGCGCCCCTGGAGACGATCCGGCTGGTAAAGCAGGGCGGGCAGCCAGAGCCCGGGCACCACCTCGTAGCGCAGCTTGCGCACACTGTAGCCGTGCGGCGTGGCGAGGGTGTCGAGCCATTCGACCCGCCCCGGAGTCCCGGCCCAAGCGCGGGCTTCGCCGCGGAATACCACCTCGTCGAGCACGCGGCGGCGCAACGTGGCCGCGGTCGCGCTCCATTCGGCCGCGGTCGACGCGGGTGGCATCGCGGGCACGCGCGTCGCGGTGAAGACCTGCACTTCCACCGTGGTCTGGTTGGGCGCGAGGATGGGCTCGGCGAGCGGCCCCTTTTCACCCGGAGTCTGCTCGGCGGCGGCAGCGAGAAAAACCGGCAACAACAACAGCGGAACGAGCGGTCGTTTCATGGGGGCGAGGGGTTGGCGCCACCACACCGCGGGGGAACGGCCTGTCAACCGGTCAGTGCCCCGGCGGCCGGAGCTATTCCGCGACCTCGAGACGGAAAGGGACGAACTCCTCGCGGCCGGCGACGTTGAGCTGCGCCCAGACGGTGAAGACGCCCGCACGCGGGACGGTGAGCTTGAAGCGCAGGTTGACGCGCGCCGGATCGGCGACGGTTCCCGGCGGAGCCTCGACCGGATGCAAGTGCGCGAAACCGGAACGGGCGGCGTCGAAGGCCACGAGATGGGCGTAGGCGTCCATCACTTTTCCCAACGCCACCGGTCCGCCGCCGTCGCGCACCACGGTGAACTCGAGGTCGAGCGGCTGGCCGGCACGCGCCGGACGCGGGCTGACGGCGAGCGTGAAGCGATGCCCGTGCTGCTCCACCGTCGGCGACGCGCGCGGAGCCTCGACGGGCGGACCGGAGACCACGAGATCATCGCTCGCGTAGAGCCCGCGTGCGGTGGCGGCGGGGGTGAAGTCGGCGAACACCCGGTACGTACCGCCGCCGCGCGGCGTGAAGCGGAAGGTCCACTCCCCCGGCACGGCACCCGGTTCCGGGTGCAGGTGCTGATAGTCGCCGAGCGCGGGGGCGACGACGAGCAGGTGCAGTCGCCGCGTGTGCGTGACGAGCAGATCGGGCGGAGCGATCATCTTGCCGTTGGCGGTGCGCAGGGAAACGACCGCGCGCACCTCACGGCCCGCGGCGGGCGGAGCGTCGGGGCGGACGCTCATCGAGACCGGCGAGCGCATCGCGACCACGGGGATGAACTGCGGGTTCAACGGATCGCAGAACTCGATCGCGCCGGCGCCGCGGTTTTCCACACGGAAGTCCATGTGGTTGAGATCGGTGCCCGTGGGGATCTGCCGGAGAGCGACAAAAACGATCACGGCGGCAACCGTGATGGCGGCGGCCTGGCCCCACGCGAAAGGCGCGCGGGAAACGGAGGAGGCGGAACTCATGGCGATTTCATGCGCCGCACAAAGTCCTGCGGCTCCCATTGGCTGCCGTCGGTGCGATGCGCGATGCGTCCCTGCGGGTCGATGAGGAGGGTCGCGAGCGTGTGCTGGAGAATGTCACCTTGCAGCTGGGTGATGACGCCGAACTGGGTGAGGAGGTCGCGGATCGCGCCCTCGGGTCCGGTGAGGAAGGAGAAATTCGAGGTGTCGATGCCGCGCACCGCGGCGTAATCCCGGAGCACGCCGGGCGTGTCGTTCGCGGGATCGAGCGTGATCGAAATGAGCTCGAGGTCGCGCACACCGGCCTCGCGCGCCAGCCGCTGCACGGTGATCATCTTGGCCGTGGCAGCAGGGCACATGGTCGGCACCGGGCAACGGGAGAAGATGAAATTAAGCATGATCTGGCGCCCGCGGAACCGGGACCCTTGCACCAAGCGGCCATCCTGATCGTAGAGGGTGAAATCGGGGGCGCCCTCCCCTACCTCGCGGTAGGCGTTCTTGCCGCGGGTGTGGGTGTCCTGCCGGAGCTGCATGGCGCCGGTCGCGATCGTGCGCGCCTCGATGGTGCGGTCGTCGGGCCAGATGCGCTCCAACCGGAAATCGCCGTCCTTGCTCGGAATCATGTCCGCGCGGATGCGCTGACCCGGGCGCGCGAGCGCGAGATCCCCGTCGGAAACCAGGAACTCCATCGTCATCGCGGGCATGTAGCCCTTGATCTCGTCGTGCTTGACGACAAGCACCTTGCGCTCGGGCTCGGCGCGCACGACCTCACCCGTGATGGCGTAGCGCTCGGCCTCGGGAACCTTGGCCGCCGCCGGCGCGGAATCAGCCGGCGCGGGGGCTCGCCCGCAGCCGGCGGCGAGCGAGGCGAACGCGGCAAAAGCGAGGCGCGCGGCGGTATTAGCGGTCATCCGCGTACGGATTCGCGCGGCTCACAAGATTGTCAAAGGGTTTGCCCGCGGGAGCGCTCCGCATTCATGTCCGCCCTCTCGCTCCATGGCCACGTCCTCCGCCACCGCGCGCACCATCACCCACAAGCCCGCCCTGGCCGCGTTCGCGACGGCCGGCAGCGTGTGGGTGTTCCTGCTGGTGACGCTGGGGGCGTTCACCACGAGCATCAACGCGGGCATGGCCTTCCCCGACTGGCCGCTCTCGAACGGCTCGATCAACCCCGAGGGCTGGCTGCGTGACATCTCGATGTTCGCCGAGCACTCGCACCGGCTGACCGGGGCGGTGATGGGCCTCATCACCATCGGTCTCGCCGGGTGGATCTGGCGCCGCGAGGAACGGCGCTGGCTGCGCCACCTTGCGCTCTGGGCGCTCGCGATCGTCGTCATCCAGGGGCTCATCGGCGGCAAACGGGTGCTGCTCCATGAGACGGCGGTGCCGGGCTTCCAGATGTCACTCGGAGAGATGCTGCGCATCCCGCACGGGATCCTCGCGCAGGTCTACGTGTGCCTCCTTTTCGCCATCGCCGCGGCCTGCTCGCGCCGCTGGATCGAGGGCACGGCGCCGGTCGGAACCGGCGTGCGCCGCGCCGGGATCATCTGCTGCGGCCTGCTGCTCGCCCAGCTGACCATCGCGGCGACGATGCGGCACAACAACGCCGGGCTCGTCATCAGCTCGTTCCCGTTCTCCACCCCGCCGCCCGGCAATCACCTCCTGCCGCCGGTCTGGGATTTCCGGATCTCGATTCATTTCGCCCATCGCGTGATGGCGCTCGTACTGGCCTTCGCGCTGACGTGGTTCGCGTGGACGATCCGGCGCGACAAGGCCTCGACGCTGGCGATGCGCGCCGGGGCCTCCGCCCTGATCAGCCTCCTGATCCTGCAGATCCTGCTCGGCGCCCAGGTCATCTGGACCCTGCGCAAACCCGAGATGACCACGAGCCACGTCGTGGTCGGCGCACTGCTGCTCGCGGTGACTTTCTGGCTGACGTGGGTGGCGCACCGCGACCGTATCGAGGGGCCGGCCCCGCTCGCGACGCCCTCCCGCGCATGACCGCGCCCGCGTCCGCGAGCTTCCGCGACTACCTCGAGCTCACGAAGCCGCGGCTGAGCCTGCTATCGGTCCTCACGACGCTCGTCGGCTATTTCGCGGCGCGACCCGCGTGGGACGGGATGAAGTTCACGCTCCTGCTGGCGGGCACTTCTCTCGCGGCCGGCGGCGTCGCCGCGCTCAACCAATGGATGGAGCACGAGACCGACGCGCGGATGGCGCGCACGGCCGGGCGGCCGATTCCGGCGGGCAAAGTGCCGACCGGGTCGGCCTTCGTCCTCGGGTGGCTGATGTGCGCGGCGGCGTTCTTCATCCTTTTCCTGAAGGTGAACCGCCTCGCCGCGGTCTTCATGCTGCTGACGGCGGTTTCGTACCTTGCCTGGTACACCCCGGCGAAACGCTGGTCGGCGTGGAGCACGGAGATCGGCGCGGTGGCGGGCGCCTTTCCCCCGTTGATCGGCTGGAGCGCGGGCGAAGGCCGCGTTTCGGCACTGGGGTGGATTCTCTTCGGCGTGCTCTACTTCTGGCAGATCCCGCACTTCATGGCCGTGGCGTGGACCTACCGGCGCGACTACTCGGCCGTGGACTTCCCGATGCTGCCGGTGCGGGACGAATCGGGCCGCAAGGTCGCCGCCTGGTCGCTGATCAACACCGTCGGACTGCTCGCGGTGAGCCTGCTGCCGTCATGGATGGGGCTGGCCACGTGGGTCTACGGCGGCACGGCGGCGTTGCTGGGCGCTTGGTTCCTTTGGCGCGCGGGCTGCTTCATGCGGGCTGAAGGGCGCGACCAGGCCGCCCGAAAACTTTTCCTAACCTCCATCGCGTACCTGCCGCTCGCGCTCGGCGCGCTGGTGGCCGACCGCCTTCTTTTCCGATGAACGTCCAGGACATCCCGGCCCTCAACGCCGCCCTCAACGCCCTCGCGACCGCGCTGATGACGGCCGGTTTCGTTTTCATCCGCCAGGCGCGGCTCGCTCCGGATGAAACCGCGCGGGCCGGCGCGATCGCGCGCCATCGCGCGAGCATGATCTCGGCGGGAGTGGTCTCGGCCGTTTTCCTCATCGGCTACGTCGCCCACAAGATCCTGGTGCGCGGCTTGCACACGCCTTTCGGGGGCACCGGCGCCATCGCCACCGTGTACTACACGATGTTGATCTCCCACATCCTGCTCGCGATCTCCATCGCCTATCTGGTGCCGCGCACGTTCCTGCTGGCGTTCCGGGGGGATTACGTCCGGCACCGCGCGTGGGCGAAGTGGACGTTCCCGATCTGGTACTACGTGAGCGTGACGGGGGTGCTGGTGTATTTCTTCCTCTACCGCTGGTGGCCGGCGGTCGCGACGAAGGCCTGAGCCGGCGGCGCGGTTCAGTTGTGCGAGATCCGGTCGTCGGGCAGACGACCCTGCACTTTCCGCCAAAGCTTCAGGCGATCGATGTCGGCGGTCACGCAGTGGCGGAGCTGCTCGAGTCGGATGTGAACATCGAGCGTCTCGAGGAGGCGCTGCTTGATGCGGCTGTTCTCGCACACGCTGAACGCGGCGATGTCGGCGAAAATATCGGGATCGTCGACGGTGCGCAGGAAGTCGGACATCTCCTTGGCGCCACCCGGCGCGAGGCGCAGTTTGACCGCGATCAGCCGGGCGAGCTCGGCGCGCAGTTTCTCGTTTTCCGACGCCGTCGCCCCGGGAACGCTGGCCAACGCCCGCACGCGAATACGCCGGTAGGGCTCCTCGCGGGCGATGGAAAGGACCTCCACGCGACAAAGGCCCTGCAGGAGGAGGTTGGACGTGCCGTTGTCGTTCTTCTGGCAGGCGCGCACGATCCCGACCGTCGCGACGCGGCACGGCGGCTCGAAGTCATCGCCCGCGCGGACGCGGCTGAAATCGAGCCCGGCGACGGCAAAGAGACGGTTCGAAGCCAGGACATCGCGCAGCATCTGCCGGTAACGCGGCTCGAAGATGTGCAACGGCATCAAGGCCTGCGGAAAAAGCGCTGTACCCTGCAGGGTCATCACCGGAACCTCCTCGGGAAGCGTGATCTCCATTTCCATGCGGCGACCGTAGGCCCAAGTCGTTGAAACTCAACTGGGACAAGGTCTGGCACACCCGATCGGCGCCAGTGTGCCAAGGGTGGGACAAGGTGGCAGCTTTTGCCTGATGGTCGGACCAGCCAAAATCTCAGGATGATTTTTTAGTCATTGTTTATCAACGGCTCGTGAAACCATCAGCCTCATCGGCACATGCATTGCTCACCGGCGCGCCATGAGCCGCATTTTGGGTATCGATCTTGGCACGACCAATTCCTGCATGGCCGTCATGGAGGGCGGCGAGCCCGTGGTGATTCCGAACGCCGAAGGCGCGCGCACGACGCCTTCCGTGGTGGCGTTCACGAAGTCCGGCGAGCGTCTCGTCGGCCAGGCCGCGAAGCGCCAGGCCATCACGAATCCGCGCAACACCGTTTTTTCCGCGAAGCGTTTCATCGGCCGCAAGTTCACCGAGGTGCGCGAGGAAGCGCGCAACATGCCGTTCAAGGTCGTCGAGGGTAAGAACGGCGACGCCTACATCGAGGTGCAGGTCGGCGATAAGACCGAGCAATTCGCGCCGCAGCAGATCGCGGCATTCGTACTGGCGAAGCTTAAGGCCGACGCCGAGGCGTACCTCGGAGAGAAGATCTCCCAGGCCGTCATCACCGTACCGGCCTATTTCAACGACTCCCAGCGCCAGGCGACCAAGGACGCCGGCAAGATCGCCGGCCTGGACGTGCTGCGCATCATCAACGAGCCCACCGCCGCCTCCCTCGCCTACGGGCTCGACAAAAAGAAGGACGAAAAGATCGGCGTGTTCGACCTCGGTGGCGGCACGTTCGACGTCTCGATCCTCGAGATCGGCGACGGCGTCTTCGAGGTGAAGGCCACCAACGGCGACACCCACCTCGGCGGCGACAATTGGGACGAGGCCCTGATCACTTGGCTCGTGGATTCCTTCCGCAAGGAGAACGGGATCGACCTGCGCAAGGACCCGATGGCCCTCCAGCGTCTCAAGGAAGAAGCCGAAAAGGCCAAGATCGCGTTGTCGTCCGCACAGTCGGTCGACATCAACCTGCCTTTCATCACCGCCGACGCCTCGGGGCCTAAGCACCTTAACATGCAGCTCACGCGGGCCCGCATGGAGCAGATCTGCGACTCGTTGTTCGAGCGCTGCTCGCAGCCGTTCAAGAACTGCCTGAAGGACGCCGAACTCACGTCGGCGCAGCTCGACGAGCTCGTGCTGGTCGGCGGCATGACCCGCATGCCGAAGGTCGTGGAGATCGCCCACAAGCTCGGCGGCAAGCCGCCGCACCAGGGCGTGAACCCCGATGAGGTCGTGGCGGTCGGCGCGGCCGTGCAGGGCGGCGTACTCAAGGGCGAGGTGCGCGACGTGCTGCTCCTCGACGTCACGCCGTTGACGCTCGGCATCGAGACGGCCGGCCAGGTCGCCACGCCGATGATCCAGCGTAACACCACGATTCCGGCGAAAAAGACGCAGGTGTTCTCCACCTACAGCGACAACCAGCCTTCGGTAGAGATCGTCGTGCTGCAGGGCGAGCGCCCGATGTCACGCGACAACAAGGTCCTCGGCACGTTCCGCCTCGACGGCATCCCGCCGGCGCCGCGCGGCACGCCGCAGATCGAGGTGACGTTCGACATCGACGCGAACGGAATCCTGCACGTCTCCGCCAAGGACCTCGGCACCGGCAAGGACCAGAAGATCACCATCCAAGGCTCGTCCGGCCTCTCCAAGGAAGAGGTCGAGAAGATGACCAAGGAAGCCGAGCTGCACGCCGCCGAGGACAAGAAGCGCAAGGACGCGGTGGAGACCCGCAACCAGCTCGATTCCACCATCTACCAGCTCGAGAAGACGCTCCGCGACTCCGGCGACAAGTTGGCCGAGGGGCTGAAATCCAAGGGCAACGCCGCGTTGGCCGACGCCAAGAAGGAACTCGAGAGCAACGACGTCGACCGCATGAAGGCCGCCATGGAAAAGCTCTCGGCGGTCGGTGCGGAGATCTACCAGGAGGCGCAGAAGGCCGCGCAGGCCGCGGGCGCCCCCGCCGAGGGCGAAGCCCAACCCGGCGCCGCCAAGAAGCAGGAGAAGAAGGCCGACGTCGTCGACGCGGACTTCGAGGTCGTCGACGAAGACAAGAAGAAGAAATAACACCGCCTCAAAATTTTGGGCGCCGCCGCGGTGCTCCCGCGCCACCGGCACGCCCATTCAACCCGACAACCGGCAATCCCACAAAGATTCCGTCAAGAAAACCCAACCACAACCACATATGGCTAACGTCAAAATCAAGCCCATCGGTGATCGTGTTCTCGTCGAACACATCGAGGAAAAAGAGCAGGTCCGCGGAGGCATCATCATCCCGGACAGCGCCAAGGAAAAGCCCCAGGAGGCCAAGGTCATCGCCCTCGGCACCGGCAAGAAGGGCGAGGACGGCAAGGTCCAGCCGTTCGAGGTCAAGGTCGGCGACCGCGTGCTGATCAGCAAGTACGGCGGCACCGAGGTGAAGCTCGACGACAAGAAGTACACGCTGGTGCGCGAGGACGACATCCTCGGCGTCATCGGCTGAAGAAACCCACCGCTCATTTAGCAAAACCCAAACCAACCATCCATCCACATGGCTTCCAAACAACTCCTCTTCGACGAGGCCGCCCGCCAGAAGGTCCTGCGCGGCGTCGAGCTCCTCGCCAAGGCCGTCAAGGTCACCCTCGGGCCCAAGGGCCGCAACGTCGTCATCGACAAGAAATTCGGCTCGCCGACCGTCACCAAGGACGGCGTGACCGTCGCCAAGGAGATCGAGCTTCCCGATCCCTATGAGAACATGGGCGCGCAGATGGTGAAGGAGGTCGCCTCCAAGACCAGCGACGCCGCCGGCGACGGCACCACCACCGCCACCGTGCTGGCCGAGGCCATCTACAAGGAAGGCCTCAAGAACGTCACCGCGGGCTCCAACCCGATCTTCCTCAAGCGCGGCATCGACAAGGCCGTCGAGGTCGCCGTCACCGAGCTCGCCAAGATCTCGAAGAAGGTGAACGACCGCGAGGAGATCCGCCAGGTCGCGACCGTCTCCGCCAACTGGGACGAGAAGATCGGCGACATCATCGCCGATGCCATGGACAAGGTCGGCAAGGACGGCACCATCACCGTCGAGGAGGCCAAATCCATCGAGACCACCCTCGACGTCGTCGAGGGCATGCAGTTCGACAAGGGCTACCTCTCACCCTACTTCGCCACCAACATGGAGGCTCAGGAAGCCGTGCTCGAGGACGCCTACGTGCTGATCCACGAGAAGAAGATCTCCAACCTCCAGGAGTTCCTCCCGCTGCTCCAGACCGTCGCCAAGGGCGGCAAGCCCCTCCTCGTCATCGCCGAGGAAGTCGAGGGCGAGGCCCTGGCCGCGCTCGTGGTCAACAAGATCCGCGGCACCCTGAACGTGTGCGCCGTCAAGGCGCCCGGCTTCGGTGACCGCCGCAAGGCCATGCTCGAGGACATCGCGATCCTCACCGGCGGCCGCTGCATCACCGAGGACCTCGGCCTCAAGCTCGAGAACCTCCAGGTCAGCGACCTCGGGCGCGCCAAGCGCATCGTCGTCGACAAGGAGAACACCACGATCGTCGAGGGCGCCGGCAAGTCGTCCGAGATCCAGGGCCGCGTGAAGCAGATCCGCCGCCAGATCGATGAGACCACCTCCGACTACGACCGCGAGAAGCTCCAGGAGCGCCTCGCCAAGCTCGCCGGCGGTGTGGCCGTCATCAACGTCGGCGCCGCCACCGAGACCGAGATGAAGGAGAAGAAGGCCCGTGTTGAGGACGCCCTCCACGCGACCCGCGCGGCCGTAGAGGAAGGCATCGTCGCCGGCGGCGGCGTCGCCCTGCTCCGCACCTCCAAGGCCGTCGACACCCTCAAGCTCGAGGGCGACGAAGCCATCGGCGCGCAGATCGTGCATCGCGCGGTCGAGGCCCCACTCCGCCAGCTCGCCGACAACGCGGGCCAGGAAGGCGCCCTCATCGTGCAGGAAGTCAAAAAAGGCAAAGGCAACGAAGGCTACAACGTCGCCACCGGCGCGTATGAAGACCTCGTGAAGGCCGGCGTGGTCGACCCGACCAAGGTCACCCGCAGCGCCTTGCAAAACGCCTCGTCCATCAGCGGCCTGCTCCTCACCACCGAGGCTCTCGTCACCGAGATCCCCGAGAAGGAAAAAGCCCCGGCTATGCCCGGCGGCGGCATGGGCGGCATGGGCGGCATGGACTACTAAGTCCGGCCCAAAGCCTGAACTAATCACACCGGGGCGGCCTCACGGCCGCCCCGGTTTTTTTGTGACCGCGGCTCATCGACAACCTTCCGACCAAAAATCTCATGTAGCGTCGCCAGCCTGTCAGCCGGTGTGCGGATCCCCGGCGACGGCCGTTCATCAAAAACGACCGACCGCTGGGCCATTGCGGTAACTGCCCAGTTGCCAAGCAAGACAGACAACCTTAATTTATGGCCGATGACGATCACGCTAGAGATTCCAGAGCAAGCTGAGGCTGCTCTCCGCGGCGCATGGAGTGATCTTCCTAGGGCCGCACTGGAGAGCATGGCCGTCGAAGGCTATCGCATGGGCAAGCTATCCTGTGCCGAAGTCGGTAGGATGCTATGTCACTCCGCGCGCTGGGAGTCGGAGGATTTTCTTTCCGCGCACGGAGCATGGCCTGGCACGACCGTCGAGGAACTCGAGTCAGATCTTAGAACCATCGAACGTCTGAAGCGGGCGTGATTGTCGTCAGCGACACCACGCCATTGCGTTACCTTGCCGCCCTCGGCGGAATCGAGTGGTTGCCTTTTCTTTTCGAGGAAGTCGTTTGTCCGCCCGAAGTCATCGCCGAGTGTCTGCACGAACGCGCGCCGTCTGAACTCCGCTCATGGGCCCCGCATGGCTGCGCATCGTCCCCGTCTCGCCGGGTGCACGTCCGCTCGATATTGACACGCTGCTCGACAGCGGCGAGACAGCCGCTTTGCAAGTGGCCCGCGAGTTGAAAGCGGAATTGTTGCTCATGGACGAGCGCAAAGGGCGCGCGGTGGCCGGCAGATTGGGAATTGCCGTCACCGGAACTCTCGGCGTTTTGGTCGAGGCTGCGCGCAGAGGGCTGATTGATTTCGACGAGGTAATCGGCGCACTGAGGACAAAAACCAACTTCTGGGCGGACGATGCAGTCATTGCCGCTGCTCGTCGGCGCGTCACCTCAACTTCGAGGTAGACCACGGATTCAGTCTGTCGATTGGAGAGTTGAGAGACCAGAGTAGGCTCAGGACACCAGTTCCGCTTGCTCTGACGCGCTTTTCGCGGAAACTTTACGCCCTCATGCCACGTCTCATCGCCATCGCCCTGCTCTTCGCCGCCGCCGCGCCGCTGCACGCCGCTTACGAAAAAGAACACATCGTGGTCAGCGGGGGCGTTTCACTTTACCAATGGGAGAAATTCAAGAACCCGCCGCATGACCGTTGGTGGGGCAATTTCATCCGTCCGGCCGTGACGCGCTTCCAGCAAATCCGAGATGCGGACAAAAATGCACGCATGACTTGGCTCGTTTACCGCCCGGCTTACGAGCGTCGCCTGCGCCAAAACGAAGGTCCCCTCACCACTTGGATCTCGCAGACTGCGGCGAAATACGGCGCCAAGCTCATCTGGTTCAGCTCCCCGGACGCCGTGGT
>JBJTCH010000449.1:0-6616 GCA_046091745.1 Opitutaceae bacterium
CCTCCAGCCAGACCTGCAACCCGCCTTGGCTCACTTCCCTCCGCCCTTGCTGCTATAGATCATCAGCGGGCGGTTCGCGAGGAGGCTCAGCATGACCGGGAGAAAAACGAGACCCGCCGCCAAGATCACCGTCAGGCTGAAATTACCGTGAAAGAAGGCTCCGAATCCATAGACAATGGCGGCGTTCAGCGTGAGAAACCACGCGACGTTGCGCACCATGACGTGCAACGCCCACGTGAGGATGAACGAGAAGACCGCCACTTCCCAGCCGCACACGCCGAGCAAAATGCCGGCGAGGTAGAAGATGGGCGGGAAGAAGGAGAACCGGCCGCCGTGCAGGCGGGTGGCCTGGATCGCCACGCCGACCAGCATGATCACTGCCTTCACCGCGAGTCCCTTGATCCCGCCGCCGGCCACCGCCGCTGGGAATCCAAAACCGCCCCAAATGGCGACGCTGCCGGCGGCAGCCCGCACGACATCAATGTAGTTCCGGATCTTTTTGAACTCCGTGCCGAATTGAACCGCCGGGTCTCCCGGCTTTTTGTTCTTCCACGGATCCTTCAGCCGCTCGACGTCCGACTTTTTTTTCCGGCGCTTCGCGAGGGTCACGACCTTCTGCAGCCAGGGCCGCGGAAAGCAAAGCAGGGCCACGCCAAGCAAAAGGTGCGGGAGGAGCAAGGTCATGGGTCAAGACCGGGTGACGGACCGGTCAGGTTTGGATAAGGCGGCCCACCGCGCGTGCAAACTTTTCATTCCCGCGCGCCCGGCGGGCGATAGGACCGCTCCTTCGGCACGCCTAATTCACGCTCCAGGTCCCTGATCCTCCCTAGGACGACGTCCGCCGCCGCCCCTTCGTCGGCCGGCGGCAAGGTCGGATGGAGATGCGCCAGCCACTCCAAAGCCTCCGCCCGTCGACCCGCGCGACGGAGCACCTCAGCCCGCAGCCGCGGGACGTAGTAGGGCGCGCCGGGCAACTCCCAAGCCCGCCGATAGCTTTCGGCGGCGGCGTTGAGGTCGCCGAGCTTGTTCAACTCGATGTTCGCGCGCTCCACCCAGAGCTCGACGCTGCCCGGATGGAAGCGCATCGCGGTCTCAAGCCCGCGGAGCGCGGACCTCGCCTGCTCATGGGAGAGCCGTCGCTGAACGTCGTCCGGAACCGTTTCGAACCCACCCGCCGCGAGCACGCGCCAGAACGGAAAATCGTACGCCGTGATGCGGGCGGCGTTCAGCCAGAAGTACACCGGTCGCGGATCAATCGTCGTCACCAGCCGCAACAGCGTTTGCGTCCCGGGCAGGTCGCGCCGCTCCCAGATCGTGTACATCCGGATCCACGCGAAATCCGCGACCAGAGCGCGAAATCCCCCGAGGATCGCAAGCGTGGCGCCCTGCCCCGCCCCCGCGGCATCGAGTCGCAGCGCCGGCTGCCGCGCCCTCATGCCCTCGCGCACCGGCGCGATCACGAAGCTCAAAATCGCTCCCGCCGCAGCCAGTCCAAGGACAACGATCGCGACCGGCGCCCACCGCCTCGACGCGAGCTGGCTGAACCCTTTCTTCAGTCGGGAGATCACGGGAGCTGGCAGGCCTAAAACACCGGCCGGGGAAATCCGTGCCACTCGCGGGTATTCGACCGACGGAGCACAGCAACACGCCCGATCGACTCCCATCCGTGTTTATCCGTGTGCATCCGTGGTTACCCGGCTCGTCCCACCTAGATCTCCCGCCGACGGAAACTCACGACCGCCAGACCCGCCGCGGCGGCGGCGTAACCGAGGGCGTAAAGCGTGACGCGCACGACGTCTCCCACCGCGGGCAAGTCGGCTGCGGCCAGGGAGTCCGCGAGTTGGAACACCTGGAAGTCGGGGAAAACCGAGGAGATGATCGAGCTGGCGATCAGACCCGCCGCCGAACCGGCCCGCGCGTAGGCGTCCTGCGCGAGGTGCTGCAGGTGGCAGACGACGAGCACCAAAAACCCGGTGACGACGGAGAAAAGCTGCGATTGCGCGAACGTCGCCACCAGCAGCGTGAAGGCCGCCAGGACCAGCAGGCGCAGCCACTGCATCAACCCACCCAGCGCCACCATCGCGTGGCTGACGCCGCCACCCGGTGCCACCGCGTCGGGCAGCAGGTGTGCGAGCTCCGCCTCGCGCCACGCCAGCACCAGCGAAAGCAGCCCGGTGAGCAGCGCGCAGAAAACGGCGGAAAGCGCCGCGACGCCCAGCAGTTTGCCGAGCACGAACTCGGCCCGCCACACAGGCTTCGCGAGCAGGGTGAGCGCGGTGCGGTTATCGACCTCGCTGAAGAAAAGCTGCGCGGTCGCCGCGATGGTGAGCGCCGCGCCGAGAAAGGCAATCGCCCCGAAGCCGCAATCGGCGAGGAACTTCAATTCCGGCGCGCCAAAATTGAAATCCCGCAGCCAGCGCGCCCCCAGCGTCAGCGCGAAGGCCAGCAGCAGCAGGAACTGGAAGAAGCGCTGACGCGCCGCCTCGCGCAGGGTGTTGCCGGCGATCAGCCACGTCCGCCGCGGGGAAAAACGCACCGGGTTCACCGCTTTTCCTCCGCGTTCCGGGTCCCGCGCCCGACGTGCGCGCGAAACACATCCTCCAGCCGCCGCCGCACCGGCGTCACGGTCTCCAGCTTTCTACCGCGCGACTCCAACCAGGCGCGCAACGCCGCGATTTCCTCCGGCGGGAGCGCATCGGTCTCGAAGGAAACCCGGCCCGCCGCCCCGGCGAGTGCCGCGACGTCGCCTTCCGCCACCAGCTTTCCACGATCGAGAATCGCCACGCGATCGCAGAGGTCCTCGATCTGGCCGAGGAGATGCGAGGTGATGAGCACCGTTTTGCCGCGGGCCTTCAGCGCGAGGATCAACTCCGCCATCTCGGCCGAGCCGACCGGATCCACGCCGGCGGTCGGTTCATCGAGAATGAGCAGCCGCGGGTCATGCACCAACGCCTGCGCAAGGCCGATGCGTTGCAGCATGCCCTTGGAGTACGTCCCGACGCGGCGATCGGCCGCACCCGCGAGACCCACGAGCGCAACCACCTCCTCGACCCGCGCCCGCAACTCCGTGCCCGCGAGGTCGCACATGCGGCCGTAGAAGGCCACCAATTCGCGACCGGTGAGAAACCGGTAGAAGTTGGGCGCCTCCGGCAGATACCCGACATCGCGCCGCGCTTCCACCTTCCCGCTCGGCACACCGAAGATCGCGCACCCGCCCGCGGTCGGCTCCAGCAGGCCGAGCAGAAGCTTGATGGTGGTGCTCTTCCCCGAGCCGTTGGGCCCGAGCAGCCCGAAGACCTCGCCCGGCCGCACCGAAAGCGAAACGTGATCGACCGCGCGAAGGCGCAACCCGCGCAGACCGACCGCGAAATCCTTCACCAGCCGGTCGATCGCGATCGCGGGCGGCGCGCCCGCCGGGTCGCCTGATTCCGGTGCGCCCATCCTCAGCGGATTTCGAAGCCCCGGAAAACGGGCGCCCGTCGGGCCGTCGCGCGCTCCACCTTGCGGATATGCCCGTGCATGCGCTCCTCGACCGCGCCGATGAACGCGTCGACCTCGGCCTCGGCGCCCTCCGCCTCGAGCCGCACGCGGCCGTCGGCGAGGTTCTGCACATAGCCCGCCACCTCATACTCCTGCGCGACCTGCCGCGTCGTGAAACGAAAGCCCACGCCCTGTACGTGGCCGCTGAACGTGACGGTGGCGTGGTGGACCTCTGCCATGGCGCGGCAACCTACGCGCGGGTGCGGCTCGTTCAACCGCCAATCTCGCCGGATTTTTAATTGCGTTCGAGTGCACGCGGCCCTCAGTTGCGCGCAATCGATGAGCGACTTTGAACCGGACGGTGGTTCCGAAGGCCCGTGGGACGAACAGGGCGACTTGGCTTGGACGGAGTTCGACTGGGAGCGCTACCTGCGCGGACAGGACGAGGCGGTGCTCCGCTACCTGCGCCACTACGAGTCGGCGCGGGGTGAACCCGACCGCATCGACGTCGCCGCGGAAAAGATGGGCTGGGGCGGCGAGGGCTGGACGGAGGACGAAAACCGCGCCGCCGCCGAGGAAGCCGCTTCGGCGACGGCCGACGACGACGTCTATACCCTGCACAAGAACCCGGTCTACATCTCGACCAAGGCGATCTACGCGAGCCTCGAGCATTCCTGGATAAAACTGGCCGAGGATCCCGCGCGGGTGGCGCCGGCCGCCGCGCTGCGTCTCCTGCAAACCTTCCACCGCGGCGCCGGCCAGGCCACCGAAGCGGTCCACGCCCTCGATTTCGGCGACTACGCGATGGCGGTCAGCCTCTTCAAGCGGGCGCTGGGCGCGCTCAACGACTCCCTCGCCACGCTGGCTGATGACGACGCTTGCCGCCAACGCTCCGTCGCGCTCTGGCGGGACGAGGCGCGCGCGCGTCTCTTCGACCTCCGCGAAATCTGGCTCCGCGTCATCACCGAGTGCCGCGATGAGTTGGAACGTCCCGAGGACGAGGACGACGACGAGGAGTGAAACCGAGGCGGAAATCCGCCTTGCACTTTGAACCATCGGCGTTTGGCTCCGCCGCACTGTACGGAGAGGTGGCTGAGTGGCCGAAAGCGGCGCTTTGCTAAAGCGTTGTAGGCGTAAAAACCTACCGGGGGTTCGAATCCCCCCCTCTCCGCCAGCCTCCGCCGCGCCTACGGCTGGCAGGCCCTGGCCGCCGAAGCCTGAAGGGCGCAGGAGGCCGAAATCAGCGGCTGACTTTCGACAGCCAAAAAAGGTGCAACAACCTGCGGGGGCTGCCCGCCGTCTCGTCAGCCGCAGGCCGGGCGAAGGCTGAAGGCTTGGCGAAGGCGGGCTTTGATGCGCGACCGCATTGCAGCCCTCGATTCCGAGAACCCGCACCCGGCGATACGCGCCTCCCCCGAATTCGGGTATTCCGCAGACTTTATTCGGACACTCCACCTCGCGGTGCTCGGTTCATGCACTAAGTGTACCTTCTACAGAGCTCCTTCGATCACCGCCGACACTACACCGGCTTCACCCACAACCTTCGCGCGCGACTCGACAGTCACAACGCGGAAAAAACCCCTCAACCGTAAGCGGCCGTCCGTGGCGGCTTGCGTGTTGCTGCGCCTTCACCGACGAGACCAATGCTCGAGACTTCGAGCGCTACCTGAAAAGCGGTTCAGGCCGAACATTTTCCCGGCGACATATCGTTTAGAGGCCAAAGCGTCCGCGGGGCCCGCGGGTTCAGCAGCCGCTTGAAACGGGCCCGCCCACCGGAGGCCCGGCGAAGGCGGGCGGATTGCCAAACGCCCCTCCGGCCGTCACCACTTTTCGCATCCCCCTACCCCTGTGACTCACGCTGCCCGCTTTCCCGCTCTGCTTCGCATTCTGGCGACATTACTTTTCGCCGTTCTCGCGGCCACTGACGGCGCCGCGCAAGCAACGACCGGCACGGTGCAGGGGCGGGTCTTCAACCCAGCCTCCCGCGAGTACGTCGGCAACGCGGAGGTGCGGCTCGGCGGCACCGATCGCGTCGTGTTCACCGAGAGCGACGGCACGTTCACATTCCCCGGCGTCGCCGCCGGCCCCGTGTCCATCACCGTGAATTTCTCCGGTTACACGCCCGCCTCGGAGTCGTTCACCGTCGCCGCGGGGCAGGTCGCCGTCCGCGAGATCAACCTCACCAGCGCCGCCGCGAGCGCTCCGACCACCAAGGACGGCAAGGTGCAGCTGCAGGCTTTCAGCGTCTCCTCCGAGCGCGAGGGCAACGCCAAGGCCGTGCAGGCCCAGCGGCGCAACATGGACATCACCACCTCGGTGTCCTCCGACGTGTTCGGCGACATCACCGACGGCAACATGGGCGAGTTCCTGAAATACCTGCCCGGCGTCGACATCGACTACGTCGAGTCGGAAGCCCGCGGCCCGCGACTCGGCGGCATGGACGGGCAGTATGTCGGCGTAACGATCGACGGTATGCGCACCGCAAGCGCCGACTCCAACCGCGGCGGCGGCGACGCCTCCCGCGCGACCAGTTTCGAAAGCATCCTCATCACGGGCATCGAATCGATCGAGATCAGCCGCACGACCAGCGCGGAGTCCGACGCCGACTCGCCCTCCGGCACCATCAACATGAAGACGCGCCGCGCCTTTGACCGCCGCGGCCGCGTCTTCGGCTACAACTTCAGCGTGAACCTCAACGCCGAGGAGTTCACGTTGCGCCAGACCCTCGGCCCCGCGGAGCGCGAGCGCTACAAATGGCGCCCGAACGCGCAGCTGGAATACTCCGACACCTTCCTCGACCGCCGTCTCGGCGTCATCCTCACGACCAGCCGCGCCAACTCCTACACGGAGCAGTACTCCTTCACGCAGGACTACAACCGCACGCCGACGGCCGCCGACCCCCGCCCGTTGGTCATCCGCCAGCTCGATTTCAAGGACGGGCCGAAGATGATCCTCAAGGACGCCTTCTCGCTCGCGGCGGACTACAAGGCCACGCCGCGCCTCGTGCTCTCGCTGAGCGCGATCTACACGTACGTCGAGGGCGAGTTCTGGAACCGCAACTTCACCTTCGTCGCGGCCAACTCCAACACCAACGTCAACAACGGCCGAGGCACGGTCGGCGGCGACGGCCTGCTGT